>JBGQLA010000189.1:0-9787 GCA_041499865.1 Deltaproteobacteria bacterium
CGCCGCCCGCCGCGCCGACCTCTACGACCGCGGCCGCGTCTTCCGCGCCAGCGTGGGGATGGCGTTCCTTCGCGTGCTCCGCGCGCGCAGGGGCGAAACCGATCCGCTGATCGCGCACGCCGCTCTCCGCCCCGGCGACGAAGTGCTCGACGCGACGCTCGGCCTCGGCGGCGACGCGCTGGTCGCCGCGAGCGCCACCGGCTCCACCGTCATCGGCCTGGAGCAGGTCGGCCTGCTCGCCGCGTTCACCCAGGCCGCCCTGCGAAGGCTGCCTGGCCACGGCCGCGAGCCTGGACGCCGGGTGCAAGTGATCCGCGCCGACCACCGCTCCTGGCTCCGCGAGCAGCGCGACGCCTCCTTCGACGTCGTGCTCCTCGACCCGATGTTCCGCCGCGCCGGAGACGCAGGGCCGCTGTTCGATCTCCTCCGCGCGCACGGGGAGCACGCGCCCCTCGACCTCGCGACACTCCGCGAGGCGCGGCGCGTCGCGCGCCGGGGTGTGCTGGTGAAGGACGCCGCCCGCGGCGGGGAGCTGCAGCGGCTCGGCCTTGTTCCACTCGGGTCCCGACGCTCCGCGGCAATCGCCTTCGGCTGGGCCCCCGCCATCCGGTAGCCGCTCCAGATCGAAGCCGCGGGTCGGGCGTTCGCTGCCGGCATGCCCCGCGACCCACGCTGGCTCCAGATCGCGTTCCTAAGCAGGCGATGCCTCCTGCTCCGCGGCGGACGTCTACCGCGAGGAGCTCGCCGCACGGCGCAGCAAGCAAGCCGAGACGGTCGCGACGCTCACCGGCTGGGACAGCCGCGCATCCGCGCGCGAATGGGTCCGGACGCGCCGGCCGACGATCCGACGCCGTGGTGGAGGAACATCTGGCAGTGATCGTGTACGGTGGCGCCCATGACGACCGTGCTCGTCGCGGGCGCTACCGGCGCGATCGGAACCGTGCTCGTGCCCTGGCTGCGCGCGAGAGGGTTCGAGGTGATCCCGCACGTGCGGCCGAAGACCGCCGCACGGCATCCGTTCGGGAAGGATCCGCAAGCGCTCGTCGCCGATCTCTCCGACTCCGCGAAGCTCGACGCCGCGATGTCGCGCGCGCAGGCCGTGGTCTGCCTGGTGGGGACGATGCGCCGCCGGTTCGCCGCCGGAGACACCTACGAATCCTCCGATTACCGCCCGGTGGTGGAGTTGGCCGAGTCCGCCCGCCGCGTTCCCTCGCCGGAGCCGCGCCATTTCGTCCTGCTCACCGCGCTGGGAGCGCGCTCGGGGGGCGGATACCTGGGCTGGAAGTTCAAGGCGGAAGAGGTCGTGCGCAAGAGCGGGCTGCCGCACACGATCCTCCGCCCTTCGTTCCTCGACACCACCGGCTCCGCCGCCCTCCCCAGCGACGGCACGCAGCGCAAGCCGCCGCCGATCGTCGGCGGTGCGCTTCGGCTCCTTGGAGCGATCCCCCCGCTGCGCGGCCTCTCCGACGATCTCCGCCCCATGCCCGCGGACGTGCTCTGCGCGGCGATCGTGCGCATCCTGCGCGACCGCGCTCCGCTCGGCGTTCTCTACGGACGGCAGCTCTGGGCAGCGGCGGCTGTTCCAGAGGCGCCGGCGGCGCGACGCTGAGTTCGTTCCAGGTCAGCTCCAGCAGCGGTTTGCGCCCCGACCGCCGGGAGAGCGACCGACCCGACCAGCCTCCACCAAGGAATGTCGGAGGGGGCTGCTAGCATCCGGAAATGGCCGAAGCCTGCGAAAGCCTCCCGGACGGCCCCCGGCTCGACGCGCTCGCCAGCCTGGCCTCGATGTTCCCGTGGCCGATGGGTCGCGAGCGCGACGAAAGGGTCGGCCGCGACGTCGCGTACCTGGTCGACGCGGTCCTGGCGCAGCTCTCCCGCGGACGAAGCGCCCTGGACGTCTCCATCGGCGAACCATGAAGGAACGCGCGCTCGCACGCACCGCGCCACCGAACGTGGGGCCGACGCTTCCGGCCCAAGGACTCGCTGCTCGCCTTCTTGGAGGCCCTCTGATTATTCCGCGTCGTGAGCGCTGTTCAACCACCGATCCGGAGCTGGCACGCGGCATAATCCGCCAGTCGGCATAATGCGCCGCGCATCACCTGCGCGGCATCCATGGCGGCCGGATCCGCGTCACGGGCACGGCGCCAGGCTGCCTCGTCTGGGAATTCGGGCTCCGGCGCTCACCGCGCGACGACGGCGCCGTCGATCTGCGGTGACACCCGATCTAGACGGCGGTCTGCGGCGTGTTCCCCGGCGCCTCGATCTTCGTCTCCACCGTCCTGAAGAACGCGTCGGGATTCTCCAGCACCAGCGCGTTCCGCAGCACCTCGTCCACGTGCTCGACGGGGATGATGGTCAGCTCGCGCCGGATCTTCAGCGGGATCTCCCGCACGTCCTTGGCGTTGTCCTTCGGGATCAGGATGATCTTCGTCCCGCCCCGGTGCGCCGCCAGCGCCTTTTCCTTGAGACCGCCGATCGGCAGCACACGCCCGCGCAGGGTGATCTCGCCCGTCATCGCCACGTCCTTGCGGACGGGGATGCGGGTGAGCGCCGACACCATCGCCGTCGCCATCGTCACCCCGGCGCTGGGCCCGTCCTTGGGCACGGCGCCTTCGGCGACGTGGATGTGCACGTCCACGTTCTCCGCGAACTTCTTGTCCAGCCCGAACCGCTCCGCGCGCGAGCGCACGTAGCTCAACGCCGCCTGCGCGCTCTCCTGCATCACGTCGCCGAGCTTGCCGGTGAGGATCAGCTTGCCCTTGCCGGGGATCACGGTCGCCTCGGTCTGCAGCAGCTCGCCGCCCACTTCCGTCCAGGCCAGGCCCGTGACCAGGCCGATCTCGTCGCGCTCCTCCGTCGTCCCATAGCGGAAACGGGGAGGCCCGAGCAGCTTGTGCACGCGCTTCGCGGTGACGAGGATCTTCTCCTCGTTCTTCCCGGTGGACAGCACGTCCTTGGCCGTCTTGCGGCACAAGGTGGCGATCTCGCGCTCCAGCCCGCGGACGCCGCTCTCCTTGGTGTAGCGGTGGATCAGCTCCATCAGCGCCTTGCTGGTGAACTTCACGTCGATCTTCTCCAGCCCGTTCTGCTCGCGCTGCTTGGCGACCAGGTACTTGCGGGCGATGGAGAGCTTCTCCAGATCGGTGTAGCCGGCGATGCGGATGATCTCCAGGCGGTCCTGCAGCGGCGCGGGGATGCCGTGCAGCGTGTTCGCGGTGCAGATGAACAGCACCTTGGAGAGGTCGTAGTCGAGATCCAGGTAGTGATCGTTGAAGGTGTGGTTCTGCTCCGGATCGAGCACCTCCAGCAGCGCCGAAGAGGGGTCGCCGCGGAAGTCGGTGCTCATCTTGTCGATCTCGTCGAGCAGGAACACCGGGTTTCCGCTGCCCGCCTTCTTCAGCGACTGGATGATCTTGCCGGGCAGGGCGCCGATGTACGTGCGCCGGTGGCCGCGCACTTCCGCCTCGTCGCGCACACCGCCCAGGGAGATGCGGACGAACTTGCGGCCCAGCGCGCGCGCGATGCTCTTGCCCAGCGAGGTCTTGCCCACGCCCGGGGGGCCCACGAAGCAGAGGATCGGGCCCTTCATCTTCTCCACCATCGCCTGCACGGCGAGGTACTCGAGGATCCGCTCCTTGGGCTTCTTCAGGCCGTAGTGATCGTCGTTGAGGATCTTCTCGGCCTCGTTGATGTCCAGCTTGTCCTTCGTGTACTCGTACCAGGGCAGGCCGAGGATCCAGTCGACGTAGTTGCGCACCACCGTCGCCTCCGCGCTCATCGGCGACATCATCTTCAGCTTGCGCAGCTCCTTCTTGACCTTGGCGATGGCCTCCTTCGACATCTTCTTGTTCTTGATCTTCTCCTCGAGCTCCTGCAGCTCCGACTTGAACTCGTCGCGCTCGCCCAGCTCCTTCTGGATCGCCTGCATCTGCTCGTTGAGGTAGTACTCCTTCTGCGTTTTCTCCATCTGCTTCTTGACGCGGGTGCGGATCTTCTTCTCCACCTGGAGGATCTCGATCTCGCCCTGCATCAGCTCGTAGAGCTTCTCCAGCCGCTTCGCGGCGGCCTGCTCCTCGAGGATGGACTGCTTGTCGTTCAGCTTGAGCGAGAGGTGGGCGACGATGGTGTCCGCGAGGCGCGCCGGATCGTCGATGGTGGCCACCGACATCAGCATCTCCGGCGGGATGCGCTTGTTCAGCTTGACGTACGCCTCGAAGGTGGCGTGCACCGAGCGGACCAGCGCCTCCACCTCCACGTTGCGCTCGTTGATCTCGTCGACCTCTTCCGCCTCGACGAGGAAGAACTTCTCCTGCGTGGCGTACTTGCGGATCCGCGCCCGCTTCTTGCCCTCGACCAGCACCTTCACCGTGCCGTCGGGCAGCCGGAGCAGCTGGAGGATGGTGCCCAGCGTGCCGATCTCGAAGATGTCTTCGGGCGCGGGCTCGTTGGTCTTCGCCTTCTTCTGGGCGGCGAGGAGGATGTCCTTGTCGTGGGCCATCGCCTCTTCCAGCGCGGCGATCGACTTCTCGCGCCCCACGAAGAGCGGCACCACCATGTGCGGGAAGACGATGATGTCGCGGAGCGGGAGGAGAGGCACGGTGCGGGCCCCGGCCTTGCTCTTCGGGTCCCTCTTGTCGTCGTTGCGGAAGAACATCGGGTCTTGCCTCCGGGGGCTTGGCTGGCCGCCTTCCGCCGCGAAGCGTAGCGCGACCGTCCGGCGAAGTCAGCAAATCCCTGCCCTCTCTCAACGGGTCCGCAGGGCTTCCAAATTCCCGGAGGCAGATCACCACACATCTCGCAGGTGGGCGCCGGTGCGCACAAGTCACCGGGCGCGCTCGCGAGCCGTCGCGCCGAGGGCCGTAGACGACCGTGCATGTGGCCGCCCGGTTCGCATCCGGGCATCGCCACGGAGCCGCGCTCGTGGCCACGGCAGCCGCGACCAGGTCTCCCGCCCGCCGCTGCGAACCGGCACGCCGCTGCACAGGGCCGACTGCGTGAGCGCGATCTTCGCGCCCAGAGGAGAATCAGGCCGTCTCCGCCTGCTTCTCGTACACGATCAGAGGCGCTTCCTTCTTCAGGATGCAGTCCTCGTTGAGCACGATCTCGCGGATGTTCTTGTGCGAGGGCACCTCGTACATCACGTTCAGCATCGAGTTCTCGAGGATCGCCCGCAGACCGCGCGCGCCGCTCTTGTGGCGGATCGCTTCCTTCGCCACCGCCCGAAGCGCGCCTTCGGTGAACTTGAGCTGGACGCCGTCCATCTCCATCAGCTTGCGGTACTGCTTGGCCAAGGCGTTGCGCGGCTTGGTGAGGATGTCCACCAGGGCCACCTCGTCCAGCTCCTCCAGCGTCGCCACCACCGGGAGCCGCCCGATGAACTCCGGGATCATGCCGAACTTGAGAAGATCTTCCGGCTGCACGTCGCGGAGCAGCTCGCTGATGTTCCGCTCCTTCTTGGATTTCACGTCGGACCCGAAGCCCAGGCTCTTGCCCTCGGTCCGCTGGGCGACGATGTTCTCCAGCCCGCCGAAGGCGCCACCGCAGATGAAGAGGATGTTCGAGGTGTCGACCTGGAGGAATTCCTGCTGCGGGTGCTTGCGCCCACCCTTGGGCGGCACGTTGGCGACCGTGCCCTCGATGATCTTGAGCAGCGCCTGCTGCACGCCCTCGCCGCTGACGTCGCGGGTGATCGACGGGTTCTCGCTCTTGCGCGCGATCTTGTCGATCTCGTCGATGTAGACGATGCCCTTCTGCGCCCGCTCGATGTCGTGGTCGGCGGCCTGCAGGAGGTTGACGATGATGTTCTCCACGTCCTCGCCCACGTAGCCCGCCTCGGTGAGGCAGGTGGCGTCGGAGATGGTGAACGGCACGTTGAGGATCCGCGCCAGCGTCTGCGCCAGCAGCGTCTTCCCCGAGCCGGTGGGGCCGAGGAGGAGGATGTTCGACTTCTGCAGCTCGACGTCGTCGAGCGAGACCTTGCTCTCGATCCGCTTGTAGTGGTTGTGCACGGCGACGGAGAGGATCTTCTTCGCCCGCTCCTGGCCCACCACGTACTCGTCGAGGATGATCTTGATCTCGGAGGGCCGGGGGATGCGCAGCTTCTGGTCGCGCGCCTCCTCCTTGTCGATCTCCTCCGCGATGATGTCGTTGCAGAGACCGATGCACTCGTCGCAGATGTAGACGGTCGGCCCGGCGATGAGCTTCTTCACCTCCTTCTGCGACTTTCCGCAGAAGGAGCAGCAGAGCGTATGGTTCTCCCGCTTGTCGACCAATGGCCCTCCGTACTTTGCCGTAATGTAACCCTACTTCAGGCCCCCCGCCGGTTTCTTGACCACGACCTCGTCGAGCAGGCCGTACTCCTTTGCCTCACCGGCGCCCATGAAGTAGTCGCGGTCGGTGTCCTTCTCGATGCGGTCGAGCGGCTGCCCGGTGTGCTTTTGCATGATTTCGTTGAGCTTCGCCTTCAGCCGCAGGATCTCCTTGGCGTGCAGCTCGATGTCGCTCGCCTGTCCGCCGAAGCCGCCGCTCGGCTGGTGGATCATGATCCGCGAGTGCGGCAGCGAGTAGCGCTTGCCCTTGGCCCCCGCGGTCAGCAGCAGGGCGCCCATCGAGGCCGCCTGCCCCATGCAGATGGTCGACACCTGACACTTCACGTACTGCATGGTGTCGTAGATGGCGAGGCCGGAGGTCACCGACCCGCCCGGGCTATTGATGTAGAGGTTGATGTCCTTGTCCGGATCCTCGGACTCCAGGAACAGCATCTGCGCCACGATGATGTTGGCGACGTCGTCGTCGACCGGCGTCCCGAGGAAGACGATGCGGTCCTTGAGCAGGCGGCTGTAGAGGTCGTACGCGCGCTCGCCGCGGTGCGTCTGCTCGATCACGGTCGGGTACGGAATCATTGCCATTTCGCGAACTCCCGGGTCTGAAGAAACGGCTACTGGAACGTGGCCTTGGAGAGCAGGAAGGCAAGCGCCTTGTCCTGCCTCAGCCTGCCTTTCAGGCTGTCGAGCGAGTCCTGCTTGCGCAAGGCGGCGCGGATCTTCTCCGCGGGCTGCTTGAGCTCGACGGACAGCTTGTCGAAGTGCTTCGCCAGATCCTCCTCCGTGGCGTCGATCTTCTCCTTCTCGGCGATCGACTCCAGCAGCAGATAACCTTTTACCTCGAGCAGCGCACGCTGGCGCATCTCGTCGCGCATCCGGTCGAGGTTGAGCCCGAGCTGCCGGGGGTCGATGCCGCGGCGCATGAACCCTTCCAGCATCCCCTGAAGCATCGCGTCGACGTTGCGCTCCACCAGCGCGGGCGGGGCCTCGATGGGGTTCTTCGCCACCAGCGCGGTGAGCACGGCTTCGCGCTGATCGCTCTCCGCGCGCTGCTTCTTCTGCTGCTCCATGTCGGAGCGGATCTTCGCCCGCAGGTCGGCGACCGTCTTCGCCTCGCCCCCGAGATCCTGGACGAAGGCGTCGTCGAGGGCGGGGACCTCGCGCTTCTTCAGGCCCTTCACCGCCACCTGGAACCGCGCTTCCTTGCCCCGCAGCTCCTCCGCCGCGTAGTCGTCCGGGAACGAGACCCTGATCTCGCGGGCCTCGCCGATCCGGGCGCCGAGCAGGGCCTCCGCCTTGTTCTCGAGCAGCGATCCGGGGGCGACCTCCAGGAGCACGCCCTCGCGCTTCGCGCCGCGCAGAGGCGCTCCGCCCATGAAGCCTTCGTAGTCGGCGGAGACGAAATCGCCGGCCTCCGCGACCTCGCGCCCCTCGACGGGAACGAACATCGCCTGGCCCGCGCGCATCTCCTCGAGCCGCTCGTCGACCTCCGCGTCGGTGATCGTGGCGTCGATCTTCGGCACCGAAAGGCCCTCGTAGTCCTTCGGCTCGACGTGCGGGCGCACCTCCACGGTGGCCGTGTACTTGAACGGCTGCCCGGCCTCGACGGAGCCGTTCTCGACGCGCGGCGGCGCCACGGGATTGAGCTGGTGCTCGGCGAGCGCCTCGTGGATGGAGCCGGTGACCAGCTTCTGCGCGACGTCTTTCTTCACGTCGTCGCCGAAGTACCGCTCGACCAGCCGGCGGGGCACGTGCCCCTGGCGGTAGCCCTTCAGCTTCACCGTCCGGGAAACGGAGGTGTAGGCGACGTCCAGGGCATCCTTCACGCGGTCGGGCGTCAGTTCGACGGAGACCTTCTTCACCACCGGACTGAGATCCTCGACCCTGGACTGGACCACTGAAGCTCCTTGCACGAGCACGGATGGTGCGAGAGGCGGGAATCGAACCCGCACGGGTTTCCCCACAGGCTTCTAAGGCCTGCGCGTCTGCCAGTTCCGCCACCCTCGCAAGGACATCCTGGCAGACGGCGGGTCATAGCGCCCAGGGAAGGTAGCGTCAACGCCGATGCCTACCTGCGCGGCGGGGGTCGTACGGTACCGCTGGAACTCCCACTAAAGAGTATCGGGCGATCTGCTAAACAGTAGCCGTTTCACCTTCCTCCGCCGCGGTGCGGCGCCGCAAATCCAGGCGCTTGCGCGGGGTGCGCACCTTGCACCAGAACGGGCGCGTATGGGGGGAAACAAGTCCGAGTCGGGCTTCTCGCTCGTCGAGACGCTCATCGCGCTGACGCTCGTCGGCATTGCGATGACCGGTCTCCTCGTGGCGTTCGTCGGCAGCGGGAAGTTCGGCGTGCTCAGCCGGCGCCAGGCGAACGCGGTGGCGCTGGGGCGTTCCATCGCCAGCCAACTCGACGTAGCCCCCTGGGGCGACGCGCGCCTCGCCAACAGCAACGCCGGCAACGATGCGAACTTCGCGGATCCAAACGGCCGTTTCGCGCTGCCGGCTCTGCCCACCGGCGCCGACGCCGCGGACAGCGTGCTCGGCGAAGCCGCCACGAACACGGCGTTCAAGGTCGGCGACGAGAGCTACGACGTCTACGTCAACGTGGCGCCCGACGGCACGACCGGCGTGTTCTTCGCGGTGATCGTCCGCTACAAGGTCGGCAACCAGGGCGGCGGCACTTTCATGCGCGCCGTGGTCCTCGGGTACCGCTACAACCCCTCGATCGCCGGGCTCAGGCAGGTTCCGATATGAGGCGTGCCCGCGGCTTCTCCCTGATTGAGATGCTCCTCTCCGTCGCGCTCCTTTCCGCGGTGGTGGCCGGCATCTCGGGCCTCTTGATCAAGCAGAGCCAGGCGTCCGTGGTCCAGACGGCGCAGCGCGACCTGGAAGAGAGCGGACGGCTCGCCCTTCAGGAACTGGGCCGGGCGGTGCGGCTCGCCGGATACGGCATCGATCCCACCGCGGCCTTCGATTTCGCCCGGTTCGGCTGCAGCACTCCCGACACTCCGGAGTCCTGCAACGGCTCGGGCCGCGACCGCAGCGACGGTCCCGACGAGCTGGTGGTCGCGTGGCGCGACCCTTCCTTCTCCCGGCGCGTCACCGCGATCGTCGGCGCGGGACCGTGGACTCTGACGCTGGACGCTTCGTTGAGCGCGACCATCGAGAGCGGACGGATCCTCCAGCTGGTCTGCGACCGGGCGCAGAACGTCTCCTACTTCGCGGTCGATTCCGCGGCGGCGCCCGCCGTCGGCGGCGTTCCCCAGCAGATCTCGATCCGGGCGCTGGCCTCGGCCGACGGGTTCTTCCCCAGCGTCGCACCCACCGAGAGCTGCTACGCCAGCGCCGCGGTCCTCTTGGTGGAGCGGGCGCGCTACTACGTGGCCAACGACCCTTCCGGCGTGCCCAGCCTGTGGCGCGACCGCGGGCGCGGCGCCGAGCTGCTCTTCAGAGGGATCGAGGAC
>JBGQLA010000190.1:0-9779 GCA_041499865.1 Deltaproteobacteria bacterium
CGCTCAGGCCGCTCTTGCGCGTTCCTTGAAGCGCTCGACCCCGATGCGGAGCAGCCACCATTGCGCTTCCGCCACCAGCGGCGGTCCGCAGTCCGCCCACGCGGCGGAGCAGTACGGATCCACGCCCGACGGGGGTGGCCGGCCGTCGCGGAGCGCGTGGACGCGCCAGTTGTCGAGCACGTAGCGCACGGCGTTGGCCGCTTCGCGCGGCGACTTGAGCAGGTGGGCGTGGTACCTGCCGTCGAACACCGGGCCGCGCCGGCCCATGACCTTGTTCAGCGCGCGGGCCATGCGAACCTCGAGGCCCTTCATCGCGCGGCCGAGCGCCACCGCGTCGGGCGCCTCGACGATGAAGTGGATAACCACCTCACCCCAGGCCACCGGATCGATGTCCGCCCAACCAATTTTTTCCCCGGATTCGACCCTGCCCGCGCGGTCCCGCCTCCAGCCCCGCCCGCGCTGGCGATGGGGCCATGGTGCGGTGCGCGCAGAAGCGACGGCGCGCAACCGCGGCGACGCATTGCGGAGAGGCGCCGCTCTCGTTTGATTGGGCCGACATCGCCAGGAGGCCCATAGGGAGTACCGTTACCGCGTCGAGGGCGTCGGATTCGATTCCCCGCGCCTCATCGCGGGAGAAGAGCTGCCGGCGTCGCGGCCGATCGCCTCCCGCAAAGCCAGGCCGTCGCGGCGCAGCAGGGCAGCGAGGCCGCGGGAAATCCGCCGGGGCAGGCCGGGCCCCTCGTACACGAGCGCCGTGTACACCTGGACCAGCGACGCGCCCGCGCGGATCCGCGCGTACGCGTCCTCCGCCGAGAAGATCCCGCCTACGCCGACGATGGGCACCGACACATTGCGGTACAGCAGGCTGCACACTTGCTGGGCCCGCTCCCGCAGGGGCGCGCCGGAGAGACCGCCCTGCTCTGCCGCTCGCGGATGACCGCGCACCGCCGTGCGATCCAGCGTGGTGTTGGTCGCGATGATCCCGTCCGCGCCCGCCGCCTGCGCCGCCTGGGCCATCTCCACCCGCCGATCGTCCGGCTCGTCCGGCGACAGCTTCACCAGGATCGGGATCCGCCGCGGCAGCGCGTCGCGCGCCTTCGCCACCGCCCCTACCAGCCCCGCGAGCTCCGACTGCAGCGCGCGAAGCCCCGGGGTGTTCGGGCTCGACACGTTGATCGCCGCGAGCTGCGCGTGTGGCGCCAGCGTCCGGAACGCCTCGACGTAGTCCTCCGCCGCCCGCTCGTTCGGCGTGGTCTTGTTCCGCCCCAGGTTGACGCAGATCGGCCCGGGCAACGGCGGCAGCGCACGCAGCCTCTCCGCCACCACCTGCGCACCCGGGTTGTTGAACCCCATCCGGTTCACGATCGCCCGCTGCGGCACCAGGCGGAACAAGCGCGGACGGTCGTTGCCGGGCTGCGGCCGGGGCGTGATCGTCCCGATCTCCACCCACCCGAACCCCATCCGGAACCAGGCCGGCGCCAGCACGTCGCCCTTGTCCATCCCCGCCGCGAGCCCAAGCGGCGTGGGGAAATCGAGCCCGAACACCGTCTGCCGCAGCGCCGGCTCCGCCCCCGGGACCTCCCCGGGAGGGCGCCGGCCGCGCAAAAGGGCGCCTGCCAGGCCGTGCGCGGTTTCGGGGCGCAGGAGGAAGAGAATCGGCCGGAAGAGGCGGTACACGGAGGGCGCAGGGTAACACGCGCCCTTGCGCCTTCAGCGCGCGCCGCCGACAATCGACCCTTCGTGGAACCGTCGACGCCACTTCCGGGAACGCAGGACCTCCTCTTCGACGCCGCGCGCCGCCTGCGCCGCTGCGAGGCCTCGCTCTGCGCGCAGTTCGAGGCGAAGGGCTACGCGGAGGTGATCCCGCCCTCCATCGAGGGGGCGGACGTTTTCGGGCCCGAGGCGTTCCGGGCCCTGGACCGGAGCGGCAAGCTGATCGCGCTGCGCTCGGACTTCACCGCGCAGGTGGCGCGCATCGCCGCCACCCGGCTGGCGGGAATGTCGCCGCTGCGCCTCTACTACCGCGGCAGCATCGTGCGCCGGGTCGCGCCGGACAGCGGGCCGGTGTACGAGCGCCTGCAGGCCGGATGCGAGCTGGTGGGAGCCTCCGGTCCCGAGGCAGACGCCGAGGTGCTCGCGCTGGCCGCGGCGTCGCTGCACGCCCTCGGTGTCCGCGGTCGAATCTCCCTGGGCAGCACCGGGTACTTCTCGGCGCTCGCGGCCGCTGCCGGCGCCTCGCCCCGGCTCGCCGCCTCGCTGAACGACGCCGTGGACCGCAAGGATCTGCCCACGCTGCGCGGAATCTGCGAGCGGGAGGTTCCCCCGGGAAAAGCGCGGGAAGCCATCCTCATGCTCGCGCAGCCGCCGCGCCCGCAGACGGAAGCCCGCGAGCTCCTTGCGCGCGCCGAGGCGCTGGCCCCGTCCGCGGACGCGCTCGACGCGCTCCGACGCATCACCGCCGCGCTGGCCGCCGCCCGCAGCCTCGGCGCCGAGCTGGAAGTGGACCTCGGGGAAGTCCGAGGGCTCGGGTACTACACCGGCATCGTCTTCAACCTGTACGCTCTCGGCTCCCCGCGCCCGGTCGGCGGCGGCGGCCGCTACGACACGCTGCTGGGGCGGTTCGGCGATCCCCGGCCGGCAGTCGGTTTCTCCCTCGATCTGGACGCGCTGGTGCCGCTCGCATGCTGACCATTGCGCTCCCGAAGGGCCGGCTGCAGAAGCCCGCGCTGGAGAAGTTCGCGCGCGCCCGCGTCGTGCCCGACGAGGAGCCGGGCATCTCGCGCAAGCTGATCGTCTCCGCCGGGCCGGCGGCGCGCTTCGTCGTGCTCAAGGACGGCGACGTTCCCCTTTACGTCGAGCGCGGCGCGGCGGACCTGGGCGTCTGCGGGCTCGACCAGGTGCTGGAGTCGGGCGCCGACCTGCTCACTCCGATCGATTTCGGCTTCGGCCGCTGCCGTCTCTGCCTCGCCGCGCCGCGCGGCAAGAGCGTGACGGCGGAGCTGGGGCGATCGCTGCGGGTGGCCACGAAGTACCCGCGGCTCACCGCGCAATGGTTCGCACGCCGTGGCGTGCCGGTCGACCTGGTCCACCTCTCCGGCTCGGTGGAGCTGGCTGCGGTGAGCGGCCTCACCGACGCCATCGTCGATCTGGTGGAGAGCGGGCACACGCTGGACGAGAACGGCCTGGTGGTGGTCGACGAGATCCTCCAGATCAGCGCGCGCCTGGTGGTGAACCGCGCGGCGTACCGCCTGAAGGTGGAGGAGATGCTGCCCCTGCTGGAGGCGCTGGGATGATCCGCATCCTGCACCTGTCGAACGCGGCGGACCGCGCCAAGGCGTTCGTTCTCCGCGCCAGCGCGGGCAAGGCCCCGGAGGTGCCCGGCGCCGTCGCCACCATCATCGCCGACGTGCGCGAGCGCGGCGACGTGGCGGTGCGCGAGCTGACCGAGCGCTTCGACGGCGCGCGGCTCGACTCGCTCTTCCTCGACGGCGCGCGCTGGGACGCGCTGGCGGCGCAGTGCCCGGCCGCCGTGCGCGAAGCGCTGGATCTCGCGCACCGGCGCGTGCGGGCCTTCCACGCCCCCCAGATTCCGCCCTCGTACTCGATGGAGCTGGAGGACGGCGGCGTCCTGCGCTGCCTGACCATCCCTCTGCGCCGCGCCGCCTGCTACGTGCCGGGCGGGCGCGCCGCCTATCCCTCCACGGTGATCATGACCGTCACCGTGGCCCGCCTCGCCGGAGTCCCGGAAGTGATCGTCGCCACCCCGCCGCGGCGCGACGGCACCATCCTCCCGGAGGTCGCGGCCGCCGCCCGGATCGCCGGCGCCACCCGCATCCTGCTCGCCGGCGGCGCGCAGGCGATCGCGGCCCTCGCCCTCGGCACGGAGTCCGTGCCGCGGGTGGACGTGATCGTCGGTCCGGGGAACGCCTGGGTGACCGAGGCGAAGAAGCAGCTCTCCGGCGAGGTGCGCATCGATTCGCTGGCAGGGCCGACGGAAGTGGCGATCGTCGCCGACTCCAGCGCGGATGCGGGCCAGATCGCCGCCGATCTGATCGCGCAGGGCGAGCACGATCCGCTCGCGCTCAGCGTGCTGATCACCGCCGATGCGTCGCTGGCGGAACGCGTCGCCACTGCGCTGCAGCGCGAGCTTTCGGATCACCCGAACCGGATCGCCGCCGAATCGCTCGCGGCGCACGGCGCGGCGGTGATCGCCCGCGACCTGGACGAGGCCCTCGCCTTCGCCGACGAGCTGGCGCCCGAGCACCTCGAGCTGCTGCTGCGCGATCCGGAGGCGGCGATCCCCAAGGTGTCCCGGGCCGCGGCTGTGTTCGCCGGCCACCACGCCCCGGTCCCGGTAGGCGACTATCTCGCCGGGCCGAATCACACCCTGCCCACCAGCGGGACGGCGCGCTTCGCGTCTCCCCTGAGCGCCACCGACTTCCTTCGCCGCCAGAACGTGATCGAGTACGGCGCGCGGCAGCTCGCAGCCGACGCCCGGAGCATCGAAGCGCTCGCGCACGCCGAGGGCCTGCACGGCCACGCCCGCGCCCTCGAGGTCCGCCGCAAATGAGCCGGGCCCCGGAGGACTTCGTCCGCCGCACCGTCCGGCCGCTGGCCGCGTACGGGCCGCCGCGCGATCCGGCGCCGGTCGCCCTGCACCTGAACGAGAGCCCTTCCGACTTGCCGCCGGAGCTGAAGCGTCAGCTGGCGGCCGAGCTGCAGGCGATGGACTGGTCGAAGTACCCGATCAACGACGGCTCGCGCCTGGCCGCCGATCTCGCCCGCGCCTCCGGCCTCGACCCCAACGGCGTGCTGGTGGGAAACGGTTCCAACGAGCTGCTCCAGCTCCTGCTCTTCGCCTGCGTCGAGCCGGGCGACACGGTGGTGGTGGCGGAGCCCTCGTTTTCGCTCTACGCGCTGCAAGCGAAGGCCCTCGGCGCCCGCGTCATCGCCGTGCCCCTGCGCGCGTCCTCCGGCGAGTTCCGCTTTCCGCTCGAGGACCTGGTCCGCGCCGCCGAGGGCGCGAAGCTCGTCCTCCTCGGCTCCCCGAACAATCCCACCGGAACGACCTTCTCCTTCGAGGAGGCGTCGCTGCTCTCCCGCACCGTCCCCTGCCTGCTCGGGATCGACGAGGCCTACCGCGACTTCTGCGGCCAGGACTTCGCGCCCTTGCTCGCGCACTCGCCGCGGCTGGTCCTCTTCCGCACCTTCTCCAAGGCGCTGGCCGCGGCCAGCCCGCGCGCGGGCTGCATGCTGGGGGCGCCCGCCCTCTGCGCGGAGCTGCGCAAGGTCCAGCTCCCCTACAACCTGAGCGCGTTCACCGCGCTGATCGCCCGCGCCCTGCTCGCCCGTCCGGAGCTGGTGGCGGAGCGCGCGCGCCTGGTGGTGGCGGAGCGCGAGCGCGTCGGCCGCGCCCTGCGCGAGGTGGGCGCGAAGGTCCATCCTTCGGGCGCCAACTTCATCCTCTTCGAGCAGTCGAAGCGGCCCGCGAACGAGCTGCACGCGGCACTCTTCCGCCGCGGCGTGTTGATCCGCAACGTCTCCTCGGCGCCCGGCCTGGAACGCGCCCTGCGCGTGAGCATCGGCGCGCCCGCGGCCAACGACGCCTTTCTCGCGGCCATCAAAGCGGAGCTTCCCGCGTGAGCTTCTCGCTGAGCGCCGTCCGCGGCCTGATCCTCGACATCGACGGCGTCCTCCTCGATGCGCGCGGCAGCTATCACGCCGTCGCCGAGGAGGCCGCGCGCCGCGCCATCGTCCCGCTGGCCGGGGAGGAGGCGGCGCGGGCCATCCCCTTCGACCGTGTGCGCGAGGTCCCGGCCTTCAAGGCGAGCGGCGGGTTCAACGACGACTGGGAGATGTCCCGCGCCATCGCCCTGCTCCTCTACCTGCGCGTGCGCGGCGAGGCCCCGGATCTGGCCCGGTTCCTCGCCCTGGCGGGCGGCCGCGGCGTCAATGCGCTGTACGAGGCGCACCCGGTACCCATCGCTGCGCAAGCGGTCGCCCGCATCTGCGGCGCGCTCTACGGCGGATCCATGTGCCGCGACCTGTTCGGATTCGAGGCGACAGAGGCGCTGCCCGACGCGCCGGAGCGCGGGATGTGGGAGAACGAGGAGGTGCTCCCCGATCCCCGGCTGCTGGCCGCCGTCGTCGCGAAGTTCCCGTTCGCGCTCTACACCGGCCGCAATCCCGGCGAGACCCGCCTCGCCCAGCGCCTCTGCGGCCTGAACGTTCCCCCGGATCTCTGCTGGGTGGCCGACGGCCAGAGGCCGCGCAAGCCCGACCCTGCCGGCCTCCTCTGGCTCACCCATGCGGTCCTGAGGAAGGCGCCTCCCGGGTCGAAGGTGCTCTTCATCGGCGATACCGCCGACGACCGGGACGCCTCGCAGGCGGCACAGGACGCCGGGGCGCCGATCATCTACGCTCACGTCGAGGCGGCGGGCGACACCAGCCGGGTGCTGTCGCGCCTGCTCGCCGAGACAGGGGATGCGAAGGGATGAGCCGCACGGGAAAGATCTCGCGGAAGACGAAGGAGACGGAGCTGGAGGTCCTCATCGACCTCGACGGGCGCGGCGACGCGCAGGTCTCGACCGGCATCCCCTTCTTCGATCACATGCTGGACACGCTGGCGAAGCATGGCGCCTTCGATGCGCAGATCCGCTGCAAGGGCGACCTGCACATCGACCAGCACCACACCGTCGAGGACACCGGTATCGCCCTGGGCAGCGCCATCGACCAGGCGCTGGGCGACCGCAAGGGGATCGCCCGCGCCGGCTGCTTCTACTTCCCGCTGGACGAGGCGCTGGCGCGGACGGTGATCGATCTCTCCGGACGCTCGTACCTGCACTGGAACGTGGGCGTGGACCAGGGGCCGCGCAGCGCGATGGACATCTCGGTGCTGGAGGGCTTCTTCAAGGCCATCGCCGACCACGCGCGCGGCAACATCCACGTCGATCTGCTCACCGGCCGCGACTTCCATCACGCCTCGGAGGCGGTGTTCAAGTCGTTCGCCCGGGCCCTGCGCCAGGCGGTGGCGCTCGACCCGCGGATCGCGGGGGCGGTGCCGAGCACCAAAGGAGTGCTGTGAACGTCGCGGTCGTCGACCTGCGCCTGGGGAACCTGGGCTCGGTGGTCCAGGCACTGCGGCGCGCCGGCGGCGACCCGGCGCTGGTCACCGATCCGGCCGCGCTCGAACGCGCGCCCCGGATCATCCTTCCCGGCGTGGCGGCGTTCGGCCTGGGGATGGAGCGGGCGACGCGCTTCAAGCCAGCGCTGCAGGCGGCGCTCTCCCGCGGCGTCCCCGTCCTGGGGATCTGCCTGGGCATGCAGCTGCTCTTCGAGGAAGGTGAGGAGGACGGAGCGCGCCCCGGCCTCGGCCTGCTCCCCGGACGGGTGGTGCGTCTCCCATCCGGCGTGCCCGTGCCGCACATCGGCTGGCAGAAGCTGGAGGCGACCGCCAGAAGCCCGCTCCAGCCTTCCGGCTGGGCCTATTTCGCGCATTCCTACCGCTGCGAGGCGCCCGCGAACGTCACCCAGGCGGTGGTCCAGCACGGCGACGTGCAGATCGCCGCGGTGGTCGGCCGCGGCAAGCTGTTCGGCGTCCAGTACCACCCGGAGAAGAGCGCCGCGGACGGCGAGGCGCTGCTCCGGCGGTTCCTCGCGCAGCCGGAGACCGGGGCATGACGCCGTTGCTCTATCCGGCGATCGATCTCCTCGAAGGGCGCGCGGTCCGGCTGCACAAGGGCGAGCGCGAGACCGCCAGGAGGTACGCCGAGGATCCGGTGGCGCAGGCGCGCGCGTTCGTGGAACAGGGCGCGCAGACGCTGCACCTGGTCGATCTCGACGCCGCATTCGGCGGCGCGCGGCAGCTTCCCTTGATCCGGCGCATCGCCGATGCCGTGGCGCCCGCGCCGGTGCAGGTGGGCGGCGGCATCCGCGATCTCGCGGCGGTCGAGGAGACGCTGCAAGCCGGCGCGGCGCGCGCGATCCTCGGCACCGCCGCCGTCGAGCGGCCTGCGCTCGCCGGGAGCGCGGTCGCGCGATTCTCCGCCGAGCGCATCGCCTGCGGGATCGACGTCAAGGATGGCCGGGCGGCGACGCGCGGGTGGACCGAAGCGCAAGGGCCCACGGCCGCGGGGCTCGCGGCGGAGCTTGCGCGCCAAGGCGTGCGCTGGCTGGTGGTGACGGCCGTGTCCCGCGATGGAACCCTGGAGGGATTCGACCTCGCGCTCCTCGGCGAAGTGGCGCGGGCCGCGCCGGAGGCGCACCTGATCGCCTCGGGCGGCGCAGGCGAGCTCTCGCACCTCCGCGCTCTCGCCAAGGCCGGCCTGCGGACCCTCTCGGGCGCCATCGCCGGCACCGCCCTCTACGAGCGGCGGTTCACCATCCGCGAAGCGCAGGCGGCGCTGGAGGGCGCATGCTGACGCGCCGGATTATTCCCTGCCTCGACGTCAAAGGCGGCCGGGTGGTGAAGGGCGTGCGCTTCCAGGAGCTGCGCGACGCCGGCGATCCCGTGGAGCAGGCGCGGGCGTACGGCGCAGCCGGCGCGGACGAGCTCTGCTTCCTCGACATCAGCGCCTCGCTGGAGGCGCGCGGCACGCTGGTCCGCCTGGTCGAGCAGGTGGCGCTGGAGCTGAACATCCCCTTCGCGGTGGGCGGCGGTGTGCGCACCGTCGGAGAGGCGGAAGCGCTCCTGCGCGCCGGCGCGGACAAGGTGTCGATGAACACCGCCGCCATCTCCGATCCTTCGTTGATCACCTCGGTGGCGAAGCTCGCCGGATCGCAGAGCGCGATGGTGGCGATCGACGCGCGGGTGCGCGGGCCCGGATGGGAGGTCCGCTCGCACGGCGGGACGCGGGCCACCGGGCGCGATCTGATCGAGTGGGCGCGCGAGGCCGTCGACCGGGGAACGGGTGAGATCCTGCTCACCTCCATGGACCACGACGGCACGGGGCGCGGCTTCGCGCTGGAGATGCTGCGCGCCGTCACCGCCGCTGTCCCCGTGCCCGTGATCGCCAGCGGAGGCGCCGGCCTCCCAGAGCACTTCGCCGACGCCTTCGGAGCGGGCGCCGCCGCCGCGCTGGCGGCTTCGGTCTTCCATTTCGGCACCCTCACCATCTCCGCCGTCAAGGAGGCCTGCGCCGCGCGCGGGTTCCCGATGCGCCGATGACTCCCGACGACGTCAACTGGGACCCGCAGGGCCTCGCCCCGGCCATCGTGCAGGACGCGCAGTCCGGCGAGGTGCTGATGCTCGCCTGGATGAACCGGGACAGCCTGCAGCGGACGCTCGACACCCGCCTGGCCACGTTCTGGAGCCGCAGCCGGGGCGAGCTGTGGGTGAAGGGCGCGACCAGCGGGAACCGGCAGGCCGTGCGCGCCGTGCGGCTCGACTGCGATCGCGACGCCATCCTGGTCCGCGTCGATCCCGCGGGACCGGCCTGCCACACCGGGGCCCGCTCCTGCTTCCTCGCCTCGGAACCGCTGCTCGACGCGCCCCCTTCTCCCGGCGAGACGCTCGCGGCGCTGGAACGCGTCCTCCGCTCGCGCCGCGAAGCGCCGCCCGAGGGCTCGTACACCGCGAAACTGTTCGCCGACGAGACGCTGCGCCACAAGAAGGTCGGTGAAGAAGCGACCGAGCTGGTCGTCGCCTCGCTCGGCGGCAAGAAGGAGGAGATCGCCCACGAGGCCGCCGACCTCCTCTACCACGCGCTGGTGCTGCTGGCCGGGCACGGCATGGGGCTGGAGGAAGTCGCCGCGGTCCTCCGCTCGCGCGAGGGCAAGCG
>JBGQLA010000191.1:0-9761 GCA_041499865.1 Deltaproteobacteria bacterium
CAGGATCAGGTTGGCGAACAGCGGCCCCTTCTTCACCGTGAAGCTCTGCGTCTGCGGCTGGTAGATCTGGGTGCCCACCAGGTCCGCCGGCAAGAGGTCCGGGGTGAACTGGATGCGCTTGAACGAGAGCTGCAGGCAGTCGGACAGCGTCTTGACCGTCAGGGTCTTCGCCAGCCCGGGCACGCCCTCGAGCAGCACGTGCCCGCCCGTGAGCAGGCCGATCAAGAGGCGCTCGATCATCTGCCGCTGGCCGACGATCACCTGGCCGGCCTGCTGCAGCAGCGCCTCGACGAACGCCGATTCCTGCTGGATGCGATCGTTGAGGAGTCGGATGTCGGTCGCCGGCTGTGCGCTCAAGGTGCTCTTCCTTTGCGGGTCCCGAAGGTAGCAGAAGAACCGCGAAATCCGCCGAAACTTCCCGGCCGCCGCCCGGCTACTCGATCTCGCGCAGCACGTCGCAGGCCTTGCTCTCGCCGCCTTCGCAGGCCTTCTGCAGCAGGGCGCGCCCTTTCTGCGGGTCGGCCCCGGACTCGATGAGCAGGTAGCCCTGCCCGGCGCAGCCGTGCGCGAAGCCTGCCTCGCAGGCCCTGGCGAAGTAGACGCTGGCGCGCACGACGTCGTTGCTGGACGCGTACAGGTTGCCCAGCCAGGAGCAGCCGGCGATCTCTCCCAGATCGCAGCCGCGCTGGCCCAGCTTCTCCGCGCGCTCCCGATCGCCTTCCCGAAGGACCGCCGGCGCCAGGGTCACGCAGGCGCGGGCGGCGCCGTTGCTGCAGGCGCCGTCCAGCAGCGCCTCCGAGCGGCTTGCATCCTGCGGGCGGCCGATGCCGCGGGCGAACACCTCACCCAGGTGCGCGCACGCCCGCGAACTGGGCGCCTTGCACATCCGTTCCAGCCGGGGGATGGCGTCCCTCGGCTTCGCGTCCTGACCTTCGCCGATGGCCAGCGCCCTGGCGTCGTCGGCGCAGCCGTTGGAGTCCTTTCCCTTGCAGGACTTGCGGAAGAGCTCCGCGGCGCGCGCCGCGTCGCGGCGCACCCCGAGCCCGTCGCGCAGGCGGGTGCCCAGCTCGTCGCAGGCGGCGGCGTTTCCCTTGCCGCAGCTTCGTTCGAGGCTTTGCGGGCTGGAAGCGGCGAGGAGGAGGATGGCGAGCGTGATCAGGGGCGCCTCTCAATCATCGGCGGTGATCTCCCGTGCCGTGTCCGGCTCGTTCCGCACTTCCAGCGGCACCGAGCCGTCCTCGGGAAAGAAGCGGTCGAGGGCGCGCTTCACGTCGTCCTCGGTGTGCAACTCGGGCGCCATGCGCCGGAAGCCGAGGCCGCCGCGCCGCCCGCGGGTGTACCAGAGCAGGTGCTTGCGCAGCTCGCGCACCGCGGCCAGCTCCGCCTCGCGGCCGGCCAGCTCCTCGCGCGGATGGCCGCCGTTCGGCCGGTACGCGCGCGGCCGCGGTGCTCCTTCCGGGCGGGTCAGCCGGTGCTTGCCCTCCTTGTCCTCGATGGCCATGCGCACGTGGCGGAGGATGGTGGCGCGCCACTCCTCGAGGGTGACCTCCGGAGGAGTCTCGCCGCGCTCCAGCGCCAGCAGCTCGCGGAAGATCCAGGGGTACCCGCAGGCGCCGCGGGCGATGCGCGCGGCGTCGGCGCCGGTCTCCTCCAGCATCCGGCGCGCCGCCTGCGCGGTGAAGAGATCCCCGGAGCCCCAGACGGCGATCCGCACCGCCTGCTTGGTGCGCCGGATCAGGTCCCAGTCCGCGCGGCCGCGGTACATCTGCGCGCGGGTGCGGGGGTGCAGCCCGACCGCCACCGCGCCGCCCTGCTCGCAGGCCAGCGCGATCGCCGGGGCGTTGCGGTGCTCCTCGTCCCAGCCGGCGCGCAGCTTCACCGTCACGGGCAGCGGCGCCACGGCGTCCACCACTTTGCGCACGGTGCGCTCGACCAGCGCCGGATCCTTGAGCATGGCGGCGCCTGCCCCGTGCCCGCACACCTTCTTCACCGGGCACCCCATGTTGATGTCGATGGCGTCGATCGGCCCGTACTTCTCCACCGCCACCCGCGCGCCCTCCGCGAGGACGTCGGGATCGTGCCCGAAGACCTGGATGGCGAAGGGACGCTCGGAGGCGGGGCGCTCGAGATAGCTGAGGGTCTGGTCGCCGCCGTGCACCAGGCCGTGGCTGCTGATCATCTCGGTGTGCGCGATCGAGGCGCCCATCTCCCGGCAGAGGAGGCGGAAGGGCCAGTCGGAGACGCCGGCGAGCGGGGCGAGGAAGTACCGGTTGGGCAGCGTGAGCGGGCCGAGCTTCACCGGCTGCACCGGATGTCCGGCGGAGGGCGCGCCGGCGCGCGGCTGCCCGCGGGCGGCGAACGGCGCGTCCTGGCTGAGGGCCCCGACCGACATGGGGCAGGGTATAACACCGCCCCGAGCGGAGCTCGGGGCGGAAGATACGCATTCGAGATGCTCATCCCGAGTGCGCAACCCTGCGGGCTTCCAACCAGCCCCGCACCACACCCCGGCACACCACGCGGCGGTCACAGCCAGCGCGGGCTGGCAGGGGACGCGCGGCTCTGCTACCAGTTCCTGCCCTGTGCGCTGGATGCCCGTCCTCATCGCCGCGGCCTGCGCCGCGCCGAAGCCGCCGGCCCCGGTGCCCGCACCGGCGGAGACAGCGCAAGCGCCAGCCACCCCCGATCGCGTGACGTTGTTGTTCTTTGCATCGGTCGCAGGCCAGATCGTCCCCTGCGGCTGCTCTCCCGACCAGCGCGGCGGCCTTCCCCGGGCGGTGGCGCTGGTCGACAAGCTCCGGCAAGCCGAGCCGAACGTCCTCTTCGTCGACGCCGGGGACCTGCTCTTCGAGAACTCCTCGCGCCCGCCGGCGCAGATGGTCACCCAGCGGCAGCTCAAGGCCCGCACGCTGGCGCAGGGCGACGAGCTGCTCGGAGCGGCGGCGCGCGCGGTCGGGCCGCGCGATCTCGCGCTCGGGGCGCAGTTCGCCGCCGAGACTGCGGGCAAGGTGCCGCTGCTCGATGCCGGCGTCGCTCCGGTTCCCGGGACGCGGGCGACGCTGCTCGCGGACGCGGGCCCGGTGAAGGTGGGCCTCTTCGCCGCCGGATTCGAGCAGAATCCGGCGGCGACCATCGCCGCGCGCGCCCGCGGCCTGCGGGATGGCGGCGCGCGCCTGATCGTGCTGCTTCTGCATCCGCGCGGCGACAACGCCTTCACCGCCGCGCAAACGCTGCTGCCGGCGGCGAAGGCGGCGGGCGTGGATCTGGTTGTGCTCGGCCGGCGCGACGATCCCGCCGCGGATCCGAACCGCAAGGATCCCGGACTGCCCCCCCTGCTCGCGGTGGAGGGGCACGGGCAGAGCCTGCTGCGCGTCGACGTCCAGCTCGGCCAGGGCCCTCTCTCCCTTGCCCCCACCGCCGCCGACCGCGACGAGGAGCTGAAGGCGATCGACGTCCGCATCGCGCGGTTCCGCGCCCAGGCGACGATCGCGCCGGAGCGCCGCGCGCAGGTCGAGGCGAAGATCCGCGAGCTGGAGGATCGCAAGCGGGTGCTGGCCGAGGCGCCGATCCCCCGGCCGGGCCCCGGAACGTCGTGGGCCGAGGCCGCTTTTCTGCCCCTCACGCAACAGGTCGGGAACGACGCGGATGCGCAGAAGCTGGTCGATGCCTACGACCAGAGGGTGGCCCAGCTGAACCTCGCCGAAGCGCGCCGGCAGCCCGAGACCTGTCCCGCCGCCGCGAGAGGCGAGCTCGCGTTCGTCGGCGCCGCCGCCTGCGTCCAGTGCCACGAGGACGCGGCGGCGTTCTGGACGCAGACCAAGCACGCGCGCGCGTACCAGACCCTGGTGACGGTGGAGAAGCAGTTCAGCCTCGACTGCGTCCGCTGTCACGTCACCGGCTGGCAGCAGCCGGGCGGTGTCTGCCGCATCGATCGCACGCAGTTCGGAGGCCCCGGCATCGACGGCAAGGGCGTGGGGCGCCGCGACGTCCAGTGCGAGGATTGCCACGGCCCGGGCAGCGACCACCTGAAGGACGAAACCGGCGCCTTCATCCAGCGGAAGGTGCCGGAGAGCACCTGCATGCGCTGCCACGAAGCCGCGAACTCTCCGCATTTCGACGATGCCAGGTACCGCCCCTTCATCGTCGGTCCCGGACACGGAAAGCCGCTCGCCAAGGGCGAGAAGCCGCACCCGTTGCCCGGCGGTCCCCTGCACGAGGAGTGAGGACGCATTGGCCGAAGCTCTCCAGCACCAGCACCAGCAGCGACAGCCGCCGCCCCCGCGCAGCCTCTGGCTCGTGCTCGCATCGCAGAGGAAGCGGCTCGACCGCACCGCCCGGCGGATGCTCGCGCGCGGGGGGCAGCTCGCGCTGCGCGGCGTCCCCGACCTCTCGCTCGAGCTGATGCTGCGGCTCGCGCACGCCGCGCTCCTCGCGCAGGGTGCGGAGAGCTGGACGTCGCATCTGCGGGGGCACCGCGCGCACCGCTACGCCTTCACCGGGCAGGGGCAGGGGCCTGCGGTGTTGCTGCTTCACGGGCTCGGCGGATCGGCCAGCTCCGTCGCCGCGCTCGCGCCCGCGCTCTTGCCCCTGTCGCGCCGGGTGGTGCTCCTCGAACTGCCCGGGCACGGCCGCTCTCCGCACCCGGAGCAGGGCCCGCTCGCCGCGCGCGAATACGGGTCGGTGGTGATCGCCTGCGCGCAGCAGATGGTCGCGGAGACCGGCGGGAAGATCCTGCTGCTGGGGAATTCGCTCGGCGGCGCCCTCTCGCTCTACGCGGCGCACGAGCGCCCCGATCTCTGCGCCGGCGTGATCGGGCTGAACCCCGCGGGGGCGGAGCTTTCGGACGAGGCGATGCTCGCCCTTCCGCGCTCGTTTCCCGACCCCGCGCTGGGCGCCGCGCAGATGGCGCGCATGCTCTTCCACAAGACGCCCTGGCCGTTCTGGCTGGTCGCGCGAGACTTCGCCCGGCACTGGGGAAGCCCCACCGTGCAGCGGATCCTCGACGACGCGCGCTCGGGCAACGATCGTTCGCTGGGCCTCGAGGTGCTCACCGACATCCACCTGCCGGTGCTGATCCTCTGGGGCGTCGAGGATCGGCTGCTCCCGCTGCGCAGCGTGGAGGACTTCGCCCGGATCCGCGGAGCGCGGGTGGAGATGGTCCACGGCTGCGGCCATGTTCCACAGCTGGAGAAACCCGCCCTGACGCGCCGCGCCATCGCGGACTTCGTCCGCGATCTGAAATAAGCTCCGCTTTCGGGTGATTCCGAAGATCGTGCAGGCCTGTCGATGTCGGCAGGAAGGCGCAGGGATGCGCCGATGTGGACTTTGACAGAGGCCTCTTGCGCCAGTAGGAGGGAAGGGTTGCGCTCCGCGATCGCCATCGTGCTGGCATCCCTCTGCGTCGCGCCGGCGTTGCGCGCGCAGGACGATCCGTGGGGCGACGCCGCCCGCGAGCAGCAGCGCCAGGCTTCCGAGGCCAGGCGCGGGAGCGAGCAGAAGCCACCGGACGACGCCGCCGACGACGATCCCGACCAGCAGGCCGAGGTGGAGAAGAGCGCGGCGGAGCTGGAGGCGGTGCGCAAGGCGGAAGAGAAGGCGGGGCTGTTGCCGCAGGCGCCGGGCGCCGGGCCGCGCGACGGCATCGCCGTCGGCCTCGATCCCAACGACCCGGTCGCGCGCGATCTGCTGTCGGCGCAGGGCGCCGGCCTCGACGGCGCTCCGCTCGGCGACCCCGCTCCGGCCGGCAGCGTCTCGGTCAAGCTGCCCGAGCTGGTGGGCATCTCGGAGCTGGAGCTGCGCGCCAAGTACGACATCCCGGTCGAGCTGAACGACGCGGTGGTCGCGTACATCCGCTTCTTCCAGACCGACGCGCGCGAGCACTTCGCGAAGTGGCTCTCCCGCAGCACGCGGTACGTGCCGATGATGCGCCAGGTGCTGGAGCGCGAGGGCCTGCCGCTCGACCTCGTCTATCTCTCCATGATCGAGAGCGGCTTCAGCGCATATGCCTATTCGTTCGCGAAGGCCGCCGGGCCCTGGCAGTTCGTGGTCGGCACCTCCAGGCGCTACGGCCTGCTCACCGACTTCTGGGTGGACGAGCGGCGCGATCCCTACAAGGCCACGGTGGCGGCGGCGAAATACCTGAAGGACCTGAAAGTTCGATTCCACGGCAACTGGTATCTGGCCTGGGCCGGGTACAACGCTGGCGAGGGCAGGATCAGCCGCGCCATCCGCAAGGAAAAGACCACCGACTTCTGGCGGATGATGGGCAAGGGCCGCTCGCTCCGCGCCGAGACCCGGCACTACGTCCCCAAGCTGATCGCCGCCGCCCTGATCGCCAAGCACCCGGAGCGGTTCGGCTTCCGCGTCGACTACGAGCAGCCGCGCGAGTGGGACGAGGTCCGGGTGCCCGACGCCACCGACCTGCATGTGCTGGCGAAGACCGCCGGGATCACCTTCGAGGAGCTGCGCGATCTCAATCCCGAGCTGCGCCGCTTCTGCACTCCGCCGGGCGGGTGGACGCTCAAGCTGCCGGTGGGGACCAAGGACGCGTTCCTCGCCGCCTACGAGAAGCTCGACGCCCGGGATCGCCTCAGCTTCACCGAGCACCGGGTGGAGAAGGGCGAGCCGCTGAACCGGATCGCCCGCGCGTACGGAGTGACGGAGTCGGCGATCCTGCGCACCAACGGGATCAAGAGCTACCGGCAGATCAAGCCGGGGCGCATGCTGGTGATCCCGATGGCGGGCGCGTCCCGCGGGATGCTGGCCGGATCGCAGCTCGAGGACCACCGCAACCGCCGCTCGCGTCCGCAGGCGCGGACGGTGCTGACGGCGGTGGCGCCAACGTCGGGATCCGGCGCGGTCTACAAGGTGAAGCCCGGCGACACTCTCTGGAGCATCGCCGCGAAGTTCTCCACCACCGTCGACAAGCTCCGCAAGCTGAACGGCCTCACCGGCCGCCGCGCCCGGGACCTGCAGGTCGGGCAGACGATCGCGGTCCGTGAAACCTGACCGGGCCGAGCCATGAAGATCCTGCTGGTGGACGACTCGGCGACGATCCGCGCGGCCACCACGCAGATGCTGGAGAAGATGGGCCACACCGTGACGCTCGCGGAGAACGGCGAGCTCGCGCTGGCGGCCTACGGGCGCGAGCGGCCCGACCTCGTGCTCATGGACGTGACCATGCCGGTGATGGACGGCTACGAGGCCGCGAAGCAACTGCGGGCGCGCTCTCCGGACGACTGGGTGCCGATCATCTTTCTCAGCGGCGCCGACCACGAGCTCGATCTCGAGCGCGGGATCAGCGCCGGCGGCGACGACTACCTGACCAAGCCGGTGAGCTCTCTCGTGCTGCACGCGAAGATCCACGCCATGCAGCGGATCGACGAGATGCGCCGCCGGCTGATCAAGGTATCCGCCGAGCTGACCGAGGCCAACCGCGCGCTGGAGCGCATGTCGCGCCAGGACGGATTGACCGGACTCGCCAACCGGCGCTTTCTCGATACCTACCTCGCGGCCGAGCTGGCGCGAGCACGGCGATCGAAGAAGGAGCTGGCGCTGGTGCTCTGCGACCTGGATTTCTTCAAGCCCTACAACGATCACTACGGCCACCCGGCGGGCGACGAATCCCTCAGGCAGGTGGCGCAAGCGCTGCGATCGGTCTGCCGGCGGGCTGCCGATCTGGCGGCGCGATACGGAGGCGAGGAATTCGCGCTGGTGCTGCCGGAGACAGGGCTTGCCGGGGCGACGCGGGTCGCCGAGCACGTGCGCCGGGTGGTGGCGGGCCTGAAGATCCGCCACGAGCATTCGAGCGTGGCAAAGCACCTGACCCTGAGCGTCGGAGTCGCGTGCCTGCTGCCGGCCAAGGACACGAAGCCCGAGAGCCTGGTCGCAGTCGCGGATCGGGCGCTGTACCAGGCGAAGGAGCTGGGGCGCGATCGCATCGTCGCGCTGCAGTCCTAGACCAGCTGAAGTCAGCCCCTGCGCGCGGCGGCCGCTTCCAGGAGCCGCTTCTCGTCGATCACCGCGCGCTTGTGCACCCCGCGCATGACCTCGCCGCCGGGATCGCGCGCCACCACCTCGAACGCATGGAGCTTGCCGTCCCGGCCGGTGTAGCGGGCCTCGGCCTCCACCCAGGAGCCCACCGGAGTCGCGGCCGTGTGCTTCACGTCCACGATCACCCCCACCGAGAGCTGGCCCGGCGCGCACTCCTGCTTGAGCAGGCGCCCCGCCGCGAGCTCCAGGAGGGCGATGCACCGGGTGGTGGCGAGCACGGCGGGGAAGTCGTCGCCGGTGATCGGCTTCAGCGCGGCGGCCGTGTCCGCGTCGGTGACCGTATACCGGAACCTGAAGGTCGCGCCGGGCTCCATCACCGCTCCGAGAGGAGGATCTTCAGCTCGCGGATCCGCCGGGTGACGTCGTCGCGCGGCTTCTGCCTGTACGATTCGGGCAGCAGCTCCCGCGAGGTGCACTCGGCGATGGCCACCAGCGTCTGCAGCTCGACCTCCAGCGGGTAGCTGGGAGGAACGAAGTCGGCGAACGTGTCGCGCAGGTCCTGCGCGGTGACCTTCTCGCGGCGATCGGTGACCGCGCGCAGCTTGGCGCGGACCAGCGCCGCCTCGATGTCCGCGCCGGACATCTTCGGCATGTCCGCCGGCAAGAGCGCCAGGATGTCCCCGTCGAAGCTGACCTTCGCCTTGCGGGCCATGGTCTTCGCCAGCTCCACCCGCTCCTCGTGCGACTCGGGGTAGAAGAGCGCCAGGTGCTCCTCGGCGCGCCCCTGGCGCTTGAGGTCCACGGGCAGCAGGTCCGGGCGCGAGGTGAGGAGGAACCAGACGATCTTTCCCCGGTACTCCGTGTTCCCCATGAAGGCGGCGATCTCGGAGAACACGCGCGCGCTGGTTCCGCTGTCGCCTTGGGCATTCCGGTTGCCGAGGAAGGCATCTGCTTCATCCACGATCACCGCCACCGGCCACATCGCCTTGAGCAGGTTGAAGATCTTCTCCAGATTCCCTTCGGTGACGCCCTGCCACTGCGAGCGGAAGTTGAGGAACTTCACGCAGGGGATGCCGATCTCGCCGGCGAAGCAGGTGGCGAGGAACGTCTTGCCGGTTCCGATCGGCCCGGCGATCAGGAACCCCATCGGGACCACGTCGCGCTTGCCGTTCTGGATCGCCCTCGCCGCCTGCTTGAGAAGCTGCTTCGCCTTGGCGTGCCCGGCGACCATGTCGATCGAATAGGAAGGCTCGATGAACTCGAGCAGGCCGTGGCATTCGGCCTGGATGATCTCCTTCTTCTTCTCCTTCAGCTTGTCCACCGTCAGCTTCGGCCCGGCGATGGCCTCGGTGAGCACGCGATCGAGGGCGACGCGGGACATGCCGGCGGTCATCTGGCCCAGCGCCTCCGCGTTCACCTCCGAGATCTCGCTGCGCTTCTTGCCGGACTGGGCGATCTTCCACTCCACGTACTCGTACCGCTCCTTCTCGTCCGGGAGAGGGAGCTCGATGGACACGGCGTAGGGGTTGCGGCCGATGCGCGGGTTCAGCTCGGCCAGGTTCTCGGCGATCAGGCAGACGGAGAAATCGGCGGTGAGGAACTGCGGGTCCTGCGCCCACTTCACCAGCGTCACCAGCGAGTAGCGATCCTCGCCCGGCATGTAGCCCAGGTCTCCGGCGGGAGCGACCGTCTCCGCGAAGTCGATGATGATCGCCACGCTCTTGCCGTCGGCGATGCGCACCCGCGCGTACGACTCGAGCAGGGGGAAGGCG
>JBGQLA010000192.1:0-9754 GCA_041499865.1 Deltaproteobacteria bacterium
TGAAGAAGCGCAGCGCCGCAACCTCGATGCCATAGAGGTTGTGGAAGGTGTGCGCCAGCACCTCGGAGGCGACCTTGCTCGCCGCGTAGGGGCTTTCCGGAGAGTCGATCCGCGCGGTCTCCCGGAAGGGGGCCTGCGCATGCGCTCCGTAGACGGAGCTGCTGGACCCGAGGACCAAGCGGCGCGTCCCCGCGGTGCGCGCGGCCTCGAGGACGCAGGCGGTTCCGCGCACGTTCACGTCCATGTACGCCGCCGGCCGCTCCAGGCTGGGGCGGACGCCGGCGAGCGCGGCCAGGTGCACCACCACCTCCGGCGTCGCGGCGGCGAAGGCGCGCTGCAGGGCGTCCGCGTCGCGGATGTCCGCCTCGAACAGGCGGGCGCGCGGATCGAGCGCGCGGCGCTTGAGCCGCTCCGGGTAGAAGGGATCGAAGTTGTCGACGATCGCGACCTCGTCGCCGCGATCGAGCAGCGCCTTCACCAGATGTGAGCCGATAAAACCCGCGCCGCCCGTCACCACCACGCGCTTCATGCGGCGCTCCGGAGCGGGAGCGCCTGCGCGTAGTGCTTCTGCCAGAGCTGGAACATGAGCAGGGTCCAGAGCGGCTTGCGCAGATCGGCGCGCCCGTCGAGATGGGCCTCAAGCAGGGAGCGCACCGCCTTGGGATCGAACACGCCGCCGTCGCGGAGCGCGCGCTCGGAGAGGGCCTCCTCGATCAGCGGCCGCAAAGGCCCGCGGATCCAGGCGGCCACCGGGATGCCGAATCCCTTCTTCGGGCGGCGGAGGATCTCGTCGGGCACCGTCCCGCGCAGCGCGCGCTTGAGGATCAGCTTGGTGCGCGTGAGCGACATCTTCAGCCGCCAGGGCAGCCGCGCGGAGAATTCGACCACCTTGGTGTCGAGGTAGGGCGCGCGCAGCTCGAGGGAGGCGGCCATCGAGGCGCGGTCCGCTTTCACCAGGATGTCGTCGGCCAGGTAGCGCGTCAGGTAGTACCGGAGCGCCTCCTCCACCGACCCGGGCGAGGCGCCGCTGCGGGCGGCATCCTCGAGCACCTCGCGGAACGCCACCTCGGGCGAGGCCAGGGGGCGCAGGCCGGGCTGGAGAAGCGTGGCCATCTCTTCGGGGAGGAAGGCGGCGATCCAGGACGCGTGCCGCAGCGACGGCGGCGCGTCCACGCCGCGGAGGAACTGCTTGAGCCGGAAATCGAGGCTCATGTTGCGCGACGACGCCGGCAGCCGGTGCACGAGGAATTGCAGCGCGCTGCGCAGCGGCCGGGGAGTCCGCGCGAACAGCGCCGCCGGGCGGTGGGCGAGGAAGGGATCGTACCCGGCGAACAGCTCGTCTCCGCCGTCGCCGGCCAGGGCCACCTTCACGTGCCGGCGGGTGAAGCGCGAGAGCAGCAAGGTGGGAAGGAAGCTGGGGTCGGCGAAGGGCTCGTCGAGCTGCGCAGCGGCAGCGGGCAGGAGGTCGAGGCAGTCCTGCCCGGAAAACTTCTCCGAGACGTGTTCGGTTCCCAGGCGCCGCGAGGCGAGCTCCGCCCAGGGCGACTCATCGAAGCTCTCCTCCACGAATCCGATGGAGAAGGTCTGCAGCGGCTGCTTGTGACGGACCGCGAGCGCCGCGACGGCGGTGGAGTCCACGCCGCCGGAGAGGAACACTCCCACCGGCACGTCCGCGACCAGCCGCTTCGCCACCGCCGCATCGAGGAGCCGGACCAGCTCGCCGGCGGCGTCGTCGGGCGCCACCCGCTCCTCCGAGGGAGCCGGGAGGTCCCAGTAGCGCCGCAGGCGGAAGCCGTGCTCATCGAGCACCGCCAGGTGCGCCGCAGGCAGCTTGCGGACCCCGCGCAGGATCGAAGCCGGCGCGGGCACGTACTCGCAGGCCAGGTACTGGACGAGCGCCTCCGGATCGAGCTCCCGCGGCACGGCGCCGTGCGCGAGCAGCGCTTTCAGCTCGGATCCGAACACCACCCGCGATCCGCGGAGGAAGTAGTAGAGCGGCTTCTTTCCCAGCCGGTCCCGCGCGAGCAGGAGCTTGCGGCGGCGCGAATCCCACAGCGCCAGGGCGAACATCCCGTGCACGTGCTCGGGGAATCCTTCCTCCCATTCCAGGTACGCGCGCAGCACCACTTCGGTGTCGCTGCGGGAGGTGAAGGGATGCCCCTTCGCGCGCAGCTGGTCGCGGAGCGCGGAAAAGTCGTACGCCTCGCCGTTGAAGACGAGGGTCACCCCGTCGCGCTGCATGGGCTGGTCGCCGGATTCCAGGTCGAGGATGGACAGCCGCCGGTGTCCGAGGGCCGCCGGCCCCTCGAAGAAGAACCCGTCCGCGTCGGGGCCCCGGTGCGCGATCGATCGCGCCGCGCGGCGCACGCCCTCCGCGTCCGGAGCGCCGGCGAGATCGACGTCGCCGCAGATGCCGCACATCTACGGCCTCGAGCCCGGAGTGAGGGTGCGCCCTACCGCGCGCGGAAGCGCCTTTTCGGGCCGGTTCAGCTCTTCGGCGACGAGATAGGGACGCTTGTCCTGCGACTCGTAATACGTGCGCACCACCAGCTCGGCGAGCAGGCCCATGAGCAGGCTCAGCGCTCCCACCAGGGTGAACATCACGGTGACGAGCGGGAGCGGCGTCTGCACGAAATCCTTCAGCCCGGCCAGCTTGTAATAGAGCGCCCAGAGGAACGCGCCTGCCGCGCAGGCGAACGAGACGAGGCCGAATCCGCCGAAGACGTAGATCGGCTTGGTGGCGAAGCTGGCGAGGAACTTCACCACCATCAGATCGAGCACCACCTTGAAGGTGCGCGAGAGCCCGTACTTCGATCGGCCTCCGCGCCGGGAGCGGTGGTTCACCGCCAGCTCGCTGACGCGGGCGCCCTGCCAGCTCGCGTAGATGGGGATGAAGCGGTGCATCTCGCCATACAGTTTCACGCCGGTGAGGACGTCGCGGCGGTACGCTTTCAGCGAGCAGCCATAGTCGTGGAGGCGGACGCCGGAGATGGCGGAGATCAACCGGTTGGCGATCCGGCTGGGCAGCTTGCGCCCGAACTCCCGATCCTTGCGGTCCTTCCGCCAGCCGGACACCACGTCGAAGCCGGCGTCGAGCTGGAGGAGAAGCCTGGCGATGTCGGCGGGATCGTTTTGCAGATCCCCGTCCATGGGGATGATCACCTCCCCGCGCGCGGCCTCGATCCCGGCGCTCATCGCCGCCGTCTGGCCGAAGTTGAGCCGGAAGCGGATCACGCGCAGCTCGCGCCGCGTCTCCGCGATCCGGGCCAGCGCGGCGAAGGTGCCGTCGCTCGATCCGTCGTCGACGCAGATCACCTCGTGCGAGCGGCCGAGCTTCGACAGCTCGCCGAACAGCTCGTCGAGCAGCGCCCGGACGTTCTCTTCCTCATTGAACAGCGGAATGACGACAGAAATCTGCGGGCGCTCCATCCAGGTCCCGGGGGATAACATGCAACCCTCCCACTCACAACGCCCGCTTGCCTGGTGCTCCGGTGTGTGCCATGGGGCGCTGCATGACCTCGGCCACGAAAGAGTTCCAGGAGTTCCTCCTCAAGCAGAACGCATTCGCCCTCGCGATCGGGGTGATCATCGGGGCCGCCATCGGCAAGGTCGTCTCCGGGATCGTCGACGACGTGCTGATGCCGCTGATCGGCCTCCTGCTGCCCGGCGGCGAGTGGCGCAACGCCCAGCTGACGCTCTCCGGCCAGAACGCGATCAAGTACGGAGACCTCGTCGGGCGGATCGTCGACTTCCTCTTCATCGCCCTGGTGGTCTTCCTCCTCACCAAGGCCTTCCTGGAGAAGCCCGCGGCGGCGCCGGCCACCAAGAGCTGCCCGCAGTGCCTGGAGGCGATCCCGATCGGCGCGAAAAAGTGCCGCGCCTGCGCCTCGCCCGTGGCGTAATCTGCCTTCGTGGGTGAGTTGATCCTGACTTTCACCGGCCGTGATGCGCCCGGCATCACGGCGCGCATCTCGCGGGTGCTCTCGCGGTCCGGCGCGCGGCTCTCCGACGTCGAGCAGGTGGTCGTGCAGGGCCTGCTCACGCTCGACTACCGCAAGATCACCGGGCGCGACGTCGCCTCGCTGGAGAACGAATGAGCATTTCCCGGCGCAGGCTCCTGGGCACGGCGGCCGCCGCTGCGGCGCTCTCGCAGGCGACCCGCGCGGAGAAGGCGCGCCCCGTCGCGGTCTCCTCGAACAACGGGCTCAAAGCCGTCGAGCTGGCGGTGAAGCAGATGACCGCGGGGGCCGATCCGCTGGACGCGGCGATCGCCGGCGTCAACCTGGTGGAGGACGACCCCGCCGACATGACCGTCGGCTACGGCGGCGTCCCCAACGAGGACGGGGTGGTCCAGCTCGACTCGTGCGTGATGCACGGCCCCAGCGGCCGCGCCGGCGCGGTCGCCGCGCTGGAAGGGGTGAAGAACCCGAGCAAGGTGGCGAAGCTGGTACTGGAGACGACCGATCACGTGCTGCTGGCCGGCCCCGGCGCGCGCCATTTCGCGACGATGCACGGGTTTGCGGCGGAGAACCTGCTCACCGAGAAGGCGCGCAAGGTCTGGCTGTTCTGGAAACAGAACCTCTCGGCGAACGACAAGTGGCTGGAGCCCGACCCGGAGCACTACCCGCCGGAGGTGAAGCAGTTCATCGAGGAGTTCGGCTGGGACGAGCTGCGCAAGCCGCAGCACGGCGGCACCATCCATCTCTCGGCGGTGGACGGGCGCGGCGATCTGGCCGGCTGCACCTCCACCAGCGGGCTGTTCTTCAAGATGCCGGGCCGCGTCGGCGACTCTCCGATCGTCGGCGCCGGGTGCTTCACCGACAACGAGGTCGGCTCGGCGGGGAGCACCGGCCGGGGCGAGGCGAACCTCCTGGTCAGCGGGGGACATTTGACGGTGGAGCTCATGCGGCAGGGCAAGCACCCGCGCGAGGCGTGCCTGATGACGCTGGAGCGGATCGCCCGGACCACGCGCGAGAAGCGGCTGCGCGCCGCGAACGGCAGGCCGAACTTCCACATCGCGTTCTACGCCGTGAACAAGGCCGGCCAGTACGGCGCCGCCGTGATGTACGCGTACTCGAGCACCGGCAAGCGCCGCCAGTTCGCGGTCGCCGACTCCGGTGGCGCCCGAAAGGAAGACTGCGCCTTCCTCTTCGAACGCCGGTAGCTACCTCCCGCCGCGCGTGGTTGCGCCGGGATCCTCGCCGAGGTGCGAGGTGTCGTTCCACAGGCGGAGGAACGCATCCTTCCCGGCGCGCAGCTCGACGAGGTTGAGCGCGCATTCATCCTGGGCCCAGCGGAGCCGGTACTTCGCGATCGGAGCGCCGGTGAGCGCCGCGGCGAGGATGCGCAGGGTGGCCTTGTGCGAGACGGCGAGGACCGGATCCGGGGACCCTTCGTGGCGCGCCTGGATTGCCTCCAGCGCCGCCAGCGCGCGGACCGCGACCTGCGCAGCGGTCTCTCCGTCGGGCGGCGAGACGTCCGCCGGGTTTTCGACCCAGGCGTCGTAGTGCGCCGGGTCGAGCGCGCGCGCCTGCTCCGGCGAAAGGCCCTCCCAGCGGCCGTAATCGATCTCGGAAAGGCCCGGCAAGACTGCCGCGCGGAGCTCCGGCGCGATCAGCGCCGCGGTCTCCGCCGTGCGTCCCAGCGGCGAACGGTACACGGCGGCGAACGGAACGCCGGCGAGGCGCGCGCCGAGCTTGCGCGCCTGCGCACGGCCGCGTCCGGTCAAGGACAGCTCGCCGCGCCCGTTGAACGAATCCACCGCCGAGGAGGCGGTCTGCGCGTGCCGGGCCAGGTAGAGGAGCATCACTCCTCCTCGGCGTCCTCGCCGTCCTCGAGCTCCCAAGGCACGATCTGCTCCTCGGAGAAGACCACCACCGGAAGGCCCGCGCGGCGCTCGAGGCGGCCCGGCTCGTACACCCGGTGGATCTTCGCCGGCCCGGTGAACCCCACCTGCGACATCTTCGCCAGCGACATCGCGTCGTACGTCTGCGCGTCGCAGCCGTCGCGCTCCGCCGCTGTCTCGTGCTCGTGCTGCTGCAGGCAGGCGAACATCACGCGCCTTTCGCGACGAAGTGCTGCCGGACGTACTGCACCGTCTCCGCCAGCGTCTCCACCGGATCGCGCGGGCGGAATCCCAGCAGCCGCTCGCTCTTCGCCGAGTCGATGAAGAACCAGCACTCGCCCATCTCCACGTCGCTCGCCGGCAGGTCGGGCTCGCGGCCGCGATCCCGCGCCCACTTCTCCATCCAGTGCGCCGCCGCGACCTTCAAGGGAGAAGGCATGCGCAAGAGCGGCGGCGGCCGGTGCGCGATCCGTCCCAGCCGGGCGAAGAACTCGCTGAACTCCCAGTTCGCCGCGCCCAGCAGGTGGCGCTCGCCGACGTTGCCCCGAGTGAGGGCGGCGAGGAATGCCTGCGCCGCGTCGCGGACGTCGACGAAGGAGATGCCACCGCGCGGCAGGACCGGGATGCGGCCCATCAGGAAGCGGAAGATGTCCTGGGTGGACGACATGCGGGCGTCGCCGGGACCGAGCAGCAGCGAGGGATTGAGGATCACCACCGGCAGCCCGTGGCGGGCGAGCTCCACGGCGATCTTCTCCTCGTAGATCTTGCTCAGGTAGTAGGGCCAGCGGCCCACGGTCTCGATCGGGTAGCCGTCCTCTTCGGTCGCGACCCGGCGCACGCGCGAGACGCCGATGGTCCCCGACGACGAGGCGAGGACGATCCGCTGGAGCTTTGCCCGCGCGGCCGCCGCCAGCAGATTGCGCGTGCCGTCGACGTGCAGCTCGTACATCTTCCGCGCGTCGGCGGGATCCCGGCTGACCAGTCCCGCGAGATGGTAGAGCCCCTCGACGCCGGAGAGCGCGCGGCGGACCGCGTCCGGATCGCGCACGTCCCCCTTGACGATCTCCACCTCCGCGATCGGGGCGCCCGACCGGGTCAGCGCGCGCACCTCGTGGCCCGCCGCGCGCAAGAGCGGAACCAGGGTGGACCCGAGAAAGCCCGTGGCCCCGGTGACCAGCAGCTTCACCGCGAAGCCTCCAGCAGGCGCCCCGGACGGCCGATCTCCGGCGGCGGCTTGCCGTCGCGCAGGGCCTCGATCGCGAGGCGCACGACGCGCGTCACTTCCTTGTGGGCCGCGGAGCGCGCCAGCCCCTGCGTCGCGGCTCTCAGCTCGTCATGGCGGAGCACGGGACCGATGCGGACCACGAGCTTGCGGCGCCTGCGGGGATCGGGGAGGAACGCGCCCTTCGGCATCGCCTCGTGCGTCCCTTCCAGGTAGACGGGGAGGATGTCGGCGGAAGCGGCGAACGACAGATAGGCGATGGCCGGCTTGAACTCCTGCAGCTCCCCGTCGGGCGAACGGGTCCCCTCGGGGAAGATGAGCAGGTGGTACCCGAGCTCGAGGGTGCGGACCGCGGTGTGCAGCGACTCCTTGAGCGATCCCCGCCGCTGGATGGGGACCAGGTTGGTGAAGTTGCCGAACCAGGCCCGCTTCCAGGGGTTGTCGAAGAAGTAGTCGCGGGCCGCGAGCGAGGCGAGCTTTCCCCCTTCGTCGCCGAGCGCGATCTTCACCAGCCCCACGTCGAGGTGGCTGGCATGGTTCGCGGCCACCAGGAACGCCGCGTTCGAGGGAACGTTGGCCTGGCCCTTCACCTCGATCTCGAAGATTCCGCCGTACAGCGCTTTCTGGAAGAAGCCGATGGCGGCGCGCCCCGCGGCGGCGACGGGCCCCGGAACGGGGATGTCCGCGTCCTTCTCGTCCACCGGCGGAGCGCCGCCCGCGTGCACCACGGCCTCGTCGCGCTTCTCGATCAAGCGGGCCAGCTCGCCGGCGGCGGCGATCCCCGCGAACCGCGCCTCCGGCGGCGGCTTCACCCCCGCCTTCTCCAGCGCGACCGTCAGCTCCGCCACCAGCAGCGAGTCGAAGCCGAGGTCCGCCACCATGCGGGTCTGCGCGCTCACGCTGCCGCGCGGTTTCTGCGCCAGGTCGGCCAGGAGGTCGTACAGCCAGGCATCGCTTCCCGCGGGCTGCGTCGAGAGCCGGGTCGCCGCCGCGGTGGCCTTCTCCAGCCGCAGCAACTCGGCGATGACCAGGGGCCGCTTCACCTTGCGGGTGGCCGTCATGGGGAGCTCGCCTTCCCAGAAGTGGAGGATCTTCACCCTCTTCCAGAATGGAAGGCCGGAAGAGACTTTCGCGAAATGCTCTTCCACCGCCTGCCGGTCCTCGTGTTTCGCGGCGACGCAGAGGCAGCCGACGCGCTCGTGGCCTTTGCCGTCCGGCACGCCCGCGATGGACAGCTCCTTGATCAGCGGGCTCGCCCCGTACAGCTCCTCCAGCTCGTCCGGGTAGACGTTCTTGCCGCTGGCGTCGAGGATCAGATCCTTCTTGCGCCCGACCAGCACGAGGTGGCCGTCCTCGTCCATCCTGCCCAGGTCGCCGGTGCGCAGCCAGCCCCCCGAGAGGACCTCGCGCGTGCCCTCCGGGTCATCGAGGTAGCCGGCCATCACGTTCGGCCCCTTGGCCAGCACCTCGCCCACGCCTTCTCCGTCCGGGTTCTCGATCCGGATCTCCACGCCCGGCAGCGGGGGCCCGACGGAGCCGCTGCGCAGCCGGTTCACCGGCGTCGTCACCGACAGCACCGGGGCCGCCTCGGTCAGGCCGTAGCCTTCGGTGAGATCGAAACCGAGCTCGTGAAACGCCTTCTGCACTTCCTCCGGCAGCGCGCTGCCGCCCGAGACGAGCAGCCGCAGCTTGCCGCCGAAGCGGTTGTGGATGGGCCAGAAGAGGAGCTTGCCGACGTTGAACCGGGTGCGGTTGCGCAGCTCGCCGTGCAGCGCCATCGCGGCCTGGATCGCGGCCTCCACCGTGCGGGGCCGCGTGGCGAGCTCCTGCGTCAGCCGGCGGTGCAGGAGCTGCCAGAGGGCGGGGACGCCGATCATCGCGTGGATGCGGCCGGTGTTCAGCGCCTCCGAGAGCCGCTCCGCCGTCAGCTCGTCGAGGTAGGTGATCTCCGCGCCGAGCAGCAGCGGAACCAGCAGGCCGCAGGAGAACTCGAAGGTGTGGTGCAGCGGAAGCACGCTCAGCACGCCTTCACCAACGCCCAGGTCGAAGAGCCCGGCAAGCTTCGCCGCCAGCGAGGCGAAGTTGCGGTGGGTGAGCAGCACTCCCTTGGGCTTGCCGGTGGTGCCGCTGGTGAACAGCACGGAGGCGATCTCGTCGGCGCCCGCGCTCTTGCGCAGCGGGGGCAGCCCGGGCTGGTCGGAGCCGCGCAGCGCCTCCGGCAGCGGGATCGTGCGCGCGCCGGGGATGGGACCGAGCCGCTCGGCGACGCGCGGGCTGGCGAGCACGATGGCGGCCTTGGCGGCGGCGGCGCAGTTCTGCACTTCCTGCAGCGAGAGGTTCGGGTCGAGGGGCGCCGCCGTGCCTCCGGCCTTGAGGATCCCGAAGTAGGCCATCGCCCATTCGGGGCGGTTCTCGGACAAGAGAAGCACCCGGTCGCCGGCGCCCACTCCCGCCGCCTGCAGCGTGCGCGCCGCGCGATCCGAGAAGCGCGCCAGCTCGTCGTATGTGACCCGATCGTCTCGCGTCCGCGCCAGCTCCGCCGCGCTCTCCTCGCCGGCATAGAACCGGAGCGCGACGCGCTGGCCGAACGCATGCTGCGAGGCCGCGAGCAGCGCCAGCAAGTCCTTGGGCTGCGCCACCTCCCGCTTGAGCGCCTTGGTCTCCTCCTCGAGGCCGGGGAACACCCA
>JBGQLA010000193.1:0-9751 GCA_041499865.1 Deltaproteobacteria bacterium
CGCCGTGGCGGACAGCTTCCCGAATGGCAGGTCGTCGGGGACGATCTCGAGATCCACGCAGTCGACCTCGCCCAGACGGTAGCGCCCGTCCTCGGGCTTCTCGACGGGCCGGATCGAGAGCCGGGAGCCGACGATCTTTCCCGCCTTGCGCAGCCTCCGGGCGTCCCCGACCACGAGCGGCCGGCAGATCTCGTACACCTCCGGCACGGCGAGCGCCTTCATGACGATCTCCGGACCGATTCCGGCGGGGTCGCCCATGGTGATGGCGATGATCGGACGTGCCATGATCACGTACCTCCTGCGCCGGCGGGATCTCCCGCGCCGGGGCCGGCGGGGATCAGTCGCTTCAAGGCAGCGCGGGCGCGCACCAGCGTCTGCGACGTCCCGAACGCGCCCGCTTTGGTGACGACGGGCAGCGGCCGCTTCGCATCCGCGATGCCGATCGGAACGCCGGGTTCCACCTCGCCTAGCAGGTTCAGACCGCCAGCTCCGAGCGCGCCCAGCACCGCCCGCGCGATGTCGCCGCCGGTGGCGATCAGACCGCCGATATGTTCCGCCGATTCCGCCGCGAACCGGCCCAGCGCTTCCGCCAGCGCCGGGCCGATCTCCAGGTCGATGCTCGTGCCCAGCGCGGTGACGAGGAGCGCGTCGCGCCCGGCGGCGAGCTCGCGGCGCAACTCGGCGATCGCTGCCGCCCATCCGGGGCTGCGTGGACCGCCAAGAAGAATGTCGGGCTCGAGCGTCAGCGTCGCGATTCCCTCTTCTGCGCCGAGCGCTCGCGCCTGCTCGCGAGCGACCGTGGAGCGGCTGCCGACCAGTGCCAGCACCGGCCCGGGAATCAGCCCATGAACCGGAGCGGCCGTGGATCGAGGGCGCAGGCGGAGGGCGGCGGGCAAATGGCGGGCGAGCCCTCCGGATCCGACCCAGATGACAGGATGCCGTTGCGCCGCGCCCGCCTCGGCGATGCGGCGCAGGTCCTCCTCCTGCTCGGCGTCGCACACGGCCACTTGAACGCCGCGGGCGAGAAGCTGCGCGAGTGTCGCGGCGAGACGTGAGCGCACCGCATCGAGCGGAACCGATTCCGCCTTCAGCCCGGCGACGCGCAGCATCGCGACCGGCTCGGCGGGGCCCGTCATCCCGGACTTGCGCCAGACCTCGGTCTCTTCCAGGAGCACGCCCGCCACGCTCACGCGACCCTCGCGCAGCGTCCGGCCGGTCGCCGGGAAAGCGGGGGCGAGCACGACGAGAGGCGCCTCGCCGCCGGCGAACTCCGTCGCGGCGTGAACCGTCGCCGCCAGCTCGCCGGCAATGTGTCCGCGCAGCGTCGAGTCGATCTTCTTGTAGAGCGCCCGGGACCCTCTGCGGTACGCATCCCGCGCCGCTTCACCTGCTCTCCGCGCGGCATCCTCCGTCGCCAGACGGCGCGTGTCGGTGTCGACGGAGACGATCTGCGCGGAATCGGGAGCGGGCGCGTTGCCGATGGAGACGAAGGTCGGCAAACCGGCCAAGGCGAACGCGGTGCCGCAGTCGGCGGCGCCGGTCAGGTCGTCCGCGATGACCGTCACGTCGGTCACGGTGGCACCGGTCCGGGAGTTGGGGTCGCGATTGCACCCGCGGGAGCGCGCAAGGCCATGCGGCGGTGCCACCAGGCGGTGACGATCGGCACCAGGATCGCCGTGACCACCACGCTGGTCGCGACCAGGATCGTGGCGCTCGCTGCCGCCGGCCGGTAGACCGGGTTCGCGGCTGCCACGATGGCGGGCACGGCGGCGGCATTGCCGGCGGTCGAGGCGGCCGCCAGCCCGGCGGTTCCGTTTCCGCCGGTGAGACGATCGGTGAAGAAGAGGGCGATGCCGGTCACCACCACCACGAAGACGCCGAGGCCGATTCCGAGGAGCCCTGCCTTCCACACCGTGCCGAGATCGATGTTCGCGCCCAGCGCGAAAGCGAAGAACGGGATCAGCACAGGCACGGCGGGCGCGAGGAACGCGCGCATCTTCTGATCGAAGTTGCCGAGCAGCATGCCGACGACCAGCGGCAGGATGGCGCCGACGAGCGCTTGCCAGGGAAAGGCCGACAGTCCCGCGACGCCGAGCGTCACCATGGTCAGGAACGGGCCCGACTCGATGCTCATGATCGAGTAGGCGGCCACGTCGCGCGGAGCGCCGAACTGGCCCATCAGGGCCATGTAGAGCCCTCCGTTCGTGTCGTTCATCGCCGCGACGACGGCGAGGGTGGAGAGGCCGGCGAGGATCCCGCCCTCGACGGGCGTCTCTCCCCAGAGTCGCCCGAGCACGATCCCGACCACGACCGCGGCAGCCACCTTCGCCGCGAACAGCGCGCCGCCCTTCTTGAGGATGTAGGGCGTCGCCTTGAACTCGATGGTCGAGCCCATGCAGACGTAGAAGACGGCCAGGATGGTCAGGGCTCCGGTGAAGAGCGCTCCGGTGAAGGATCCGAAGAAGGTCGGCGTCCCCGGGGCGAAGGTCCGGATCAGCGCCCCCGCGAAGAGGGGCACGATCATCATGCCGCCGGGGATACGCTCGATCGTGCGCTTGATGGGCAGTTGCACCATGGCCGGCCTCGCGAGCGCGACCTGCGCGCCTGATCTCCGGTGCGGTTGATGCTGCGGCCGCTCTTAGCACCCCACAAGTGGCGTCGCAAACTGCAACCAGCTCAGCGCAGCCACCCCAGCAGGACCGGCACCAGCACCGCCGTCGCCACGCCGTTCAGCGCCAACCCGATTCCGGCGAACGTCCCCGCGAGCTCGTTCAGCTGGAACGCGCGCGCGGTCCCCAGACCATGCGCCGCCACGCCCGCGGAGAAGCCGCGCCCGCGCCAGTCGCGGATGCGCATCACGTCCAGCAGCGGCGTCGCCATCACCGAGCCAACGATGCCGGTGGCGACCACGAATGCGGCCGTCAGCGAAGGCAGCCCACCCACCTGCTCGGAGATGGCCATCGCGATTGGCGTGGTCGCGGACTTCGGAGCGATGGAGCTCAAGGTCTCGCTGCTCGCCCCAAGGACCCTCGCGACGATCACCGCGCTGACGATGCCGGTGGCCGATCCTGCAACTAGCGCCGCGAGCATCGGCACCAGCGCCTGCCGGACCTGCGCGCGGTTCTGGTAGAGCGGCACCGCCAGCGCCACCGTGGCGGGACCGAGCAGGAAATGCACGAATTGGGCGCCTTCGAAATAGGTCTCGTAGCGCGTGCCGGTGGCGTACAGGAGCGAGATGAGGATCGCGACCGCGATCGGCACCGGGTTCGCGAGGGGCCGTCCGCCCGTGCGCTGAAAGATCCAGCCCCCCACCTGGTACGCGGCGAGGGTCGCGGCGAGCCAGAGCAGAGGGGAAGCGCTGAGGTAGACCCAGATGCGCGCGACGGGCTCCATCAGGGCTCCTCCTTCCCTTGCGCTCGCGCCACCGCCTGGAACACCAGGGCCGTGACCGCCACCGTCACGGCCGTGCTGACGAGGATGGCGAGCCCGATCGGCAGCAGCTCCGTGCGCAGCCTCTCGCCGTGCCGCATCAGCCCGACTCCGGCGGGAACGAAGAGCAGCGACAGATACCGGAGCAGGCCGTACGCCGCGTCGCGGACCGATTCGAGCGCGCGGGCCCGCGCGAGCAACAGCGCGAAGAGCAGCAGCATCCCCAGCACGGGACCGGGCACCGGGATGCGGAAGAGCCGGGCAGCGACCTCGCCCGTGAGCTGGCAGAAGAGAAGGAGGGTGAGCGCGGTGATCATGGCCGGGACAATACGGCAGTGCGCGCGGCCTCTGCAGGCGCCATTCAATCGGGCCGGGGATGCCCCGGGGGATAGCGGAGGTGCCACTGTCCAGCATCAGTGACGATGCGGCCGCACGATCTTGCGGCGGACCAGCGGGTGCCGGCGGAACCAGGGCCGCGCGTACCAGGCGAACCGACTGGGGCCGTGTACGAAGTGCGGCCGTGGCCCGAGGTAGAAGACCCAGGGCGCGAGGACCCAGCGCCAGCCGAACCGCGGGTAGTAGACGAATTCGTACGCGACGCCGCTCTTCTCGATGACGTGCGTGTATTGCTGGTCGTACGGCATCCACACCCAGCCGTACTGCGTCGTGTAGACCCACTCGCCGGCGACGGAGGAAGGAGGAGGCGGCGGCGGCGCGGCGTCGACACTCGCCGGAGGCTCGATCGGCTGCGCCGTCGGCGGCGCCGCAGGGGGCGGCGGAGGCGGCTGCGAGGATGGAGGCGGACCGGGCGGAGTCGCCTCCTCGTCCGGCGGGGGCGGCGGCGGCATGGGGGCCGACGGCTGGGACAGTGCGGGCATTGCGATAGCGCACGACAGCAAGATGATCAGCGGTTTCATCGGGAATTGCTCCTCTGCTCTCTTTTCAAGACGATCCGTTTCATTCGCGAACCTCGCGCCACGCCTCGCGCCAAGGCTGGCCGCCGCGGACAGTGGCGCCGAAGACGACGAGCGCCTGGGCGTCCGCGCCCGCGATACCGATCGGGTACGGAAAGATCGCGCGCTCGCCGGGTTCGACAGCCAGCCGCGCGGAGGGAAGACTGCTCCAGGTGGCGCCGCCGTCGGTCGAGGAGAGAAGCTCGAACGAAGGCGCGGCTGCGCCCAGGCGCGCGGGAGCTGCCAGGTCGGTCGCGATCTCCCCCTCCGAATCGCTCGCGGCCGCGGCCGCGTCGGCGAGCGAGTCCCAGAACTCCTGCGTCGGCGCGTACGCGTACAGGATTCCATCTCCCGCGATGCCGGTGAGAGGCCGCCCGGAGTTGAAGCGCGCAAGGAGGCGGACCGGATCGAGAAGGACGAAGAATTTGTCCGAGGAGATCGCGCGGGCGCTGCGTTGCGGGGCCTGTCCCTGCGCGTCTCTGCCTCGCTCACCGCGACGCCCGCGGCCGCGCCTCGAGCCACCACCGGCTGGATCGGCTGCCGTCGCTGGACGCCGGCTCGGTTCCATCTGCGGAACGCTTTCGAACGGAGGCTGCGCGGCGCGCTGCCGTTCGAGCGAGATGCGAAGGGCGGCGGGCGCCCGATCCATGCGCACCCATGTCCCGCCCTCGTCGGCGGAACGGAAGATCGGTGCAGCCAGGTCACGAAGCAGCTCGTCGCGGCCGGGAAAGCGGAGGGAGGCGCGCAGCGCGGTCGCGTCCGGCCTGGCGCCGCGGAGCTGGCCGTCGAGCGCAGCGGCAAGCGCCGGGGCACGGCGGACGAGGGCGGCTCCCTCGATCATCGGATCGGCGGCGACCGCCCAGACTTCCCTGCCCAGCACGGCAAGCCAGGCATCGAGGGGCAACGAGCTCTTCTGCCAGAGCGCGCCGCCGTCGTGGGTGACCCAGATTCCGTCGGGTCCCGCCCATCTGGTTTCGCGGCCATCGGCGATCGAGAGCGCCGCCACGGCGGCATCCGATGTGCCGTCGAGAAGGGTGGTCAGCGGCGCCGTTTCGCGAATGCCGCGCACGGACAGGTAGATGCTCGGACCGTCGACGGCAATGCTGCGCGCCCGCCACGCGCCCGGGATCTGGGGCGTCAACGTGTCCCAACTCCGTGCGCAGTCGTGCGAGACGTGCAGGTGATTTCCGGAGGCGGCGTAGACGGCGCCGCCGGAGGCGACGGCTGCATCGATGGGCGTCTTCGTCTCTCCCCAGTGCTGCCAGCTCTTGCCCGCGTCGGCGGAGCAGTGGATCCGCGCCGCACCGCGGGCGACGATGAGGGCGCCGTCGATCATCACATCGCGCAATGGGTCGTCGAGGGACGTAAAGACCCACCCGATCCCGGAGTCGCTGGAAACGAAGACGCCGGAACCCGGTTGCGAGACGGCCGCGACGATGGTCGCACCTGAGGCGAAGACCGTTTCGATCTGCGCGTCGTCGCGGGTGGAGGTGAAGAGGTGGAAGCGCGTCCGCTCGTACCGCAGCGCCAGGGGCGATCCTCCGGGCGACGGAGGGTCGAGCGGCAGCGCGCGATAGCTGGCGCAAGCCGACAACGCGATTGCGGTCACCATCCGCCTCATGTCGGTTGGACCCACGTCGTGGTCGGCCGGTTACTTTTCAGATTGTGTCGGCGCGGCGCGCGAGCGCGGAGAGCGGGCCGGGCGATCTCCCCTTCGCGCGCGCGAGCGCCGCGGCGGCCCCGTCCAGCTGCGCCAGCGTCTCGGCGTCGATCGGCACTGCGTCCGCCCGCTGCTTGCGCGCAAGGCGCTCCGGGTCGCCGGGCATGAGGATCTTCCCGATCTCCCCGGAGAGCGGCGCCGACTGCACCCACTCGACGAAGCTGCGCGCCTCGCGCTCGAACGCCTCGCCGGCGCCGAGGCGGCCCGGATCGAAGACGATGGCGAGCATGTTGTTCCAGATGGCGTGCTTGACGTTCATGTTCTCCGGCCGCGCCGTCGGACCGCCGATCAGCGCCGCTCCCAGCAGCTCGCACACCATCGCCAGCGCGTAACCCTTGTGGGCGGCGAACGGCACCAGCGCGCCGAGCCGTCCTTCCCGCGCCTCGAACATCACCGAAGGATCGTCGGTGGCGCGGCCCCGGGCGTCGATCAGGCATCCGGGCGGCACCTTCTCCTTGCGGTTGTACGCCACCCGCGCCTTGCCGTACGCGATCGCGCTGGTGGCGAAGTCGAGGAGGATGGGATCCGCCCCGCGGCGCGGAATGCCGACCGTGAACGGGTTGGTGAGAAAGCGCGCCTGCGCACCCCCGTACGGCGCCACCATCGGCTGCGCCGCGAGCGCGTTGGTGAAGTGGATGGAGGCGAATCCGCTCGCCATCGCCTGCTCGGCCCACTGCCCGACCCGCCCGATGTGGTGCGCGTTCCTCAAGCCGATGACGCACACGCCGTGTCGCCTCGCGCGCTCGACGGCGATCTCCATCGCCTGGAAAGCGACCGAAGAGCCCATGCCATGCCTGGCGTCGAGCGTCAGCAGCGTGCCTCCGTCGGATGCGACGGAGACGGACTGGTTCAGCGGCAGCTCGCCGGCGAGAAAGGCGTCGACGTACCGGGGGTTCATCCCCACGCCGTGCGAGTCGTGACCGGCGAGATTGGCGCCGACGAGATGATCGGCGGTGAGGGTGGCTTCCCGATCGCTGGAGCCGGCTGCGCGCCAGAGATCGGCGGTCCAGCGGTGCAGGGCGGCGGTGGGGATCAGGGCGTCGGTCATGGTGCCGTTCTCCCCCGCGGGATCGCGGATTTCAACCTGCGGAACGCGGTTGCCCCGGGGGCTCGACTGGACGCGGGGCCGCTGGCAGGATACCCCGCCTGCCGCACCGGCCACTTCCTACCTTCGGGGGATCCCCATGCTTCGCCCGCTCATCATCGCCGCGGCTGCCATGCTCGGCGTCGCGTCCGCCGCTCTCGCGCAGGACAACATCAAGATCGCCGTCGTCGGCCCCATGGCCTTCGCCCAGGGCGAGAACCTCTGGGCGGGCGCGGAGATGGCCCGCGACGAGATCAACAAGGAAGGCGGCATCTCGGTCGCCGGCAAGAAGCGGAAGATCGAGCTGATCCGCGTCGACAGCAACGAGATCCAGTCCGTCCCGGACGCGACCAACGCCATGGAGCGGGCCATCACCCGCGAGAAGGCCGACTTCGTCATCGGCGGCTTCCGCTCCGAGGCGACGCTCGCCATGCAGGACGTGGCGATGGACTACAAGAAGATCTTCCTCGGCTGCGGCGCCGCGGACGCCAAGCTGGGAGCGAACGTGGAGAAGAACTACGACCGCTACAAGTACTGGTTCCGGGTTTCTCCGCTGAACTCGCCCGGCCTGGGCAAGACGCTGTTCGCGGTGCTGGGCAGCATCGCCGGACAGATCCGCACCGATCTGAAGAAGGAGACGCCCAAGGTCGCCATCCTCGCCGAGAAGGTGATGTGGACCGAGGCGATCGTGAAGGCGGCGCAGACGAACCTTCCCAAGATGAAGATGGAGGTGGTGGGCCTCTGGCAGCCCTCGCCCGTCGCGACCGACGTGACCGCCGAGCTGGCGGCCATCGACCGGGCCGGAGCGGACATGGTCTTCACCGTGCTCTCCGGCCCCGTCGGCATCGTGGTCGGCCGGCAGATGGGCGAGAAGAAGATGCGCGCCGTCGCCTTCGGCATCAACGTCGAGGCGCAGAAGGACGGGTTCTGGCAGGCCACCGCAGGGAAGGGCAACTTCGTCGCCACCCTCGACACCTACGCCGAGGTGGAGATGACGCCGAAGATGATCCCGTTCGTGAAGGCGTTCAGGGCGCGCTACAACAAGTCGCCCACCTACAACGCGGGCACCTATGACGCGATCGACCTGCTCCGGATCGCCATCGAGAAGACCGGCACCACCGACGCCGACAAGCTCGTGCCGGTGCTCGAGCAGACGCAGTACGTGGGCACCGGCGCCATCCTGGAGTTCGACAAGTCCCACGATCCGGTCTGGGGCATCGGCAAGGACACCGGCATCGCCGTGCAGTGGCAGAACGGGAAGAAGGTCCCCTTCTGGCCGCCCACGGTGAAGGGAATGCAGAAGTTCGGGCTCCCCGGCGAGAGCTGAGCGGCGGTGTTCCAGGACATCCTCGTCACGGGCCTCGTCAACGGGAGCGCCTACGCGCTCCTCGCCATCGGGTTCTCGCTGGTGTTCGGCGTGGCGCGGATCGTCAACATCGCCCACACCGCCTTCTACATGCTGGCGGCGTACTGCCTCTACGCGCTGCTGCTGCTGGGCGGGGTGGGCCCGCTGCTCTCGGGGGTGCTGGCGGTGGCGTCGGTCACGCTCCTCTCCGTGATCTGCTACCGGCTGGTGATCGAGCCCGTCCGCCAGCACGAGGCCGCGGTGCTCATCGCCACCATCGCGCTGGCGCTCATCTTCCAGGAGTCGATGCTGCGCATCTTCGGCGGCAGCTATCTCGGCATCCCCTCCGCGATCGAAGGCGGCGTGCAGATCCTCGGCATCGGCATTCCCTGGCAGCGGTTGCTCATCCTGATCATCGCCGGGGCGATGCTGGCGGGCACCTGGCTCCTCCTCCACCGCACACGCCTCGGGCTCGCCATCCGCGCCACGGCCAACGACCTCGAGGTGGCAAATCTCATGGGCATGGACGTCAGGCGGGTGGCGATGCTGACTGTGGCGATCTCCGTCGCCCTCGCCGCCATCGCCGGGGTTGCAGTGGCCCCGGTGTTCGTCGTCGATCCCTTCATGTGGCTCGCGCCGCTCGTCACCGTGCTCTCGATCGTGGTGCTCGGCGGTCTGGGCAGCATCCAGGGAAGCGTGATCGGCGCCCTGGTGATCGGCTACGTCGAGGCGATCACCGTGTTCGCGCTGCCGCAGGGCGCTTTCCTCAAAGGCGCGATGTCGCTGACGATCATGGTGATCGTCCTCCTCGTCCGCCCCGAGGGCCTCTTCGGCGTCGCTTTCGAGGAGGAGCGCTGAGGTCCCCGGCCTTCCTCGCTCGCCGCGCCTGGGCCCAGTTGCGCGGCGAGGTGCTGGTCCTGCCCTCGCGCACGCTGGCGGCGGTCTGGGTGCTGGCCGTCGTCCTGTTGCCGCTGGTCCTGCCCGATCCGTACGTGCTGCGCATCGCGGCGATGACCTGCATCTTCGCCGCCTTCGCGGCAAGCTGGGACCTGCTCGCGGGATACGCCGGGCAGGTGAACTTCGGCCACGCGCTCTTCTTCGGCGCCGGCGCGTACTCCAGCGCGCTGCTCTCGCTCCGCCTCGAGCTCTCGCCGTGGATCGCGCTGGGCACCGCCGCGCTGATCGCCGCCGGCATCGGGCTCTGCGTGGGCTACCTCTGC
>JBGQLA010000194.1:0-9674 GCA_041499865.1 Deltaproteobacteria bacterium
CGCGGCCGCCGGAAAAGACCAAGTCGAGGATCGCCGCGCAGACGAGGACGATCATGCCTGGGGCGCCACCACGATCACTCCCTCTTCGCCTTCGGCGCCGTCGACCACCGCGCGCACCGGCAGCGCCTGCCGGGCGAGGGTGGCCAGCTCCAGGAGCCCGGAGGTGACCTCGCTGGTGGTGTAATGGCAGCTCGGCGGCGCCCCGGCGCGCGCGCCCAGGCCCCCCGCGCAGAGGCAGGAGGGCAGCAGCAGCCGCTCCGCCATGGTCGAATCGAGCGCTCCGCGGCGCTCGAGGAAGCGCGCCAGCCGCTCCGCCAGGCGGTCGCCCTGCTCCGGCTCCACCGGCGCCGGCGCCTGCCCAAGGGTGGAGACGGTGACCACGCTGTTCTCGAACTCGGCGGTGGCGGTGATCGCCCAGCGGCTGCGGGCGGCGGACGTGGACGGCAGGGGCAACGGGACCCGCTCCGCCTCCGCGATCACCCCGCGGCGGCGCATCGCCCGCACCACCCGCTCGGCGGCCTCGAGCGCCGCCTCGTGCCGCCCGCCGCCCACCGCCGCGACCACGGTGACCTGGCGCAAGAGTCCGCGGTGCACCGCGTGCAGCGGGGTCAGGGCCGGCGCGGGATCGAGCGAGGCGACGATCTCGCCCTCCTCCGTGCCGAACCCGGCCTGGGTCAGCTCGAGGCCGATCTTCAGGCCGAAGTGCCCCGCCAGGGGGGCCCAGCCAAGCCGGAGATCGTGGAAGGTCGGCGTGCCGTCGCTGTGGTTCGGACCGCGCAGGCGCAGCTCGCTGGGCTTGCCGAGCAGCGCCAGCGGCCAGGAGAGCGTCCACAGCGCCCGCGCCACCGCGCCCGGGTGGGGCAGATCGAGCACGTGCACTCCGGCGCGCGGATGGGGAAAGGAGAGCTCCACCGCGGTGTCGCGGGAGAGCAGCTCCCGCGCCGGTTCCGGATCGCCTCCCAGCTTCACCGCGGCGAGGGCGAGCGACAGGTCCGCCGGCTGCAGCGGCCCGCGCAGGCGCAATGGCACACCGGTAGCGAGCGCGAGGCCGATCGCGCCGTCGAAGACCGTCTGCGCAGGATGTTCCCCAAGTTGCACCGCGCTGCGCATCTGGCCGGACTCTACCGCGCCGGGCGCAATCGACAAGCGGTCAGGGCGTCCTGCCGTCCACCAGCACGTTCCGCAGCCCGGCGCGGCGCGCGGCATCCAGCGCGTCGCGCACCTCCTCCGCGGTGACGCGGCGGGCGATCACCGGAAAGCGCGCCGCGCGGTAGACCGGCCGGTATTGGGAGAGAACGTTGACGCAAAGATCCGCCGACACGGCAGCGATCAAGTGCATCAGCTTGTCCGCCGCTGCGACCCCTCCGGGCAGCACGAGGTGGCGGACGATCACCTCCGCCTGGCGGTGCATCTCGCGCAGCGAAGCCTCGAGGGCGGTGGTGTACCGCGCGCAGCCCGACAGCTCGAACGCCACCGCGTCGTCACCGTACTTGGCGTCGGGCAGGTAGACGTCCACCACCCCGTCGAGCAGGCGCAGCGCTTCCACGCTTTCGTACCCGCCGCAATTCCACACCACCGGCAGGGAGAACCCGTGCCCGGCGGCGAGGGCGAGTCCCTCGAGCAGCGCGGGCAGGACGTGCGTCGGGGTGACGAAGTTGGCGTTGCGCGCGCCGCGCTTCTCCAGATCGACGAGCAGCGCCGCGAGCTGCGCGGGCGAGGTGTTCACCGCGCCTCTTCGGTCGAGGGAGAACTCCCAGGTCTCGCAGGATTGGCAGGCAAGGTTGCAGCCCGCGATCAGCACCAGGCCGGACGGCACCAGCGCCGGCTCTTCGCCGTAGTGGACGCCGGCGCCCGCGAGGAACAGGCCGTCGCCTTCCTGGCAGACGCCGGCCGGACCGGACCTGCGATCGACGGCGCACCGGTGCGCGCAGAGGTCGCAGCGCGCGTAATGCATCCGCGCTTCCGCGGCGCGATCGCGCAGCTCGCCCGGCGACAGCCTCACGCGGGCTTCACCTGCCCGCGCGGCACGACCAGGAGCGCGCCGCCCGAGATGCAGAGATCCTGGCCGATGCAGTGCGCGGAGGCGTCGCTGAGCAGCCACAGCGCGGCGTTGACCACGTCGGCGACCTCGGCGACGCGCCGGTTCGGCAGCGTGGGCAGGAGCGCCGGGCCGATCCGCTGCAGCGACGCCTCCGCCATCGGAGTGCGCACCCAGCCGGGAGAGACGAGGTTCACGCGCACCCTGGGGGCGAGCTCGACCGCGATGGACATCACCATCGACTGCACCGCGCCTTTCGACGCCGCGTAATGCGAATGGCCCGGCTCTCCGCGCTGCCCCGCGGTGCTCCCGATGAAGACCGCGTTGCGCAGCCCGGCCGCCAGCAGCTCGCGGACCAGGTAGAACCCGGAGAACACGTTCACCCGGAACATCTCCTCCAGCGTCCGGGCGGAGATGCCGGCGATCGGGCCCGCGTCGTAGATGCCCGCGGAGTGCACGAAGAGGTGCACTTCGCCGAGCTTCTCGCGCGCTGCGCGCACCGCGTCGATGCAGCCCTGCTCGTTGCCGAGATCCGCGCGCAGCGGGATCGTCCCCGCGGGCGCCTCGTGCGTGCGGTGCTGGGCCGCCACGCGCACTCCCTGCTCCGCCAGCGCCTCGGCGATCCCGCGCCCGATCCCGCTGGAGGCGCCGGTGACCAGGGCGGTCCGGTTCTTCAGATCCGGGTAGGTGGGAAACATTGCCCATTCTTTGCACACATGCTTCAGCTAGGCGAAGTGCTCGCCGCGCTGATCATCTTCGTCGCGACCTACCTCTTCCTCGCCGGCGCAGAGCTGCCTTTCCTCAAGCTCGATCGACCCGGCGGCGCCGTGGCGGGCGCGGTGGCGATGGTGGCCTTCGGCGTCCTCACGCCGGAGCAGGTGTACCGCGAGGCCATCTCCTGGGACACGCTGGTCCTCTTGCTGGGGATGATGGTGATCACCAGCGTGATGGCGCGCGCGGCGATCTTCCGCTGGATCTCCTGGGCGGCGCTGCGGCGCGCGCACGGCCCGCGGGCGCTGCTCGCGATCCTGGTGCTGGTTTCCGGCGCGCTCTCGGCGCTGCTGGTGAACGACACCGTCTGCGTGATGTGCACGCCGCTGGTGCTGGCGCTGGTCGAGTCCGCGGCGCTGCCGGCGCTGCCTTATCTGCTCGGGCTGGCGTTCGCCTCCAACGCCGGGTCGGCCGCCACGCTCACCGGCAATCCGCAGAACATGCTGATCGGCACGGTCAGCGGAATCTCCTACGCGCAGTTCAGCAAGGCGATGCTGCTGCCCGCCGCGCTCTCGCTCGGGGCGGTGCTGCTCGTGCTCCTGGCCGCGTTCCGCCGGGAGCTGGCCTGGCGACCGATCTCCGTGGACCTCCCTGCGCCCGCGCTCGATCGGCGTCTCGCGTGGCTCTGCGCCGGCGCGCTGGCCTTCGTCCTCGCGGGCTTTCTCCTCGGCTACAGCCTGGCCTGGACGGCGATGACCGGCGCCGCCGTCCTGCTCGCGCTCTCCCGCCAGCCGCCGAAAGAAATGTTCGCGCAGGTCGACGGCACCCTGCTGCTCTTCTTCGCCGGCCTGTTCGTCGTCATCCACGGCGTCGGCCAGGCCGGGATCGCGGAGCGGATCCACGCCGCGCTCGCGCCTTTTCTCGGCGATAACGCGGCGCAGCAAACACTTCGGTTCAGCGCCTTCACCATCGCCGCCTGCCAGCTGGTCAGCAACGTCCCGTTCGTGCTGCTGGCGGCGAAGTGGGTGCCGAAGATGGCCGATCCGCACCTGGGCTGGCTCTCCCTGGCGCTCGTTTCCACCTTGGCGGGGAACCTCACCCCGGTGGCTTCGGTCGCCAACCTGATCGTGCTTGAACTGGCTGGAGAGAAAGGGAAAATCCCCTTCCTGCGGTTTCTTTGGCTCGGCGCGTTGTGCACCTTCCTCCCGCTGGCCCTCGGGCTCGCCTGCCTGCTGATGGAGCGCGGCCAGCTTTGACGTGAAATACTTGCCCCCCGGTAGCCGTAAAAGCCCCCGTGGACACGGCACTCTCGCTTCCCTTGCCCTTTTCGCCCTCCACTGAGCTGATGCGCCCGGCCTGTCCCGCCGATGAGGTGGAGTGGGCGCGCGCAGCCGCAGGGGGCGACAAGGCCGCGTTCACGCGCCTGGTGGAGAAGCACAAGCAGTCCGTGCACGGCCTCTGCTTCCGCCTGCTCGGCGGGGGCGAAGAGGCGCGCGACGCGGCGCAGGAGGCGTTCGTGCGCGCCTACACCGGCATCGGCGACTTCGATTCGCGCCAGCCGTTCGCCGCCTGGGTGCTGCGCATCGCCCGCAACCACTGCATCGATCTCCTCCGCCGCCGCCGGCCCATGCTGGCGCTGGCGGCGGAGAACCGGGGCGAGGACGGCCCGGAGATCGGCGTCGCGCCCGAGCTGCAGGACCACTTCGCCGTCTCCGGCGAGCAGCGGGTGCAGGAGGAAGAGGCGCAGCGCGACCTCGATCGCGCCGTCGCCGCCCTGCCGCCCCGCTACCGCGAGGTGATCGCCCTCTTCCACATCCAGCACAGGAGCTACGCCGAGATCGCGCAGGCGCTGGGCGTGCCGATGGGCACGGTGATGACCTGGCTGCACCGCGCCCGCAAGGAGCTCAAGGCGCAGCTCTCGGAGCATCTCTCATGAGCCACCTCCTCGACGCACAGATCCAGTCGCTCGCCGACGGGACGCTGCGCGGCCCCGAAGGCCTCGCCGCCCGCGAGCACTGCGACTCCTGCGAGGTGTGCGGGAGCGAGCTGTCCATCTATTCCGCGCTGGCGGGCCGCCTCTCGGCGCTGCAGGATCCGGAGCCGCCTGCCGACTTCACCGGCACCGTGCTCGCGGCGGTGCAGGTTCGAGAGGCGCAGCTGATCACCCGCCGGCACACGGTGCTGGCCTCCATCCCGGCGTTCGCGCTCGCCCTCTTCGCCATCGTCGGATGGGCGCTGAACGCGCAGGTGAACCGGCTGATGGAGTCGGTCTCGGTGGCGCGCACCGTCTGGGTGGCGGTGGGGCCGGTGTTCGAGGCCGTCCGCATTCCTCTGGGCATCGGCGCCTTCCTCTTCCTCGCGGTGGTCCTCACCGCCCTCTCGCGCACGCTGAAGCCGGCGGATGCGCGGCTCACCGCGGGACCCTGATCCATGATCGCCCTGTTCCTCAGCGCCCTCCTCGCCCAGAGCGGGTTCTTCGTCGAGCACTTCGGCGTCCACGGCCTGATGGGCAAGGCGATGGGCGGCCTCGCCGACAAGGTGATCACGCTGCGGATCACCACCGACGACGAGGACAGCGGCGGCGACACCGAGGTGGACCCGGAGGACGGCTCGGACCTCGAGGTGCTTCCTCCGGTGCCGCCGGTCCCGCCGGTGCCCCCGGTCCCGCCGCGCGTGAAGAGGTTGTCCGCGCCGGGAGCCGTGCGCGAACTGCCCCACTTCACCGAGAAGGGAAAGAACGTCCCCACCGCCGAGGTCCTGCACCGCATCGCGCAGACGGCCGGCTGGTCGATGACGCTGGTCGGCTCGCCCAAGGAGCGCGTCGACATCGACGTCAAGGACGTCGACCCGCGCGAGGCCCTGCGGCACGTGCTCAAGCAGAGCGGCGCGATGGGCGTGCTGAAGAACGACAAGCTGGTGGTGGTGGCCACCCCCGACGCGGAGGGCGCGGCGGGGATGCTGATCGAGAAGATGACGGGGTCGCGCCGCAGCACCACCAAGGTGGTGCAGGGCGCGAGCCGTCACGGCACCCGTGACGTGGTCCGGGTCTTCCAGGGCGACATCACCGTCCAGCAGGGACAGATCGTCCAGGGCGACGTGGTCTGCGTCGGCGGCTCCATCGAGATGGAGCCCGGCAGCGTGGTCCAGGGCGACGCGGTGGCGGTGGGCGGCAGCGTCAACGTCAGCCAGGGCGCCCTGGTGATGGGGCAGGCGGTGGCCGTCCTCGGCTCGGTCGACGTCGAGCAGGGCGGACAGGTGATGGGCGAGCACGTGCAGGTCGGGTTCGGCAAGATGCTTCCCGGCCACACCCGCCATCGCCACGGGCTGCTCAGCCTGGGGCCGTTCGGGCTCTTCCCCACCGTGGCGCTGTTCGCGCTGATGTACCTGGTCGGCCTGCTCGTCCTGCGGATGTGGCCGGAGCGGGTGCGGAACGTCGGTTTCGCGCTGTTCGAGAACCCGGTGCGCAGCTTCACCGTCGGGTTCCTCTGCTGGCTCTTGCTGCTTCCGCTGGTCGTCCTGCTCGTCATCAGCCTGGTGGGGATCCTGCTGATCCCGCTGTTGCCGGTGGTGGTCTTCCTCAGCATCGTGGTGGGGTTGTCCTCGTTCGCCCTCCGCATCGGCGAGTCCCTGCCGGCCGGGCCCGGGCAACGCTTCGTTCCGCCCGCCGCGCTGGGCATGGGGATGGCGGTGCTGCTGCTGGTCGCCTTCGTCCCCTGGCTGGGCGTCTCCATCCTCGCCTTGCTGCAGTTCTTCGCCCTCGGCGCCTCGGTCAGCTCACGTTTCGGCCGCGCGCTGCCGCCGCACGCGCCCTGAAGCGAGACGCTTCCGCATCCGAAGCTGGAGCGTCGGCCGGACCCCGCGTACACTGCGCGAGGATGCGATCCGCCATTTCTGCGATGGCAATGCTCGCGCTGACGGGATGCCGCGAGAGAGCGGTCCCGCCTGCCACGCCGCCGCCCGCGCCGGTGCCGGCCCGGCCGCTCTCGACGGTGAGGAGCGATGCCGCCTGCGCCGCCCCGTTCGACGCGCCAGGGGCGCGCGAGAAGCTGCGCGCCGCCGCGGGCCAGCTGAAGATCGGCGTCCTCGCCGGTCTCAAGGACGCGGACGAGGAGAACGTCGCCTCGCTCCGCAAGCTGGTGGCCGAGCTGAAGGGGCGCGGCGCCGAGGTGCTGATCGCCGACGGCGACCTGGGCGACAATCCCGACGAGCAGGAGACGCTGCTCGGGATCCTGACCGAGAGCGGGCTCCCGGTTCTGGCGGTGGCCGGGAACCGAGAGGTGCGTTCCGAGCTGGACGCCGCCGAGGCCGAGCTGCGGAAGAAGGGCGGCCGGATCCTCGACCTCTCGCGCACCCGGGTGGTGGAGCTCGGAGACGCGACCGTCGTCGGATTGCCCGGCGCGTTCGAGCGGCGCCAGCTCCACTCCGAAGGGGCATGCATCTACGTGCAGCGCGACATCGACGCCGTGAGCGCGGCGCTGGATCGGCTCGCGCCGCCGGTGGTGCTGGTCGCGGCGGTTCCGCCGCGCGGGCAGGACGGGAGGGCGCTCGACGTGAGCGAAGGGCAGAACCTGGGCGATCCCCGGCTCGGCCCCTTGCTGCAGAAGGCCCAATTCGGGGTGTTCGGGCAGGTCTGGGAATCGGGCGGGCGCGCGGTGGACCGGAGGGGGGCGCCGGTGCCTCCGCGGACGGAGTGGGCGCAGCTCTACCTGAATCCCGGCGCCGCCGATCGCACGCCCTGGCCGCTGGCGGACGGCGGCACCGTGGCCGGCCAGGCGGCGCTCCTGACGGTGCGGGGGCGAAAGGCGGCATGGGAACCGGTTCGACTGGCGGAGGAGAAGCGATGACTCGCAAGCTGGGCGACATCCTCATCTCTCACGGGGTGATCGACGAGGAGAAGCTGGTCGCGGCGCTCAGCGACCAGCGCGCGTTCGGCGGCAAGCTCGGGCGCACGCTGGTGGATCTCGGGTACGTCACCGAGGACCAGCTGATCCGCGCCCTCTCCCAGCAGCTCGGCCTTCCCACGGTGGACCTCGATCACGCGGAGGCGCGGCCGGACGCGCTGCAATGCATGCCGGTGGACGCGTGCGAGCGGTACGGGGTGTTCCCCGTCAGTGTCGACCAGGGGGAGCGCGTGCTCCGGCTGGCCACCGCCGAGCCGGATCGGCAGACGCTGCAGGAGCTCGCGCAGCTCTCGCAGTACACGCTCGAGCCGCTGCTCGCCTCGATGAGCAGCATCGATCGGGCGATCCGGCGCTGCTACTTCGGAGATTCGGGGCGGCGCGCGCCGGCGACGACCCGGCTCGGCGAGCCGCTGATCTCGATTCCCGCGGACGCGCCCGCGGAGGGTGTTGCTGCCCCCGTGCCGAATCCGTACGCGATCGGGACCATCGCGCCCGCGGCAGGGGCGCAGGATGCGGTGCAGGAGCTGAAGACGCTGATCATCCGGCTGGAGAAGACGGTGGACGCGCAGAGCCGGGCCTTTCGGGCGCTCGTCGATCTGCTGCAGGACAAGGGCGTGGTGCGCAGGGGGGAGCTCGGGCACCGGACGACGCGCCGCTGAGCGCGCGGGAGTGCGCGCGGTCCAGAGTGCGCGTCGGCGCTTTCAGGGGTCGGTGGTTCTGTAACGACGCGCTGAGAGAAACCGGTGTCGGGCCCCGGAATCCCCAACCCTCTGTCGACCCCGGGACCGGCGTCCGCCGGGCCCGGTCCTACAAAAAGGAAATTCCGTCGTGCCCCTCGCCCTGCCCCTGGATGGCGTCGATGGCGCTCCGGCGCTGCTCGGTCAGCTCGCTGACCAGCGCGAGAATCTGCGGGTGGGTGATCACCAGCTCCTGGAAGCTCTCGCGCGGTAGCCGCAAAAGGATGGCGTTCGCGTCGGTCCGCACGGTGGCGCTGGCCGGCTCGCGGGTGAGCAGCGACATCTCCCCGAAGATCTCGCCCTCCTTCAGCCGGGCGAGCTCGATGTCCCGCGCCACCACCTGCACGCTGCCGTGCAGGACCACGTACAGGCCGTCGGAGTTCTTTCCCTCCTCGATCAGCGCCTCGCCCGGCGCGGCCTGGAGCATGCGGAACTTCTCCACGATCGCCTTGCGCTCCGACGGATCGAAGTCCCTGAACAGCGGAGAGATGGCCATCACGTTGTTCAGCAGGCGCTGCCGGTAGAAGTTCTTCAGCGAGCTGACCACCTGGGGATACTTCGTCGCCAGCTCGCGCAGCACGGTGTCCGTCACTTCCAGGATCCCGGTGTCCTCCTCGGCCGCCACGTTGGCGGTGCGCGGGGCGCCCGAGAGCAGCGCCATCTCGCCGAAGAACGCACCCTCGCCCAGGTGCGCGAGCGTGATCTCCTTGAGGTCGGGTCCGGTCTTGTAGACGCGGACCCTGCCTTCCACGATGATGAAGAAGCTGCGGCCGGGATCTCCCTCGCGGATGATCAGCTCCCCGGGAGCATGGCGCTGGTAGCCGAGGCGGTTGACCAGCGCCACGAACGCCTCCTGCGAGAGGTCGTCGAACAGCGGCACCTTCTTCGCTGGCACGTGCGCGGCCGCGGCGCGGGGAGGCGGCGCGACGCTGTCGAACGCGCGCTCGAGATCGGTGTCGTCCGCCGCCGGCGCCGGCGCTTCCGTCGGGCGCGCGCCGGCGACCTGCTCGTCGGCGGCGATCGAGAGCAGCTCGACCTCCTCCTCGGAACCGCCGGAGAGCAGATCCGCGATGGGCCCGCCCTCCCGGCCGAAGATTTCCCCCGGGATCACTTCCTCGTCCTGCGCCCCCGCGACCAGGTCCTCCGGCTGCGGCGTGAGGATCGCGTCGTCGGGCAGCTGCTCCGGCTCTTCCGGCGGCAGCTCGGGATCGAGCTCGAGCTCGATCTCGCGCTTCTGGGGAAAGGGTTTTGCGGCCGCCCTTGGCGGAGGAGGCGGGACGGTGCGCA
>JBGQLA010000195.1:0-9640 GCA_041499865.1 Deltaproteobacteria bacterium
CCGAAGGCCTCCTCGACCGATCGGGCGAACACGTCCACGTCAGGCACCAGGTCCCAGTCAGCGGTGAAGCCCCAGCAGAGCTTGCCGGCGTAGCTGAACAGGACGATGGCCAGGCCGAGGTAGTGGGCGAGCGGGATCAGCCCGAAGTTGTCGAGCATCTTCGCGCCGAGGAGGTAGAGCGGCCGCTGCGGGCCCGGCACGTTCGTCACGATCAGGTTGAACGGCAGGCTCCGCCAGACGAGCCGCGAGCCGAGCGAGAGGAGCGTCGCCGGCGCCCAACCGGTCATCCGGGTCAGCAGCTCCGCGCCAAGCGCGTTCTTCTCCCGCTTCATGCGGGAGGTGGTCTCCCGGAGGCTGGCGAGACGGCGGCGCGGGTCGGGCTCGCCGATCGGGAGCGATAGCGTCCATGCCGAGACCCGGTTGCCGAGGGCGCCGCGCTCGTGGCGGGAGCGCACGCTCACCGGCGTCATCACCCGGAACTGGAGGCCGTCGGGGCTCACCCCCCGGTGCTCGAGAAAGCGGCGGACCGCGCCAGTCACGATCGCGAGCACCACGTCGTTGACCGAGCCGCCGAGCACGCGATGCACCGCCTTGACTTCGCCGAGGTCCATCACCAGCCACTCGCAGCGGCGGTGCGGGCCGATCGGCTTGTTCAGAGGCGTTTCCGAGGGCCGGCGAAGCGTCTTGAAGGCGAGATCGGTGATGCCCCGCACGGCCGCGCGCAAGTCGCTGCCGGGCTGCCGCGCTTCGCCGAACAGCGCCGGCGTCTGCGCAGCGAGATCGAGAGGGGCGCGAACGAGGCGGATGAGGTCGTCGCGGGCGAGCTCGCCGGCCGATGGAGCCGGGCGCGGCGCCCAAGGCTCCGCGGGAGCGAACTCGGTCGTCGAGTCCTGGGAGAGGAGCACTTCCAGGAGATCGACCGCGCTGATCCCGTCGACCATCGCATGGTGGATCTTGCTGATCAGGGCGAAGCGCTCGCCGCCGCCGACGCCCTCGACGAACCACAGCTCCCAAAGCGGCTTGGTGCGATCGAGCGCCTGCGAGAAGACGCGAGCGGTGAGCGCCTTGAGCTGCTTGTCGTCCCCCGGCCGCGGCAGGCTGGTGTGGCGCACGTGGTAGTCGAGATTGAAGTGTGCGTCATCGATCCAGATCGGCGCGCCGAGCGGCGTGCGGGAGATGATCTGCCGGTAGCGCGGGATGCGGGAGAGCTGCGACTCGATGAAAGAGCGGATGCGGCCGATGTCGAGGCCGCCCTCGAGGCCGCGGAGAGCGCTCGCATCGAACGTGGCGATGCCGCCGACGTGCATGGGGCCGGCGGAGCTTTCGTAGATCAGGAAGCTGCGGTCGAGGGCATTGAGGCGGTCGTAGGCGGCGGGCACGTGTCCTCCGGGCCCGCAACCTACGCGCCTGCGCGCTGCACTGCGAGCCCGGGGCCTTCCGATCATGCAGGAGTGCACGGCGGGCGGTGCTGGAAGTCGCCCAACATGTACCCTACTGTGAGCGCGGAGGCCTCGCTTCGGCCCGGACTGCTCTTTGCGTTTGCCGCAGATGTAAGCCGAAGCGTGGCCCGCGCGACATGTTCCTGCATCCTTCGACACGGCAGCGCATGTCGAGGTGCCGGCCCGGTCCCGCCATGCGAGCGAGGCGCGCCGCGATCTTGTTCGCCTCGGCGCGCTCGGCAAGGATGCGTTGCCGACCAACGGCTGCACGACATCAGTCGGGCTCTATCGTTCTTTGGTAACGTCGCTATTCATGGGGTGCTTGCTCGCTTACCCTGCGAGTGCGTCCCTAGGGGCCGGGTGTTGCGTCCGGCAGACTCGGCATCCGGCCCCGCGTCCGCTCGCCCATGCCAATCACGTGACACAGTTCATCGCACGCCTCTCCTCGAATGCCTTCCCACGCGCCGGCTTCCTCGGGTAGCGACTATTGAACCGCCCCTGCCCACCACCGCCACGTGCAGGTGTGCGAGCCGTGGATGTCCAGCTCGGTCTCCATCGAGAGCGGCAGCGGCTGGATCACCGTTCCGTCCACTGCCAGAGTGAGGTCCCGCGTGTCGCACGTTCCTTCCGCGATGGGGTAGTCGCGCGCCCCGCACGAGGTGCCATCGGCGGCGAGCACCTCGACACGCTGGCTGCAGGCGACGTTCGGCGCGCCGTACGGCAGCGTTGCGTAGGCGCGGCGCCCGCGTGCGGGCTGCAGCTGCACGTCGCGCCGCGATACCATCCAGTCGGGCGCCGCGCTCGCCGTGGTCGCAGCGCTGGCCACCACGACCATCGCGAGGGAATGAAGGCCGCGGTCAGAGTCCATGCGCCGAACCACGAGGCCGCTGCCGATCAGGGGCGAAGCCTCGAACCACGTCGAGGGGCCGGGCGTGAAGCCGCGGATGAGCAGGAACTCGCCCGTCAGTGCGGTGCCGTCGCGGTCGAACCACTGTCCGGAGATGCTGCCGCTTCCGGATTTCGCCGCGCCGTCGGTGACGACCAGCGAGCGGCCGAGGAGATCCACGCCGGCGCCGAACACTGTGCCCGCCGAGGCGAGAGGCTTCGGGCCCCAGACAACGGCGAATGCTACGGACCCGCCCGTGAACATCGCCGCAGCGTGCTCCGTCGGTCCGGAGTAGCTCGCTGAGAAGTCGCCCGCGAGCAGGACGCCGCCATCCGGATTGGCGGCGCTCGCTACATGGCTGCGGTCGCCATACCGCGCGCCCGCCGCGACCTCGTTACCGGCATGGTCCCAGCGCGGCAGGGCGATGAGGTTCGGCGGTCCCCCGTAGTAGCCGGGCCCGCTGACTGCCGCGATTCCGTCGGGCTGCTGCAGCAGGTTCGGGCCAGCGACCAGGCTATGCATTTGCAAGAACCTGCCGGACGAGGAGACGAATTCGATGGACGCGCCGCGGCTGCCCGCCTGGTTGAAGGCGGCCGAAAAGGCCAGGGTCCCGCTTCCATCGCCGACCCCCGGCAGACAGATGTCCTCCCATGAAAGGACGTACTGCCGCATCGCCTCATCAGCAGGCGGGGCGATGTCAGCACACGGATTCGGCAGCGGCTGATCCGGGCCGAAGTTCGCCGAGACGCTCAGGTCGGTGGCGACGCTCAGGTCGCAGGCGCCGGCGCCGCTGCACGCGCCGCCCCATCCAAGAAGATGCCAGCCAGCCGACGGCGTGGCTGCGAGCGACAGGTGGGTTCCCGCGGCGAACGACGCCGTGCAGGCGGTCCCGCAGTCGATGCCGCGGGTGTCGAGGTGACCCTGCCCGAACCCGTCGCAGTGACCGCGACGGCAAAGCGGGCGAGCCCGCCGCCGCCGGCATCAGCGCCGGCGTCCGGCCCGTTTCCGGATGTGCCTGCGTCGGGCGAGCCTCCATCCGGAGCAGGTGGCGCGGAGGATCCGGACCCTTCCCGCGAACCAGTCCCGCAAGCGACAAGGAGTGCAGCAGCGATCACGAACGCGTCATTGCGCAATTGGGAACCCCCGCAGACCGGGAAAAGGTGTCCACTCGCGCCCGGCGAGGCGACAAGCGTGCGCTTGCCAGGCCGCCCCCGGGTTGCCCGGTGCCGGATGCCGGAATCGGAGAGCGGCGGGACTGGCCCGAAGTCGACGGACCAACTGGCCGCGATGGTGCCGGTGTGACGGCTCGGCCGCTCCGACGAAATCGCGGCGCTCTCCGTCGCGCGATGGTCGCGACCGGCTACGGGTGGTCGGCCTGGACGGCGGCGTGCACCCACGCTGATCCTGGGCAGAGCATCAGGAGAGGGGCTCCAAAAGGTCAACCGCCCCGCTGACCCGTCACGACGAGGCCGGCGTCGCGCTCTCGAAGTCCTCGAGCCAGTACTCCTGCTCGCCGCGCTGGCCCGCCGCGCGCCGCTCCTTCTCCAGCGCGCGCAGCTGCACCCTGCGGATCTTCCCCGAGATGGTCTTGGGCAGGTCGGCGAACTCCAGCCGGCGGATGCGCTTGTACGGCGCCAGCCGTGCCTTGGTGAAGAAGAGGATGTCGCGCGCCAGCTCGGCCGAGGGGTGGAAGTCCGGCTTCAGCACTACGAAGCACTTGGCGACTGAAAACCGCAGCGGGTCCGGACTGGGGATGATGGCCGCCTCGGCCACCGCGGGGTGCTCGATCAGGGCGCTCTCCAGCTCGAAGGGGCTGATGCGGTAATCGGACGATTTGAAGACGTCGTCGCCGCGCCCCACGTACGTGTAATAGCCGTCCTTGTCGCGGCTGGCTTCGTCGCCGGTGCGATAGAACCCGCCCGCCGTCGCCGCCTGCGTGCGGCCCGGATCGTCGAGGTAGCCGGCCATCAGGCCCAAGGGACGCGGGTCGAGCCGCAGCGCGATCTCGCCCTCCTCCGCTTCCTTGCCGTTCGCGTCGAGCAGCGCGACCTGGTAGCCCGGCAGCGCGCGCCCCATCGAGCCCAGCTTGATGGGTTGCCCCGGGCTGTTGCCGATCTGCGCGGTGGTCTCAGTCTGTCCGTATCCGTCGCGGATGGTGATCCCCCACGCCCTCTGCACCTTCTCGATCACCTCGGGATTGAGCGGCTCGCCGGCGCTCAAGAGCTCGCGCAGCGCCGCCGGCCGGGCTCCCTGCTCCTCGAGCACCAGCATGCGCCAGACGGTAGGCGGGCAGCAGAGCGTGGCCACCGATTTCTCGCGCAAAAGGCCGATGGTGCGCGCCGCATTGAAGCGCGGCGCGTCGTGCACCAGGATCGATGCGCCTGCATTCCAGGGAGCGAAGAAGCTGCTCCAGGCGTGCTTGGCCCAACCTGGCGAGCTGATGTTCTCGTGCACGTCTCCCTCGCGCATTCCGATCCAGTACATGGTGGAGAGGTGCCCGACCGGGTAGCTCTGGTGCGTGTGCAGCACCAGCTTGGGCCGCGCGGTGGTGCCGGAGGTGAAGTAGAGGAGGAGCGGATCGTCCGGCTCGGTGGGCTCGCGGGAGGGCAGCTCATTCTTCCCGCCGCGCGCGTCGTCGAACGGCGTCCAGCCGGGCTCGCTGCCGCCCACCACCAGGCGTGTCCTGAGCGCGTCGAAGCCGGCCAGCCTGCCCGCGACCGCTGCTTCCGCGACGGCGTGGCGAACATTGCCGCGGGAGATGCGGTCGGCGAGGTCGTCGCGCGTGAGCTGCGTGGTCGCGGGGATGATCACCGCGCCGAGCTTCATCGCGCCCAGCATGAACTCCCAGAGGGGCAGCGTGTTGGGCAGAATGACCAGGATGCGATCGCCCTTCTCTACGCCGCGCCCGTGCAGCCAGCTCGCCACGCGGGTGCTGCGCTCCGAAAGCTCGGCGAAGGTCGCCGAGACCTCGCGGGGCTTGTCGCCGCCGTCGTGGACGATGCGCAGCGCGGTGCGTGCGTTGCCGCGGGCGTACTCGTCGAACCAGTCGATGGCCCAGTTGAACCGCGGCAGCCGGTCCCAATGGAACTGCTTCACGGCCGCGTCGTAGTCGGTGCGGTGGCGCAGGAGGAGCTCGCGCGCCTGGGAGAAGGCCTGTGTGGGATTCATGCGTCCTCCGCGTCAGATGGAAAGTCGCACCCTCGCGCCGCTTTCGTCCGCGCGCAAGGCGCTGGATTGTCGCAACCGGGAGCGGCGCTGTCCTGGCTGCAGATCGCGTGGAGCCACCTTTCAGCACATGCTCTATTGTTAGGTCCGCCGCCCGCGCGAGACTGTATCTAACATGACGTTCGACGACCTCCTTCGGGAGCACGGGTCCGCGCTGTGGCGCGTGATCGCCAGCTACGCACCGCCCGGCGCGGAGCGCGACGATCTGGCCCAGGACGTCCTGGTCGCGGTCTGGCAGGCGCTGCCGCGATTTCGCGGAGACAGCTCGCCGCGGTCCTTCGTCCTGCGCATCGCCCACAACCGCGGCCTCTCGCATGCCTGGCGGCGCGCGAAGCGGGCGCCGGCGGAGTCGGCGCCGCCCGACGTCGCCGACCCACGGCCAGGAGCCGACGAGCAGGTCGCCAGGAATCAGCGCGCCGAGCAGTTCCTGCGCCACGTGCGCACGCTGCCCCTCGGTCAGCGCGAGGTCCTCGCCCTGGCGCTCGAGGGCTTGCCGCATGCGGAGATCGCCGCGATCGTCGGCATCACCCCGGAGAACGTCGCGGTCCGCCTGGGCCGCGCCCGCGAAGCCCTGCGCCGTTCGCTCGAAAAGGAGGAAGCAGCGTGACCGATGCCGAATGGAATTCCTGGCAGTCGAGCTGGAGGGGCGCGACCGGTCCGCTCCCCGACGTCCGCGCCCGGACAGAGAAGGAGGTCCGGCTCCACCGGCTGGCCAATGTGGCGTTCTTCCTTCTCGTCGCCATCGCGCTCGCCGCCGCCATCTCCGTCTTCGCCGATTCGTCGGCCGCAGCGCGCAGGATCGGCTGGATCATCATCGCCTTCTGCGCCGCCATCTCGATCGGCTACCTCTCGATCCAGCGGGGCATCGGGCTAAGCAAGGTGGGCAATCCTCGCGACGCGCTCGCGTTCCTCGAGCGCCGCCTGCGGGTCGAGCGCCTCACCGCCCATCTCGTCCGCTGGGTCTACGCCGGCCTCTTCGTCGCCTTCGTGATCGTGTTCCCGGGGGTCGTCGCGAAGCACGAGGCGCCCCAACTGGAGATGGCCATCTCCTACTCCGGGATGCTCGTGGCCTTCGCCGTCACCTTCTCCGCCCCCTGGTGGGTCGCGCGCCGCAACCGGCGGCACGAGGAGGAGCTCGAGCGCTGGCGCCGCTGGATGGACGAGCAGCGCCTCTGAGCAGGACCGCGGGGGGGCAGGAAGGTCAGTTAGACCGGCCGTCCCGCGGCGTGGTTGGAAAAGACGGTCAGGACGTGCCCGTCGGGGTCACTCACCTCGAAATAACGGTGACCGCCGCGTGCGTCGTCGCGCAGATCGTTTGGTGCGAGCCCGGCCGTCGCCAATCGCGCCCGGAGGGCTTCCACATCGTCAACCATGAAGTCGAATGAGCGCACGGGGCCTTTGCGCTGCTTGACGCGGGCAAGGAAGAGCAAGAGGTGCGTACCACCTCGAAGCTCCAGGATTGCGAGGCCAGGGCTCTCCATCACTGGTCGCAAACCGACCGATTGGTAGAACGCGGCCGCGCGCGCGACGTCGGAGACGCGCAGCGAGACATGGCCGATGGCGACCTCGGGCCGAGGATCCATGCGGCGACTCTAGCACCGGGGTTGAGAGGCGCGGGCGGGACGATGGGCAGGTCGTCGGGCAAGGTTCCTGACGAGAGCCGCGGCGGACCGGTTTGATATCGTGCCGATGTGACAATCAGGATCCGACCCTGCGGCGCGCAGGACCTGCCGCAGCTCTTTTCGATCATCAACGACTCCGCGCAGGCCTACAAGGGCGTCATCCCCACCGACCGCTGGCACGAGCCCTACATCGCCCTCGACGAGCTTACGCGGGAGATCGCCCACGGCATTGCGTTCTGGGGCTGCGAGTCGGACGGCCGGCTTGTCGGCGTGATGGGCATCCAGGACCGTGGCGAGGTCACCCTCATCCGCCATGCCTATGTGCAGACCGACCAGCGCCGCAAGGGCATCGGCGAGAAGCTGCTGAGAGAGCTCGAAGCCATGACCGCCAAGCCGATCCTGATCGGCACCTGGAGCGCCGCCACGTGGGCCATCCGCTTCTATGAGAAGAACGGCTACCGGACCCTCTCCCGGTCCGACACCGAGCGCCTGCTGCGAAGATACTGGAGCATTCCCGAGCGGCAGATCGAGACCTCGGTGGTGCTGGCGAACACCAGGTGGAAGCCATGACCGACGCGCAACGCTGTATGATTGAGTTGCTCCCTTCGACTCCGGGGCAGGGGTCCCGCGGCTCACGGTTCCGCAGGAGCGAGGAGGCAGTTCGTGGGAAGCCTCGTCACGTATCAGCTCGACGGTTCCGTCGCGACCATCACCATGGACGACGGCAAGGTGAACGTCATGACCCTCTCCATGCTCGGCGAGATCAACGCTGCCCTCGATCGAGCCGCGGCGGACCGGGCGATCGTCATCCTCGGCGGCAGGCCCGGGGTCTTCTCCGCGGGGTTCGATCTGTCCACGCTCAGGGCCAGGGCTTCCGAGGCCAAGGCAATGGTCCGCGCGGGCTTCGAGCTCGCCGAGCGCGTCTTGTCGTTCCCGACGCCAGTGGTGATTGCCTGCACCGGCCACGCAGTCGCGATGGGCGTGTTCTTGCTGCTTTCCGGCGACTACCGGGTCGGCGCCGCTGGCCCGTACAAGCTGGCCGCGAACGAGGTCGCGATCGGGCTGACGATGCCGCGCGCCGCGGTCGAGATCCTTCGGCAAAGGCTCGCGCCCGCGTCCTTCAACCGGGCGGTGATGCTCGCGGAACCTTTCTCCCCGGACAACGCGGTCGCGGCTGGCTTCCTGGATCGCGTGGTCGCCGCCACTGAGCTGAAGGGAGTCGTCGCCAGCGCCGCCGCCGCATTGTCCGCGCTGGACATGGGCGCACATGCAAAGAGCAAGCTGCGCGCCCGAGGGCAAGCGCTCGCAGCCATCCGGGCGGCGATTCACGACGACGACGCCGATTTCCAACCCCTCGGATGACGAACTCGTCCAGGTTCGACAGATCTGGTCACGCCGTAGCGGCGGCCCGGCCGCCGGTCCCGCCGCCGCGAACGATCCGCCGGGGTGCGTGCTGCGGAGCACGCCCGGCTGGCGCCAGAACAGCTCGGGCACCACGCCCATCTCGAAGGTCGGGGTCGAGGCTGGATCGAACGGGCTCTCTCCGTCGGTCATGGCCGGCATCACCAGCGTGCCGCGATGGCCGATTGCCTGGCGCAGCGCCGCGATCACGCCGGACGGCCCGTCCTCGACGGGCCGGATGGCGCGGAACGAGCTGTGCACCAGGAGCACGCCGCCGCGTCGCACGCCCAGCGCGACAAGCTGCTCGACCAGCACGGCGATCGGCGTCTCTTCCATCGCCGCAGAACATACGGCGAGTGCGCCGCCCGCCGCGAGGCACGCGCTTACAGGTCGATCGTCAATTTCCGCGCCGCGGCCACACTTCGCGCGAGTGTGGCGCGGCGCGGTCGTTTCCTCTGGCTCGCCTGCGTCACTTACATGCGCGGAGGTACCGGCGCATCCGCGTTCCCTGTCCACTGCCCGAGTTGACGAAGCGTCGGCTCGACCGTCGCGACCATCGAGATGGTGTAGGAGAGAACCGTAATCCACCCGAGGGCGATGCGAAACAGCGTGCGGAGGAGATCTCCGCGGCGCTGGAGGACGAGACCGAGTTGCAGCCTGGAGCGTAGCCCAGCGGTTTCGCCACGCTTGCCGCCGCGCTGCATCCTGCCGCTTCGGACAGCATCCTTCTCCGCATGGACCTGAAGCTGCGAGGGAAGAGGGCGCTCGTCACCGGCTCCACCGCTGGAATCGGCTTTGCCATCGCGCAGACGCTGGCCGCGGAGGGCGCGCAGGTGGTCGTCAATGGACGCACGCGTGAGCGGGTCGACGACGCGGTGCGGCGGATCGGCGCCGGCGCGCGCGGCATCGCCGCCGATCTGGGGACTGCAGCGGGCGCGGCGCGGGTCGTGGAGCAACTTCCCGAGGCGGACATCCTCGTCAACAACGTCGGCATCTTCGAGGCCAAGCCCTTCGTCGAGATCCCCGACGAGGACTGGGTGCGCATCCTCGAGGTGAACCTGCTCTCG
>JBGQLA010000196.1:0-9612 GCA_041499865.1 Deltaproteobacteria bacterium
ACGGCGAAGACGACGTGGCCGTTCTTGCGGCTCGCCTCGATGCCGATGTGGCGCCACTGCGCGGTGGCCTGGACCGCGTTGCGCACCAGGTTGACCAGCACCTGCGTCAGCTTCTGCCGATCGCCGTGGATGTCCGGCAGGCCTTCCTCGATCTTCACCGCCACCTTGTGCGTGCGGAAGCCCATGTCCATGCGGGAGATGGCGAGCGCGTCGCTCACCACCAGCGAAGGCTGCACGGCGGACTTCTCCATCGAGAGGGTGCCGCCGCGGGCGAACTGGTGCATCGCCTCCAGCGTGTGGATCAGGTTTCCCACGCCCTGCATGCCGACCTGCACGCTCTCCATCACGTCGGGGGCGACGCTGCGCTGCTGCAGGACGCTCTCCACATAGCCGAGGCTGACCATGAGATTGCGCAGGTCATGCACCACCCCTGCCGCCAGCTTGCCCATCGTTCCCAGGCGCTCCAGGTGCAAGAGCTGCGTCTGCGTGTGCCGCACTTCGACGAGACTTGCGTCCAGCTCGTCGGTCCGTTTCGCCAGCAGCGCCACCAGCCTCCGGATCGCCCGCGTCTGGTAGACGTGCTCGCCGGCCTGCCGCACCGCTTCGAGGATGTCGTCCGGCTGCCACGGCTTCTTCAGGAAGCGGAAGACGCGCGCGCGGTTGATCGCGGAGATCAGCGCCGGGGGATCGGTGAACCCGGTGAGGACGATGCCGGCGACGTCGGGTTTGAACTCGCGCAGCTTTTCCAGCAGCTCGACGCCGGTCATCTCCGGCATCCGCTGGTCGGTGATCACCACGTCGAGCTCCTGCGCCCGGGCGATCTCCAGCGCGGCGGCGCCGGACTGCGCCTCGTGCACCCGGTAGCCGGTCTCCAGGAAGTTCCGCAGGACGGTGAGGTTTGGACGCTCGTCGTCGACGATCAGGATCCCGCCGCTACGCGTTTCGCCAACTCCGTGTTGCGCGATCAGCGAGCGCAGGCCTTCGTCCAGCATAGGGGGCAGCTTCGCCCTTGGCGTGTAGTAAATGCAACTTTTCACAAGGGGTTCGGCAGATCAGGGGTCCAGGATTCGAGCCGGTGTGGCTCGATTTTCGCTAATGGCAATTGGTAACGCTTGGCGTCATTCGCGAGCTGCAACCGGCGCCGTCAGGCTTCCGGTATCGTCGCGCCCGGAGGAAGATCGCCTTCGCCATCGCGCCACGACGATGAGAAAGCCGCCTGCGACCGGCAACCACACCAGCGGAGTTCCACCCACAGCCCGCTTTCCACCGCTATTCCGGCCGCCCGGCCGGTCCATGGAGCGCGTCTTCCAGCGCGGCGATGCGTTTGCCCGCCTTGCGCAGCTTGCGGCACAGTTCCCGTGCGATGTTCTGGATGAGCAGGATGTACGTCTTCTGATCGCTCTTGTAGAGCTTGTAGAGATCGAGGTTGGTCAGCTCGTAGAGCAGGCAATCCTTCTCCACCCGGCAGGAGAAGGGGCGCGCCTCCATCTCGATCAGCGAGGTGACCCCGAAGAAGTCGCCGGGCCGCATCATCAGCAGGCGGGTCTGGATGCTGCCTCCGCCGCAGTGGCGCTGCACGATCAGGGCGCCCTCGCGCACGATGTACATCGACTTGCCGGTGTCGCCCTCGGCGAAGAGCAGCTCACCCGCGGGGACCCGCTTCTCCTTGAGCATCCCGGCGACGATCGCGACCGTGTCTGGCATCAGCCCGCCGAAGAACGACGTCCGGGAGAGGAACGCCTGCAGCTCGCCTTCGGCCATGAGGGGCCAACCTTATCAGCGATACGCCTCGAGGGGTGGGCAGGAGCAGATCAGGTTCTTGTCACCGTACACATTGTTCAGCCGTCCGACCGCCGGCCAGAACTTGTGCTCGCGGACCCAGTCCGCCGGATACGCCGCATGCTGGCGGGAGTAGGGCCGATCCCAGGCGTCCGCGGTGAGCACTTCGGCGGTGTGCGGCGCCCCCTTGAGGACGTTGTTCTCGCGCGGCGCCTTTCCCGTCTCGATCTCGCGGATCTCCTGCCGGATCCCGATCATCGCCGCGCAGAACCGGTCCAGCTCGGACTTCGGCTCGCTCTCGGTCGGCTCGATCATCAGGGTGCCGATCACCGGGAACGAGGTGGTGGGGGCGTGGAAGCCGTAGTCCATCAGCCGCTTGGCGACGTCGTCGACCTCGATGCCGGCGTCGCGCTTCACCTTGCGCAGATCGACGATGCATTCGTGCGCGACGAAGCCGTTCTTCCCCTTGTAGAGGAGGGGGAAGTGCTCGTCGAGCCGGCGCGCCAGGTAGTTCGCGTTCAGGATCGCCACCTTGGTGGCCTGCGTCAGCCCCGCGGCGCCCATCATCCGGATGTACGCCCAGGAGATGAGCAGGATGCTGGCGCTGCCCCAGGGCGCCGCCGCGATCGGCCCGATGGCCTTCTCGCCCCCGGTGCGCACCACCGGATGTCCCGGGAGGTACGGCGCGAGGTGCTTCGCCGCGCAGATCGGTCCCATGCCCGGGCCGCCGCCGCCGTGCGGGATGCAGAACGTCTTGTGCAGGTTGAGGTGGCAGATGTCGGGGCCGAAATCGCCCGGCCGGCAGAGGCCGACCTGGGCGTTCATGTTGGCGCCGTCCATGTAGACCTGCCCGCCGTGGCGGTGGACGATCTCGCAGATCCGCCGGATCTCCTCCTCGAACACGCCGTGCGTCGAGGGATAGGTGATCATCAGCGCGGCGAGCTCCTTCGCGTTCTGCGCCGCCTTCGCTTCCAGGTCCGCGATGTCGACGTTGCCGTTCTCGTCGGTCTTCACCACCACGATGCGGTAGTTGACCATCGCCGCCGAGGCCGGGTTGGTGCCGTGCGCCGACTGCGGGATCAGGCAGACCTTGCGGTGGCCCTCTCCGCGCCCCTCGTGCCAGGCTTTGATCACTTGCAGGCCCGCGTACTCGCCCTGCGCGCCGGAGTTCGGCTGCAGCGAGACGCCGGGAAACCCGGTGATCTCCGAGAGCATCGCCTCCAGCTCCTGGAAGATCCGGGAATATCCCGCGGCCTGCGCGCGCGGGGCGAACGGATGCATCCGGGAGAAGGCGGGCCAGGTGACCGGCAGCATCTCGGTGGTCGCGTTCAGCTTCATGGTGCAGGAGCCGAGCGGGATCATGCTGCGGGTGAGCGACAGATCGCGGGACTCGAGGAGGCGCAGGTAGCGCAGCATCTCGGTCTCGCTGTGATGGGTGTTGAAGACAGGGTGGTTGAGGTAGCCGCTGGTGCGCAGCAGCGCCCGGGGGAGCCGCGTCTCCTCCCCGGGAGGATCGGGGACCGTGCGGGCGCCCGCGAAGGCGGCGAGGATGTCGCGCACGTCCTCCGGGGTGGTGGTCTCGTCCAGCGAGACCCCGACGGTGCGCGCGTCGATGCGCCGGAAGTTCATCTGCCGCGCCTCCGCGGCGGCGAAGATGCTGCCGAGCTGCGCGGCTTCCACCGGCACGGCGACGGTGTCGAAGAACTCCTCGTGGCGCAGCTTGTAGCCGAGCTGGGCGAGGCCGCGGGCGAGCTGCGCGGTGAGCGCGTGCACGTGCTGGGCGATCGCCTTCAGCCCCTTGGGGCCGTGATAGACGGCGTACATCCCGGACATGATCGCCAGGAGCGCCTGCGCGGTGCAGATGTTGCTGGTGGCCTTCTCCCGGCGGATGTGCTGCTCGCGCGTCTGCAGGGCCATGCGCAGGGCGGTGTGGCCCTGGGCGTCGACGGAGACGCCGATGATCCGTCCCGGCATGTGGCGCACGTACTCCTGCCGGGTGGCGAAATACGCCGCGTGCGGGCCGCCGTACCCGAGGGGGACGCCGAAGCGCTGCGAGGATCCCACCGCGCAGTCCGCGCCCAGCTCGCCCGGCGCGGCGAGCAGGGTGAGGGCGAGGAGGTCGGCGGCCATCACCACCAGCGCGCCGTTGGCGTGCGCTTTGGCGATGAACGGGCGCGGGTCGCGAATGGCGCCGTCCGTCGCCGGGTACTGCAGCAGGGCGCCGAAGATCTTCTCCTTGCCCGGATCGAAGGCGGCCGGATCGCCGGCGATCACGCGGATCCCGAACGGCGCCGCCCGCGTCCGCACCACCTCGAGGGTCTGGGGGTGGCAGTCCTGCGCGACGAAGAACGTGTCTCCGCCTCCGGGCGCGACGTTGTGGAACATCGTCATCGCTTCTGCGGCGGCGGTGGCCTCGTCGAGCAGCGAGGCGTTCGCCACCGGCAGCGCGGTCAGGTCCTCGACCATCGTCTGGTAGTTGAGCAGCGCTTCCAGGCGGCCCTGGGAGATCTCCGGCTGGTAGGGCGTGTACTGCGTGTACCAGCCGGGGTTCTCGAGGATGTTCCGCTGGATCACCGGGGGTGTGACGGTGTCGGAGTACCCCATCCCGATGTAGCTGCGGAAGATCTGGTTCTTCGCCGCGATCTCCGAGAGCTCGCGGAGGAGGCCGAACTCGGAGCGGCCGGGCGGCAGATCGAGCGGCCTCTGCAGCCGGATCGAGGGGGGCACGGTGCGGTCGATCAGCTCGTCGAGATTCCGGACCCCGAGCACCGCCAGCATCTCCTCGATGTCCCGGCTGTCCGGGCCGAGGTGGCGATCGACGAAACGGTCAGGGTGGCGGGTCGGCTGCATCTCGATGGCTCCTTTTCGCGGGCGCGCAAGATAACGGGAAGTGGACGTACCTGCTAGAGTCCCGTGCCATGAACCTGACGGGGGACGCCGACGGGCTGGCCGCTCTGAAGTCCTTCCAGGAAGGGAACCGGGATTATCTCAAGTTCCTCATCCAGGAGGCCCGGACGGTGTTCGAGCACCAGGTCGATTTCAAGGCCGCCGACGGCGCGCTGTTCCGGCTTCACTTCGACGTGAAGACCGGCGACTTCCGGGTGGAAAAGAAGCCCTGACACGCAGGTCGCGGTCCGTCCTGGCCGTCCAGCGCGCCAAGTTTCGGGGACACAATACGAAATTCGCGACGGCACGCTCCGTCCGCTTCCATTGATTTGGGCACTCCTCCGCAACGACGAGTGCGAGTACCCGGCCGCGCAGCGCGATCAGAGCCGCGCCTGGGCGAAGACACGATCCGGATCCACCAACTTGATTGGGCGATGATTTCGAGAGACCGATCCGTGCGGGCGATGGAGAAGGGATCTGGTCCTCAGTGGCAGATCCATGTTCCGTCGGGCAGCTGGTCAGTGCATTCGTTGCCGTGGGGCTGACAGATGGGGATCGCCGGGCACCCGTGCGCGATGTATTCGTTGAAAATTCGCTGTCCACTCGCGGTGCGGCTTGGATTTCACCGCGTGGGTGCAGTTGGAGGCCAGGCCCTCCAGCTTCACGCCGCAAGGATTCCCGGCCGAAGGATCGCAATGGATCGCAACGTCATGAATCTCGTTCGCGTATTGCTGTGCCAGGGCCAGGCACTCGTCGTCGCCATGGCCGCACGAAACCAGGAGCATCATCGCGGCAACGAGGAACCGTCTCTTCTACAGGTCGTGATCCCGCTTCAGGTGCGCTCACGGCGGCGACGCGCGCGGACGGGCTACATAAATGGGCGGCGCGCGATCCGGTACAGCAGCACGCCCATCACGACGAAGCACGCCACGCCGAGAATCTGGTAGCCGCCCGCGCCGACGAGGTGCGTGACCTTCTCGCTCACGTCGAGCGAGTCGACGAATGCCCCCAGCTTGTCGCCCCAGTGCAGGAAGGCGACGACGGTGCCGGTGAGGGTGCCGCCGGCGACCAGGCCGGTGGCGAACAGGCTGCCCGGGCCGATGTCGTCGCCGTGGCCGCTCGAGGCGGTGGCTCCCGCGCGGTGGTCCACCAGGCCCTTGATCGCGCCGCCGACGAAGATCGGCAGGGTGGTCGAGAGCGGCAGGTAGGCGCCGACGGCGAAGCTGAGCGGCGAGACGCCGCAGAGCTCGACGGTGAAGGCGAGGAACACCCCGACCAGCACGAACTGCCAGTCGAGGTTCTGGGCGAGAAGGCCGCGGATCAGCGTGGCCATCAGCGTGCCCTGCGGGGCCGGGAATGCCTCGGTGCCGATCTGGTGGCGCACGAGGCCGGTGGTGGCATCCACGGTCGCCTTGTCCAGCACCTGCATGGTGAAGCCGATCACCAGCGCCGCCACGGCGACGCCGATCAACAAGCCGATCTGCTGCGCCCGCGGGGTGGCGCCGACGAGGAACCCCGTCTTCAGATCCTGCGAAGTGGCGCCGGCGTTTGCGGCGGCGATGCAGACCATCCCGCCCACGCACAGGGCCATCGGCTGGTAGACGTCCCCAGTCCAGCCGATGCTGAGAAAGAGCAGGCAGGTGGCCATCAGGGTGGCGATGGTCATGCCGGAGACCGGATTCGAGCTGGTGCCGATCAGGCCCACGATGCGCGAGGCGACGGTGACGAAGAAGAAGCCGAAGATCACGATCAGGAACGCGAGCAGGAGCCGCCCGCCGAAGTTGCCGGGCAGGAACGGCAGGAACGCCATGATCAGCACCAGCGCCAGGCTGCCGAGCACGGTCACGCCCAGCGGCAGGTCGCGCTCGGTGCGCGCGGTGCTCGCCGCCCCGGCGCCGCCACGCAGCGAGGCGAGGCTTCCCTTGAAGCTGGAGACGATGGTGGGCAGGGTCTTCAAGAGGGTGATGAAGCCGCCCGCCGCCACCGCGCCCGCGCCGATCTGGCGCACGTAGGCGAAGTAGATGGCGCGGTTGAGCTGCGCGAACGTGTGCGTCCCGGGATCCCAGCCGTAGGCGCCTGACCGGGCCACGTTCGCGAGATAGCCGAGCTTGACCAGCTGGGTGGCGATCACGTCGCCCGGCACCAGCGAGGCGATCAGCGGGATGATCCCCAGCCAGGCCAGCACGCCGCCCGAGACGAGGACGCCGGCGATCCGCGGCCCGATGATGTAGCCCACGCCCATGTACTCCGGCGTGATTGCGGCGTTCACCGTGGCGGCGGGAAACACGCGGCTGGTCGCCTTGGTCACGTACCCGGGCACCTCGGCGATGAACTTGAAGATCTGCTGCAGCACCGCGTACCCGATGGCGAAGAACAGGCCCATGTACGCGGTGCGGGCCATCTGCCCGCCCTGCTCGCCGGCGATCAGCACCTGCGCGCAGGCGGCGCCCTCCGGGTAGGGAAGGTTCCCGTGCTCCTTGACGATCAGCGGCCGCCGCAGCGGCACCATCATCAGGACGCCGAGCATTCCGCCCAGCAGCGCCAGCGTGAAGATGGTCCAGTAGCTGAAGTACGGGGCCCCGATGCTCTGCCGCGTCGAGGGATCCACCGCGAGGAAGAGGAAGCCGGGCAAGGTGAAGACGACCCCGGCGGCGATGCTCTCGCCCGCGGACCCGATGGTCTGGACGATGTTGTTCTCCAGGATGGTGGAGCCGCCCAGCTTCTTGAGCAGGGAGATGGAAAGGACGGCGATGGGGATCGACGCGCTCACCGTCAGCCCCGCTTTCAGCGCGAGGTAGACGGTGGAGGCGCCGAAGATAAGCCCGAACAGCGCGCCGACGGCGATCGCCTTGGGCGTGAACTCGGCGACGCGAGCATCGTCCGGGACGTAGGGCTTGTGGTCCGCAACCGGCGCGATGCCCGAGGCCATGACCGCTCCTTGCAGGGGAACCCCGTGGGGGGGCGGGCGGTTCAGTACCTGAGACGTGCGTGGGAGGTCAATCGGCGGCTATTTCAGCTGCTCTCCGAGGGTCCTCACTGGCGGCGGAGGAACCACCACAGCGCCACGCCCGCGAGCACGGTGAGCCCGGCCACCACCCACCAGAGGCGCTGCCGGGAGCCGGTCACGATCAGCACGGCCGCCGTCCAGGTGGGCGCAAGGTCCAGCGCGGGCATGGCTTCCGCCGCGAGCGCAGGCAGGAACGCCCAGTGAAAGCCGAGCAGCTTGATCAGGACGGCGGCGACGGCGAGGTCGAGCGCGTCGTTGAACGGCGAGGCGAATCCCTCGCCGAACAGCGGCGCGACGGCGATCTGCAAGGCGTCTGCCCCGAGCGCGACCAGCCGCGCGGCGCGGACCCTACCGGGCGTAGCTTGCGTCGGTGCCCTGGAAGGAGCGGTGGAGCTCGTCGGCTCGATCGATGACCTCCTTGGGGAGCGGCTTCGCGACCGCGTCGATGGCTGCATCGAGCTGCTCGACGGTGGCGGGGCCGATCAGGATCGAGTCGACGCCGGGCCGCGCGGCCACCCACTGGTACGCGAGCTCGACCGGCGTGCGCCCCGCCTCGGCGGCGAGCCCGGCGAACGCCTCCGCCAGATCGAAGAAGCGATCGGTGAGATAGCGCCGCTGGTACATCGGGTTCTTGTCGAACCGCGATCCGGGCAAAAGCGGCGCGCCGCGCTTCAGCTTGCCGGCGAGCGCCCCCCCGGCGAGCGGGTTGTAGACGGTGGTGTGCACGCCGTACTTCCGCGCGAAGCGGAAGTACTCGATCTCCAGCTGGCGCACGAGCAGGTTGTACATCTGCTGGGAAACGCGGGGCTTGAGCCCGGCCTGGATCATCTCCAGGAGATCCCAGGAGGCGAAATTCGAGGCCCCGAAGGCGAGCACCTTTCCTGACTTGATCAGCGTCTCCATCGCGCGCAGCGAGGGCTCTAGCGGCCGCGAGTGGTCGGGCTTGTGGAAGTAGTAGAGGTCGACGTGGTCGGTGCCCAGCCGGCCCAGGCTCTCCTCGATCGCCGCCGCGATCCGCTCCGGGGCGAGCCCCTCCGGCTCGCTGAGCTTGCCGATCCCCACCTTGGTGGCGATGCGGGCCTGCGCCCTGCGCGCGCCCAGGGCGCGGCCGAGAATGCGCTCCGACTCGCCGGCCACGTACGCGTTCGCCGTGTCGAAGAACGTCAGCCCGCGCTCGAGCGCGCGCTGGACGATGCGCTGCGCGTCGGGCTCGGGAGTGCGCTTGCCGAAGTTCATGGTGCCCACCACCAGCGCGGGCGGCGAGGCATCGCTCCTGGGATCGAGATAGGGGTCCATGGCGGCGCAGTCTACGCAGCCACGAACTGCTTCTCCACCAGCCTTCGGTACAGGCCGTCTTCGCGCAACAGCGCGGCGTGCGCCCCGCTCTGGACGATGCGCCCGGCGTCGAGCACCACCACCCGGTCGGCGTCCTTCACCGTCGAGAGGCGGTGGGCGATGATCAGGGTGGTCCGCCCCTTCATCAGCCTTTCCAGCGCCTCCTTGACCAGGTGCTCGCTCTCGGCGTCGAGCGCGCTGGTGGCCTCGTCGAGGACGAGGATGCGGGGGTCCTTGAGCACCGCACGGGCGATGGCCACCCGCTGCTTCTGCCCGCCGGAGAGCTGCACCCCGCGTTCGCCGACCAGCGTGTCGTAGCCCTGCGGGAACCGCTCCACGAACGCGTGCGCGTTGGCGGCGCGCGCGGCTGCCTCCACCTCGGACCGCGAAGCGCCGGGCCGGCCGTAGCGGACGTTCTCCTCGATGCTGGCGGAGAAGAGGATCGGCTCCTGCGCGACGGTGCCGATCTGGCGGCGCAGGAAGCTCACGTCCAGCTCGCGGACGTCGTGCCCGTCGAGCAGCAGGCGCCCGGAGTCCGGATCGTAGAGGCGCGCGATCAGCGCCGCGAGCGTGCTCTTGCCGGCGCCGGAGGGGCCCACCACCGC
>JBGQLA010000197.1:0-9605 GCA_041499865.1 Deltaproteobacteria bacterium
GTCCTTCTTCCGCTCCTCGATGCTGAAATAGCCTTCTTCGTCGATCCGGCCGATGTCCCCGGTGAGGAACCAGCCGTCGCGGAACGCGCGCCGGGTGGCCTCCGGGTTGCGCCAGTATCCCTTCATCACCTGCGGGCCGCGCACCGCGATCTCGCCCGACTTGCCCATCTCCAGCTCGGTGCTGCCGTCGTTCGGGTCGACGACGCGCGCGTCCGTCAGCGGCAGCGGGACGCCGACCGTCCCGTACTTGGGCCGCTCCGGCGGGTTGATGTGCGTCGGAGCGGTGGTCTCGCTCAGGCCGTAGCCCTCGATCAGCTTGTGGCCCGTCATCTCCTCCCACCGGCGGGCGATCGCGGCCGGCACCGGCGCGCCGCCGGAGAAGCAGTAGCGCAGGGACGAGAGGTCGAACTCCTTCGTCTTCGGGAAATTGACGATCGCCACGTTCACGGTCGCGATCAAGGTGGTCAGCGTGCAGCGGTACACTTCGATGGCCCGGAGGACGGTCACCAGATCGAACCGGCCGATGGCCACGAGCGTCGCGCCCATGTAGGCCATCATGTTCATCTGGCATTCCATCCCGGTGATGTGGAACCAAGGGAGGACGCCGAGCGCCACGTCGTTGTCGCCGGACCCGATGTAGGCGCGCTGCAGCTCGCAGTTACAGACCAGGTTGCCGTGGGTGATCTCCGCGGCTTTGGCGGTCCCGGTTGTGCCCGAGGTGTATTGCAGGAGCGCGGTGTCGGACAGCGCCCGCGGCACCTGCGTCTTCAGCTCGGGAGCGGTGCGGAGGATCTCCAAGAGCGCGTCGGTGCCGGCCGGACGCTGCCCGCCCTTGGTCTCGAGGAATGAAGGCGGCGGCGGGAGCGTCGGCTTCTCCGGCAAGAAGTCGCGGTAGGCGGTCAGCACGACGGTCTCGAGCTTCGTCTGCGCGCGGATCGGCTCCGCCACGTCGTAGGCGAGGTCGGAAGTGACGAGGGCGCGCGCGCCGGAGTCGTCGAACTCGTGCGCCAGCTCCAGCGCCTTGTGCATCGGGTTGAGGCACACGGCGATGCCGCCCGTGCGCAGCGTCCCGTAATAGGCGATGGCGAACTGGGGAGAGTTCTCCAGGAAGATGGCGACGCGGTCGCCGGCCACGATGCCGCGCCGCTGGAGGAACCCCGCGAAGCGGCCCACCGCCTGATCCAGCTCTGCGAAGGTGATGGCGCGCCCGTAGAACTGGATCGCCGTCCGATCGGGGACGCGTTTCGCTTGCCGGGCGAGGACGACGGGCAGGACCTCTTCGGGGAGGCGGATCGAGCTCTCATCGACGGCGGCCGGCCAGTGCTTCTTCCAGATGGGTTCCACGGCTCCTCCGCGGCAGGACGGGCGCGTAAGCCTTACACCTGCGCGTCCCCGGCTGACAGAGGAGAAAACGTCGCGTTTCGCGTATCGGAACGATCGCGGACGCTCAGGATTTGGCCTGCTGCACGAGCCACGACACCGCTTCGTCCCGGCGGCTGAACCCGTGCAGGCGGCGCCCGGTGAGGAGGTTGTGGGCGCGGAAAGCGACGAGCCCGATCCCGCGAAGGCCGCAGACGGCGACGGCACGCTCCCACGGCTCGTCGTGGCGCGTGAGATCCTGGAACGCCTTCAGGACCTCGTTGTCGTAGCGCAGCCTGCTGAGGTCCACGAGCGTCAGGATCTCCTTGCGCTTCGGTTGCTCGGCCACGAACCGGCGCGCCTCGGCGATGTGCGCGAGGGTCTCCGCGCTGTCCTGCAGCCCGGAGAAGTCGAGCAGAAGGATGCGGCAGCCCTGCTCTTCGATGAAGCCGATGCGCATGCGCGGATTGTCCCACGGCGCAGCGCCGTTTCAACATCCGCGTCGCCGGCCAGCTACGCCCGCGCGCCTCCCGCCGACAGGGGCGGCGCACTGGCACGCTGCGCCTCGGCCTCGAGCGCGGCGGCCCGCTGGCGGAAGCGCGCCACGTTGCCCAGCTTGATGGCTTCGTATCCACGGATCATGTCCGGCAGCGCCGCGATCTGGACGACCATGTCGTGATTCGAAGGAGAGAGCGTCTCCAGGGCGCGCAGCACCAGCGCCCGGTACTCGCTGGGGAGCGCCCGCTCGAGCTTGCGCAACTCCGCCCGGCCGAACAGGTCCAGCGCCGTGCCCCGCACCCGGCGAAGGGCCCGGAGCAACGCGAGCGCGGGACGCGCCCACCTCCCCAGCCGGAGCTTGCGCTTCATCCCCAGCGCGCGCAGGAACGGCGGGTGCAGGTGCCAGTACACGCGGGCGCCACCGGGGAACTGCTGCCGGATCTCCGCGGCCGCGCCTTCGCGCAGCAGCAGCCGCGCCACCTCGTACTCGTCCTTGTAAGCCATCAGCTTGTAGAGGTGCCGCGCCACCGCCTCCGCGATGCCCGTCCCCCCCGGCGCGCGCTCCTGCTCGCGCGCCGCCACCTGCTCCACGAATTCCAGATAGCTGCGCGCGTAGGCGGAATCCTGGTACGCGGCGAGGTCGGGGGCGCGAAGCTCGACGAGTCGCCGCAGCTCGCCGGAGAACCCGCCAACGCCGGGGAGCGACGCGGGCGCCGGCGTCTTCGGCACCAGGCCCACCACCGTCGCCCCGGAATCCGCCGCTGCCTCGACGGCGGCGCGGTCGGTCACCCAGCGCCGTCCCCAGCGGAAGGCGAGGCGGTTGGCCTCGACGGAAACGCCGTTGAGCTCGATGGCCCGTTCGATGGACTCCGCGCGCAGCGGCACGAGGCCGGCCTGGTACGCCGCTCCGAGCAACAGCAGGCCGGCGGGCATGTGATCGCCGAACAGCGCTTCCGAGAGCCGCAGCGAATCGAAATAGAGATTCGTCGACGCGCGCGTCGCGCGGTCGAGCGCTCCCCTGAGGCCGGCCAGGTCGGGGAAAGCGCTCTCCACCTGCGTGACCATCTGTCCGGTGGGCACTTTGCTGGTGCTGACCACCGCGGCGGTGCGGTCGCGATCCGCGCGGGCCAGGTTCTGCGGCGCGGTGCTCACCAGCAGATCGAGCCCGAGATAGAGGTCCGCCTGGGCGGCGCCGATCCGGCTCCCGACCTCCGGCGCGGCATCGAACAGGCGCAGGTGTGAGACCACCGGCCCGCCCTTCTGCGAGAGCCCGGTCTGATCGAGGCTGCGGACGCGCTTGCCGTCGAGCAGCGCGGCGGTGCCGACGATCGAGTCCACCGTCACCACGCCGGTGCCGCCGATGCCCATGAGATAGATTGAGTAGCCGGCGCCGCAGGCCGCCTTCCGCGCCGGCTCCGGCAGGGGCTCGTCCATCGGCGGCATGCGCCGCTTCGGCTGGGCCTGCATGCGCCCGCCATCGACGGGTTCCGCGGTCAAGAACGAGGGGCAGTCCCCCTTCAGGCAGGAGTAGTCCTTGTTGCAGGACGACTGGTGGATGCGCGTCTTCCGCCCCAGCTCGGTGTCGACCGGCTGCACGGAGAGGCAGTTCGACTTCACGCCGCAGTCGCCGCAGCCTTCACACACGGCGGGATCGATGAAGACGCGCGTGGGCGGATCGGGGCGCTTCCCGCGCTTGCGCAGGCGGCGCTTCTCGGCCGCGCACTCCTGGTCGTAGACGAGCGCGGTCACGCCGGGAATTTCCCGGAGCCGCCGCTGCACGGCGTCCAGCTCGTCGCGGTGGTGGAGGGTCGCGGCGCCGAGCTCGCTTCGTCGGTACTTCTCCGGCTCGTCCGAGACCACGGCCACCTCGCGGACTCCCTCTGCGAGCAGCTGGCGGACGAGCGCGGGGACCGGCAGCGCGCCGGCGGCCTGCTGGCCGCCCGTCATCGCCACGGCGGAGTTGTAGAGCACCTTGTAGGTGAGGTTCACGCCGGCCGACACGGCGGCCTTGATCGCCAGCATGCCGGAGTGGAAGAGCGTGCCGTCGCCGATGTTCTGGAAGAGGTGCGGCGTGTTCGTGAACGGGGCAGCGCCGACCCACTGGGCGCCCTCGCCGCCCATCTGCGTCACGCCCACCACCGAGCGGTCCATGCGGATCGCCATCGTGTGGCACCCGATGCCTCCTCCCGCCATCGAGCCTTCCGGCACGACGGTCGAGGTGTTGTGCGGGCACCCGCTGCAGAAGTACGCGGTGCGGGCGAGGCCGAGCGGCGCCGGCCGCCGGCGCACCGCTTCGAGCGTCGCGATCCGGGCACGGACCGAGTCCGGCAGCGGCCGCCCGGCAAGGCGCGAGGCGAGGAGCGGCGCGATCGAGTCCGCATCCAGCTCGCCATACGCCGGCACGAGCGGGTTTCCCGCCTCGTCCAGCTTGCCGACGATGCGCGGGCGCTGCGACGCGCCGTACAGGACGTCGCGCAGGAACATCTCGACGAAGGAACGCTTCTCCTCGACGACGAGGATCTCCTCCAACCCCTCCGCGAATTCGCGCACGATGCCCGGCTCGAGCGGATAGAGCATGCCGATCTTGAGGAGCCGCACCCCCGCCCTCCGCAGCGCCTCGCCTTCGAGGCCGAGATCGCGCATCGCCTGGCGGAGGTCGAACCAGGTCTTTCCGGCGGCGATGATCCCGATGCGGTCGCCGTCGCCGCGCGCGACGATGCGGTTCAGTCCGTTCGCCGCCGCGTACCTGCGCGCCGCCTCCAGCCGCGAGGTGTGCAGCGTCGCTTCCATCTCCAGCGAGAACGGCGCGAACAGCCGGGCATCGAACGAAGGAACGAAAGGCCGGCCGGCGATCTCCAGGGAAGGCGTGACCGGCACGACGCGTTCCGGCGACACCTCGGCAGTGCCCGCCTCGTCGCAGACGTCGGTGGCGCACTTCACGCCCACCCAGAGCCCCGAGCAGCGCGAGAGCGCGTAGCCGTGCAGCCCGAGGTCGAGGACCTCCTGCACGCTGCCGGGATAGAGCACCGGAAAACCGGCCGCCCAGAACGCGGGCTCGCTCTGGCTGGGAATGGTGGAGCTCTTGCAGGACGGATCGTCGCCGGCAAGCGCCAGCACGCCGCCGTTCTTTCCCACCCCGGCGAAGTTGGCGTGCTTGAAGATGTCGCCCGATCGGTCGACGCCGGGGCCTTTGCCGTACCACATGCCCAGGACGCCGTCGTACTTCGCCGCAGGGAAGGCGCCGGCGAGCTGGCTGCCGAACACCGCCGTCGCGGCCAGCTCCTCGTTGACGCCGTTGACGAACCGCACTTCGTGCGCCCCGGCGATGGGCGCTGCGCGCTCGAACGCGATGTCGAGACCGCCCAGCGGCGACCCGCGGTAGCCGGAGACGAGCGTCGCGGTCCGCAGGCCCCGGCGCCGATCGGCACGGTGCTGGTCGAGCGTGAGCCGGACCAGCGCCTGCGTGCCGGTCAGATAGACGGTGCCTTCCTCGCGCAGGTACTTGTCGTCGAGCGTCCAGCGCTGCGGTTCCGGACGAACGCGCTCCGTCTCCATCCGGACATGACAACACATCGCGCGCGCGCGCGTCGAGGAGATTGCCGAGGCGATTCTGCCTGGCGAAACTGCGCGCCCGTGCCCTGCCCCGGCGGGATGACGCGCCGGGCTTTTTCTGGTTTCCTCGGTTCATGGAACCGATGCAGGAGTACCTGGCGAGACCGTGGCTGAAGTTCTACCAGCCGGGCGTGCCGCCGGCGGTGGAGTTCGAGGCGAAGCCGGTCTTCCGGCTCTTCGACGAGGCGGCCGCGCAATGGCCCAATCGCGACGCCGTGGTCTTCTACGGGCGCGGCATCACGTTCGCCGAGCTGCGCGAGGCGATCGACAAGCTCGCCTGCGCGCTCGCGGACCTGGGCGTCAAGAAAGGCGATCGCGTCGCGCTCTACCTCGTCAACAGCCCGCAGTTCATCATCGCCTACTTCGCCACCCTCAAATGCGGGGCGGCCGTCACCAGCATCAGCCCGCTCTACACGAGCCACGAGGTCCGCTACCAGCTCGACGACAGCGGCGCGCGCGTCGTGGTGTGCCAGGACGTCCTCTACGAGAAGGTGGAGAAGTGCGGCGCGCCGCTCGACGCGGTGGTCGTCACCAGCGTGGGCGAGTACCTGCCCGCCCTCAAACGTTTCCTGGGAAGGACGGCGCTGGCGCGGCTCTTCCCGGAAGTGAACCTGGGCGCGCCGCAGATCCGCCCCGCCGCCAACCTGCACTGGCTGCAGGATCTCCTGAAGAAGTACCCGGCCAGGCCACCCGAGGTGACGATCGATCCCGCGACCGATCTCGCCGCCCTGCCCTACACAGGCGGGACCACCGGCCACCCCAAGGGCGTGATGCTGACGCACGCCAACCTGCTCGCGGCGCAGGCGCTCGCCAAGGCCACCTTCCCCGGATTCGTCGCGGGCAAGGAAGTGGTGATCGCTTTCCTGCCCTTCTTCCACATCTACGGGCAGGTGGTGATCATGCTCAACGGCCTCTGCCAGGGCCATCTGCTGGTGCTCTTCACCAGCCCGGACACCGAGGCGATCCTGGCGGCGATGGAGCGCTACCAGGCCACCGTGTTCTTCGGCGTGCCCACCCTGTTCGAGTACCTGAAAGACCACCGCGACACCGGCAAGGTGAACTGGCGCAGGCTCAAGCTCGTCCTCTCCGGCGCCGACACGCTGCACGAATCCACCGCCAAAGGCTGGGCGCGGCGCACCGGCTCCAGCATCATCGAGGGCTACGGGCTCTCCGAGACCTGCGCCATGAGCCACGTCAACCCGGTGCAGCGCCCCAAGGCCGGATCGTTCGGGTGCCCGGTGCCGGATGTGCTGGCGGCGGTGATCGATCCGGAGACGCTCGCCTGCGTTGCGCCCGGCCAGATCGGCGAGCTGATGCTCTCGGGCCCGAACGTGATGCTCGGCTACTGGCGCCGGCCGGAGGAGACCGCGCACGCATTCCTCGAGCGCGGCGGCCGGCAGTGGCTGAGGACCGGCGACATCGTCCGCATGGACGAGGAGGGCTACTTCCACTTCTATGACCGGTCGAAAGACCTGATCAAGTGCAAGGGTTACTCGGTCTTCGCCAAGGACGTGGAGGAGGTGCTGTACGCGCATCCCCAGGTCAAGGCGGCGGGGGTGATCGGCGTTCCCGACCCCGCGCTCGGCCAGCGGATCAAGGCCATCGTGGTGCTGCAGACCGACGCGCGCGGCAAGGTGAACGAGGAGGAGATCAAGGCGTACTGCCGCGAGCGGCTCGCCGAGTACAAGGTGCCGCAGATCGTCGAGTTCCGCGGAGAGCTGCCCCGCACCGACGTGGGCAAGGTCTCGCGCCGCGAGCTGCGCGACGACAGCACGGCGATCTGAATGGCGGAGCCGTTCTTCCGCGTCGAGCACGTGACCCGCCGCTTCGGCGGCCTCCTCGCGGTCAACGACGTCAGCTTCGAGCTGCGCCGCGACCAGATCGTCGGCCTGATCGGCCCGAACGGCGCCGGGAAGACCACGCTCTTGCGCCTGATCACGCGCGTGCTGCGGTCCGATAGCGGCCGGGTGATCTTCAACGGCGAGGACATCAGCGCGCTGCGGGTGTGGGACGTGGTCAACCGCGGGATCGCCTGCACCTTCCAGAACACCCGTCCCTTCCGCCACCTCCCCATCGTCGCCAACGTGATGGTGCCGCTGCTGGCGCCGCGCGCGCACGCCCGCGGCGACTGGATCCGGAAGATCGACGCGAAGGCGATGGATGCGCTGGAGTTCGTCGGCATCGCCGACCAGGCGCTGGAGCCCGCGTCCGCGCTTTCGCAGGGAGATCTCAAGCGGCTGGAGGTGGCCCGCGCCATCGCCACCGAGCCGGAGCTGCTCCTGCTCGACGAGCCGCTCGGGGGGCTCAACCCGGCGGAGTCGGAGCTGCTGGCGAGATCGATCAAGCGGCTGCACAAGGGAGGCCGGTTCGGACGCCTGCATTCCGAAGGCCCGGCGGTGGTGATGATCGAGCACAAGCTGAAGGAGCTGATGTCCATCGCCGACCGGGTGATCGTGATGGACCACGGCGAGGTGCTGGCGGACGGCGCGCCGGGCGAGGTGGTGAAGAACGCGAAGGTGGTGGAGGCCTACCTGGGGTCCGCGAATGCCGCTCCTTGAGGTGAAGGACCTGGGGGTCCGCTACGACAAGGCGGCCATCCTCAACGGCGTCTCCCTCCATGTGGACGAGGGCGAGTTCGTGGGGCTCGTCGGACCGAACGGAGCGGGCAAGTCGACCCTCCTGCGCGCGATCTCCGGGCTGGTCCGGTTCGAAGAGCGGATGAAGCGCGGCGGCGACGGCGAGATCGTGCTCGACGGCGAGGTGCGCTTCGCCGGGGAGCGCATCGACGGCCTGGACGCGCACGAGATCCGCATGCGCGGCCTGGTCCATTGCCCGGAGCGGCGGCGGCCGTTCCGGGAATTGACGGTGGAGGAGAACCTGCTCGCCGGCGCTTACCTGTCGCGCAGCGCGAAGGACAGGCAGCGCAACCTCGACCGCTCCTACGCCCTCTTTCCCAGGCTGGCGGAGCGCAAGCGCCAGCTGGCGGGCAAGCTCTCCGGCGGAGAGCAGCAGATGCTGGCCACGGCGCGGGCGCTGATGTTCGAGGCGAAGCTGCTCGCCATCGACGAGCCGTCGCTCGGCCTCGCGCCGCGGGTGCGCGAGGAGCTGTTCGCCGCCATCGGGAAGATCCACGCGCAAGGCACCCCGGTGCTGCTGGTGGAGCAGGAGGTGGCGCAGGTGTTCCGCATGGCGCGCCGCAACTACGTGCTCTCGCAAGGGCGCATCATCGCCGAGGGCACCGCCGCGCAGATGATGGCCAACGAGACGCTGCGCGCCAGCTACCTCGGGCTCTGAGCGGGCGCCGCCCGGTGGGGATGCAGCTCGGCCCCGCAGACGCGGCAGAGCTGGCGCCAGGCCGGGTTCTGCTGCTTGCAGCGCGGGCACCTGGTCTCGATGCGGTCGCGGATCCAGGGCGTCAGCCCCCGCGGCATGAAGAGCAGGACCAGCAGCACGATCACCGCGAAGATGAGCAGGCGCAGCTCGCCGAAGGCGCTGAAGCTGCCCAGCCACTCGGTCAGCGGATAGAGGACGAAGACGGCGGTGACCGGCCCGTAGATGGTGGCGAGTCCGCCGAACACGCCCCAGATCACCACCTGGAAGGAGAGCGCGGTCTCCAGCGTCGACGGACCGGCGCCGCGCATGAAATGCGCATAGAGCGCGCCGGTGACGCCCGCTGCCGCCGCAGAGATGCCGAACACCGCCAGCTTGTAGCGGGTGGTGTCGATGCCCGAGGCGCGCGCCGCCAGCTCGTCGTCGCGGATGGCGTGCAGGATCAGGCCGAAGCGGGAGTCGGCGAACGCCCACATCCCGAAGACCAGCACCAGCATGGCCCCGGCGGCGATGTAGTAGTTGGCGATGCGCGAGGTGGCGAGCGACTGCAGGCCGGTGACGCCCAGCTCGCCCCCGGAGAAATCGGGGAAGGCGAAGAGCGCCCCGATCAGGATCAGCGGAAACGCCAGCGTGGCGAGCGAGAGGTATGAGCCGCGCAGCCGCAAGCAGAGGTAGCCCACGCAGAGCCCGATGCCGGCGGCGATCAGCGCGGCGGTGCCCAGCGCGATCCACGGCGAGAGCTCGAGGCGGAGCGAGAGCAGCGCGCTGGAGTACGCGCCGGCGCCGAAGAAGAGCGCGTGGCCGAA
>JBGQLA010000198.1:0-9460 GCA_041499865.1 Deltaproteobacteria bacterium
GCGGGCGAGATGGAGCTGTTCCAGTACGTCGGCCGCATGTCGGACAGCGTGGTCAATCTCCTCGCGCACTTCCAGACCGAGGAGGACCTCTCGCGGCGCTCGCACGGCATCGAGGGCGGCGCCCTGGTCGAGCTGCGCATCGCCTGGCATGCGCCGCTGCGCGCCGGCAGCCTCTTCACCATCCACTCCGGCGTCGCGGCCACCGGGCGCAAGACGCAGCATTTCGTGCACCTCTTCTTCGACGAGCTCTCGCGCGCCTGCGTGGCCACGGCGCAGGGGATCGCGGTGGCGATGGATCTGAAGACCCGGAAGGCGATCGAGATCCCGGAAGCGCGGCGACGCCGGATCGAGGCGCGGCTGTTGCGGCTGCCGCGGTGAGCGAGGAGCGCGACCGATGCACCAGGGGCTCATGGATCAGCTGCGGCAGATCGTCGGCGAGGCGGGCATCCTCTCCTCGCGCGAGGTGGCGGAACGCAGCGCCGCGACCGGGCGCCCCGGCGCGCTGCGGGCGGAGGCGTTGGTCCGGCCGCGATCCACCGCGGAGGTGTCCGCGGTGCTCCGCGCCTGCCACGCCGTGCGGCAGCCCGTGGTCGTCCATGGAGGGCTGAGCGGGTTGGTGCGCGGCACCGACGCGGCGGCGCACGAGTTGATCCTCTCGCTCGAGCGCATGGACCGCATCGAGGAGATCGATCCCGTGTCCCGGACTGCCACGGTGCAGGCCGGGGTCAAGCTCCAGGCGCTCCAGGAGGCGGTGGAGGAGAAAGGGTTGATGTTCCCCCTCGACCTGGGCGCGCGGGGCAGCGCGACCCTCGGGGGCAACATCGCCACCAACGCCGGCGGCAACCGCGTGGTGCGCTACGGGATGATGCGGGAAATGGTGCTCGGGGTGGAGGCGGTGCTGGCGGACGGCACGGTGGTGAGCGCGCTCAACCGGCTGATCAAGAACAACAGCGGCTACGATCTCAAGCACCTCTTCATCGGCTCGGAAGGAACGCTGGGCGTCGTCACCCGCGCCGTGCTGCGCTTGCGCGAGCGGCCGCGCGGCCACCACGTCTCGCTCGCCGGCGTGGACCGGTTCGAAGCGGTGGTCGGCCTGCTCCGGCAGATGGATCAGGCCCTGGGCGGTCAGCTCTCCGCTTTCGAGGTGATGTGGCGGGAGCACTACGATCTGGTGACGCACCCGCCGGCGGCCTCCGTCTCCCCTCTCGCCGGCCAGCACGCCTTCTACGTCCTGATCGAATCGCACGGGGCGGATGCGCCGCCGGACGCGATGGTCGCCGCGCTGGAGGTCGCGAGCGCAGCGGGACTCGTCGCGGATGCGGTGGTGGCGCGGTCGCAGGCCGAGCGCAACGCGCTCTGGGCGATCCGGGACGACGTCGGCCAGTTGCGGCGCTTCGCGCCGATCCTCGCGTTCGACGTGTCGCTGCCGATTGCGGCGATGGAGGAGTACGCCGGCGGCGTGCGCTCGCGCCTGGCCGCGCGGTGGCCCGGAGCGCATTGTTCCGTGTTCGGGCACCTCGCCGACGGCAACGTGCACTTCGTCTTCGCGCCCGGCACGGGCGATGCGGAGACCCGGCAGGCGGTGGAGGAGATCGTCTACGCGCCCCTGGCGGCCGTCGGAGGCGCGATCTCCGCCGAGCATGGCATCGGGCTGGAGAAGAAGCCTTGGCTCCCTATCAGCCGCACGCCCGAGGAGATCGCGCTCATGCGCGTGCTGAAGTCCGCGCTCGACCCGCTCGGCATCCTCAATCCGGGCAAGGTGGTCGACGCGATCAGCGCGGCTTGACCGCCACCTCGGGCTTGAAGGTGTACGGGTCGGTCGGATTCCGCTGCGCCACGATGTCCTGCATCCGCAGCTCGACGGAACCCAGCATCTTCCGGTGGGTGATGACGTAGAACCGGTTTTCCCGGACCGCGTCGAACGTCATGCCGGCCACCTCCGCGGCGCTCAGCCGGCCCGAGGAGACGGCCTTCTCGGCGCGCTCCCGCGCCGCGATCTGCGAGGGGGTGGGTGCGTCGTCGTCGGTCAGCGCGGGAGGCCGGTTGCGCTCCGAGCTCCGGATGTTGGTGGGCACGAACGCGGGGCAGAGCACGGAGACGCCCATCTTCGCGCTCGCGACCCGCAGGTCGTGGAAGAGGGTCTCGCTCAACGTCACCACCGCGTGCTTGCTGACGTTGTAGACGGACATCAGCGGCGCGGAGACCAGGCCGGCGGCCGAGGCGGTATTGACGACGTGGCATTCGCAGTCCTGCTTCAGCATCTGCGGGACGAAGCTGCGGATGCCGTTCACCACGCCCATCAGGTTCACCCCGAGGATCCACTGCCAGTCCTTGAGGCTCGTCTCCCAGACGTAGCCGCCGCCGCCCGCGACGCCGGCGTTGTTGAAGAGGAGGTGCACGGCGCCGAACTTCTCCAGCGACCGCGAGGCGAGTTGCTGCACGTCGTCGGGGTTCGCGACGTCGGCGCGGACGCCGATCGCTTCGGCGCCCGTGGCGCGGGCCTCGGCGACCGCATCGTCGAGTGGGCCCTGCTGCACGTCTGCCAGGGCGAGCTTCATGCGCTCGCGCGCGCCGATGCGCGCGAACTCGCGGCCGAAGCCGCTGCCTGCGCCGGTGATGACGGCGACTTTGCCGGCCAGATCCTTCATTGTCTTTCTCCTCGGCCGTCGCTTACCACGGCCGGCCCGAAAGAGGCGCGCGTTTCGAGGAGCGAAACGCAGCGGTGTCTCGATTTTTCATTCGCCTCGGCAAGTGGTATCCGACGCACCTGCCCGCGCCGCCACCTCCGGTGGAGGCGCAGTTTGGAGCCTCTCATGAACCGCATGTTGACGTTTGTGTCGCTGCTGACCGCGATGCTCGCCGTGGCCGCCGGCCCGGCGCAGGCGCAGATCAAGATCGTCTACATCGATCCGCTCTCGGGCCTGATGGCGGCCACGGGCGACCACGGCCTGCGCGAGCTGCGCTTCGCCGCCGACCGCATCAACGAGCGCGGCGGCATCCTCGGGCAGAAGCTCGAGATCACGGCGACCGACAACAAGCTGTCCCCACAGGAAAGCCTGGCGCTGCTCAACCGGGCGGTCGACGAGGGCGTCCACTACGTGTTCCAGGGGGACGGCTCGAGCGTCGCCGCCGCGCTGATCGACGGGGTCGAGAAGAACAACGCCCGCAATCCGGACAAGCTCGTGCTGTTCCTGAATTACGCCGCCGTCGATCCCGACTTCACGAATTCCAAGTGCAGCTTCTGGCATTTCCGCTTCGACGCCAACAGCGACATGAAGCTGCAGGCGATCGTCAGCTCGATGGGCGGAAACAAGGAGATCAAGAAGGTCTACATCATCGGGCAGGACTATTCGTTCGGCCATCAGGTCGCGAAGACCGCAAAGGAGCTGCTCAAGCAGAAGCGGCCGGACGTGCAGATCGTCGGCGACGAGCTGCACCCGCTCGCCAAGGTGAAGGACTTCGCGCCGTACGTGGCGAAGATCCAGTCCTCCGGCGCCGACACGGTGATCACCGGAAACTGGGGCAGCGATCTGGCGCTGCTGGTGCGGGCCGCGAACGACGCCGGGCTGAAGGCGAACTTCTACACGTTCTACGCGGGCGTGGTGGGCGCGCCCACCGCCATCGGCGAGGCGGGCATCGGCCGGGTGAAGGTCGTCTCGTACTACGGCCTCAGCGACGCCAACGCGAAGGAGATCCAGTACCTGCAAGCCTTCAAGAAGAAGTACGGCCCGACCGAAGACCCGTACACCACCGCCATCCAGAACGGGCTGGATTTCCTGGAGCGGGCGATGACGGAGGCGAAGAGCACCGACCCGGCCAAGGTGGCGAAGGCGATGGAAGGGATGAAGATGGACGGCTACTTCGGCCCGGTGGAGATGCGGGCGCAGGACCACCAGCTCATCCAGCCGCTGTTCATCGGCACCTTCGCGAAGGTGGACGGAAAGGCGGTGAAGTTCAACGCCGACGGCACCAAGGAGTTCGGCTTCCGCACCGACCACAAGACCGCCGGGCCGGAGACCGCGCTGCCTTCGACGTGCCAGATGAAGCGGCCTTGAAGCAGGCCGCATGAGCTGGAAGCCGGAGATCGACGAGCTGCGCCGGCGCGAGGAGCTGGCGCGGCGGATGGGCGGCGCCGACAAGGTGCGGCGGCAGCACGAGGCCGGGAAGCTGACGGTGCGCGAGCGCATCGACAAGCTCCTCGACGCCGGCAGCTTCCACGAGATCGGCGCTACGGCGGGGAAGGCCCGCTATGGCGACGACGGCGAGCTCCTCGATCTCGCGCCGGCGAACTTCGTCTTCGGCCGCGGCCGCATCGACGGCCGCACGGTGGTGGTGGCCGGCGACGACTTCACGGTGCGCGGCGGCGCGGCCGACGCATCCATCTGGCTGAAGCAGGTGACGGCGGAGCAGATGGCGGGGGAGCTGCGCCTGCCGCTCTTCCGCCTGATCGACGGGACCGGCGGCGGCGGCTCGGTGCGGATGCTGGAGACGGAAGGCCGCACCTACGTCCCGGCGAACCCGGGCTGGGAGCACGTGGTGCGGAACCTCGGCCTGGTGCCGGTGGTCGCGCTCGGCCTCGGACCCGTCGCGGGGCTCGGCGCCGCGCGGCTCGTCTCCAGCCATTACTCGGTGATGGTGCAGGGCCTCTCGCAGATGTTCATCGCCGGGCCGCCGGTGGTGGCGCGCGTGGGCGAGAAGCTGACGAAGGAAGAGCTGGGCGGCGCCGCCATCCACGCGAAGTCGGGCGCGGTCGACGAGGTGGTGGAGAGCGAGGAGGAGGCGTTCCGGCAGGCGCGGCGCTTCCTCTCCTACCTGCCCGCGTCGGTGTTCGAGCTTCCCTCGCGTGGCCCCACGAGCGATTCGCCGGATCGGCGCGAGGAGTGGCTGATCGAGGCGGTCCCGCGCGATCGCCGCAAGGTCTACGACATGCGCCGGGTGATCGGCGCGCTGGTCGACGCGGGCTCCTTCTTCGAGATGGGCCGCAGATTCGGCAGCCCCGCCATCACCGGCTTCGCGCGCCTCGACGGCTGGCCGGTGGCGCTGCTGGCCAGCGATCCGCATTTCTACGGCGGGGCCTGGACCGCGCACGCCGCGCAGAAAGTCTCGCGCTTCGTCGACCTCGCCGGCACCTTCCACCTGCCGGTCGTGCACCTCGTCGACCTGCCGGGCTTCATCATCGGGCTCGAGGCGGAGAAGACCGGCACCATCCGCCACGGCGCGCGGGCTCTCGCCGCCATCTACCAGGCGACGGTGCCGTGGTGCTCGGTGCTCGTCCGCAAGGCCTTCGGCGTCGCCGGCGCGGGGCACCAGAACCACGCGCGCCTTCACTACCGCTTCGCCTGGCCGTCGGGAGACTGGGGGTCCTTGCCGATCGAGGGCGGCCTCGAGGCCGCCTACCGCGCGGAGTTGGAGGCGGCGCCCGACAGGGCCAGGCTGCACGCCGAGATCGAGGAGCGGCTCAACCGCGTGCGCTCGCCATTCCGGGTCGCCGACGTCTTCGGCGTGGAGGAGATGATCGACCCGCGCGACACCCGGCTGCTGCTCTGCGAGTTCGCCAACCTCGCCGCCCCGCTGCGGGAGCCCGGGCCGGTCGCCACGGCCATGCGCCCCTGACGGAGGACCCTGGTGAATCCCCAGATCGGCAAGTTCATCGAGATGTTGTAAGCCACCATCCCGGCGGACACGCCGAAGATGTGGCAGCTGACGCCTGCGCAGGCCCGCGGGCAGAGCGAGCGTTTCTTCGCGCCCTTCAACGCCGGAGAGGGCCACAGATGGCCGAGGTGCGCGACGTCCAGGTCGCCGGCCGGCGCCGCGGCATTTCGTCGCGGCTCTATGTCCCGCGCAACGCGGCTGCCCTGTCGCCTGGACTACTGTACCTGCACGGCGGCGGATCGCCAGCTCGCGCTCGCGCGGCGGATTCGTGATCGGCAGCCTCTCGACGCATGACCGGCTGGTGCGGGATCTGGCGGAGCGCCTCGGCGCGCGCGTCCTCTCGCTCGACTATGCCCTGGCTCCTGAGAGCCGCCTGTCTCCATATCCATGGTGGACTTCGAGGCGTCCGGCTTCGACGCTTGTCCCCCGGCGCAGGCTGCTGCTGTGAACGCCAGGGCCAACGGAATGTATCGATGCATGAATCCTCCCGAATTCGTTCGCTTGTCCGGCGCGCGAGCACGGATCGGCGTTCCCGGCCTGGATGCGCGGCGCGGCCGCGAGTTCCCGCCGGTGTCGGCAGGCTCAGGTTCCCGCCCGCCTCTTGCCGATCGCGCCCGCGCGCCGGAGCGCGTCGATCTCCTCCTCGCCCAGCCCGAGCTGCTCGCGCAGCACCTTGTCGGTGTGCTGGCCGAGCAGCGGCGCCGCTGTCCGCACGCCGCCCGGGGTCGCCGAGAGCCGGAAGTACGGCGAGACGACCGTCACCTTTCCCGCGGCGGGGTGGTCGCACTCGGCGAAGACGCCGCGCGCTTTCGCCTGCGGATGCTCGACGACGCGATCGATGGTGTTGATGGCGCCGATGGGAATGCCCGCCGCCACCAGGATCGCCTCCCACTCCGCATGGGTCCGGGTGAGGAAGACCTCCTGCAGGGTGGCGATGAGCGACTCGCGGTTGCGGCTGCGGTCGGCGTTCGTCCGGTAGCGGGGATCGTCGCGCAGGTGCTCGAGGCCGAGCAGCGGGCAGAAGGTGCGCCAGAGCGAATCGCTCCCGACCGCGACGGCGAGATCCTCCGTTCGGGTGCGGAACGTCTGGTACGGGAGCAGCGCCCGGTACGCGGTGCCCATCGGGCCGGGAACGACTCCGTCGGCGCGGTACATGGCGATGGTGGCGTCGAGCAACCCCAGCTGTCCCTCCAGCATGGAGACGTCGATGTACTGCCCGCGCCCCGTGCGGCCGCGCGCATGCAGCGCGGTGAGGATGGCGAAGGCCGCGTTCATCCCCGCGGTCATGTCCGCGATGGAGACGCCGCAGCGGACGCCGCGCCCGCCCGCCTCGCCCGTCACGCTCATCATCCCGCTCTCCGCCTGGACGATCAGGTCCATCGCCGGCCGCTCGCGGTACGGGCCGGTCTGCCCGAATCCGGAGATGGAGCAGTAGACGATCCCGGGGTGGCGGGCGGCGGCGCGCGGATAGTCGATGCCGAGCCGCTCCACCGTCCCCACGCGGAAGTTCTCCACCAGCACGTCGGCGCGCTCGAGCAACCTGAAGAACAGCTCCTTCCCTTGCGGGTGCTTCAGATCGATCTCGACGCTCTTCTTGTTGCGGTTGAGGTCGACGAAGTACGCCGAATCGTCGCCCTGGAAGGGCGGCCCCCAGCGCCGGGCGATGTCGCCGCTGCCCGGCGTCTCGATCTTGATCACGCGCGCGCCGAAGTCGGCGAGCAGCGTGGAGGCGAGCGGGCCCGCCAGCGCGTGCGAGAGATCGAGGACGGCGATGTCGTCCAGCGCACCTGTGGTGGTCATCGGCGCTCCGGCTCGGCTCGATACCACGCCCGCGCAGGGTGCGAATGCGGCCGATCGGCCGGAGCCCGGATCGGGCAGCCGTTTCGCTCTGCGGAACCGCTCTTCGGCACAAAGTTGCAGTTGTGCTCTCAAGTAGGGAATATGCACCCGCCCCGAAATTACCGGAGGGGATCTCTTCCCGTCTGCACCCCCCCCGCACCAGAGGAGGAGCACATGAGAAATCTGAAGAGAAAGATGTGTTTCGTTCACCAGGCCGCGCTTGCCGCGCTGATCTGCGTGGCCGCAGCCGCTGCGACGGCGCAGACAACTCTGACCGGGCAGGGCGCGGAGAGCTTCCGCGCGACGCTCGACCCGGGGAGCGAGGTGCCGGCGCCGAACATCGGCTCGGCCACACCATGGGGTTCGGCGACTTTCGCGAGCGACGGCCCGACCCTCAAGTACAAGGTCGAAGCGACCGGCCTGAGCAGCGAGCTGACGGGGGCGCACATCCACGCCGGAGCGCCAGGCGCCCCGGGGCCGGTGGTGGTCCCGCTCGCGCTCACCGCGGGGGCGTCGGGCAGCGCCGCGGGCGAGGGCGTCATCGACGCCGGCGCCGTCAAGGGCAGGAACGCCGACGGGTCGCCGATGTCGATGCAGGATCTGCTCGCCCTGTTGCGCAGCGGCAACGCGTACGTGAACGTGCACACCGCGAACAACAAGAGCGGCGAGATCCGCGGGCAGATTTATCAGCAGCCAGCATCCCAGACGGCTCCGGCGAAGCCGTCGCCCTTCGGGGCGAGCGGAGCGCCCATCCCGGGCGTCGCGAACCTCGGTCCGTCCCGCGAGATCAAGCTCGCCGAGGACACCTGGTTCCGCTTCGCCGTCCAGATCCAGGCCTGGGCCCAGGCGCAACAGGACCGGCTGACGACCGGAGGCGACGGCAGCTATGCGTACAACTTCTTGTGCCGCCGCTGCCGTTTCTTCGCGACCGGATCGGTGGTCAAGAACGTGTTCTTCAACTTCCTCTTCGAGGCGACCCCCGGCAGGGCCGATCCCGTCACCGGCGTGAAGGCCAACTTTCTGCCGCAGGTGCTCGACGCCTATGCGCAGGTCAAGTTCGCCGACTGGTTCTGGCTGAGCGGCGGAAGCATCCTCTTGCCCTTGACCCGCAACGGGACGCAGCCGACGACGACCTACCTGAGCATCGACGGCGCCAACGTCGACAGCACGCCCGTCCTGCAAGGCAACACCGCTGTCCTTCGCGACCTCGGCTTCCAGGCCAACGGCTTCTTCCTCGACAATCACCTCGAATACCGTCTGGGTGTCTACCAGGGCACCCGGCAAGCCGCGACCACGTTCGGCACGCCGCCCGTCACCACCCAGAGCGCCGGCCACAACCCGCCGCGGGTCGTCGCCAGCCTGATGCTCGACTTCTGGGACCCGGAAGTGGGCTACGTCAACGGCGGCCACTACTTCGGCACCAAGAAGGTCCTCGGCGTGATGGGCAACTTCGACTACCAGGTCCTGCGCAAGGATGGCCCGCCGGCGGCGGGGACCGACAAGAACCCGTACTACGGCATCAGCGCCGCCGCGTTCCTCAACCTTCCGCTGAGCGGCCAGGCGAGCCGCACGGGAGGCGACGAGATCGCCGCCCTGGCGCAGTTTGGCTACTACGACGGCGGCTTTACGCAGAGCCCCACCGGCGTGACCACGAACCCGGGGAGCTATTCGAACGTCCTCAAGCAGACCAACTACCTGGCAGAAGCGGCCTACTTCAACAAGGCTGCGAAGTTCTCCGTCTTTGGCAAGTACGAAAAGCGGAAGGTCAGCGACGATTATGTCGCGGCGGTGAAGGCGGCCAGCAATGTGACGTGGATCGCGGGCGGGTTGAAGTACTACGTGGCCCCTGCGAATCTGATGAACTTCGCTCTCCAGTACGAGCGGATCATCTTCGACGACGCGCTCAGCACGCAGCAGGGCGGCACGAACAACCTCACGTTCCAGATGCAGATGATTCTCTACTGAGCGA
>JBGQLA010000199.1:0-9408 GCA_041499865.1 Deltaproteobacteria bacterium
ACCAGCTTCTCGTCGTCGACCACCAGGACCCGGGCCACGGCAGGAAGCTTGCCACGCCGCCTTCCCCCGCGGAACATTCCCTCCGGAGGCCTGCTTGCGCACATTCACCCTCGTCCTGCTCCTCGCCGGCGCCGCTGCCGCGGAAAAGACCGTAGTCCTGCTGCCGCTCGAAGCGCGAGCCGGCGCGCTCTCCGCCGCCGAAGCGGCCAGTCTGACGGAGCAGATGCGCTCCATCGCCGGCGACGCGCTGGCGCCGCACGGGTACCAGGTCGCCGACGCGACTGGCGCGGACCCCGCTGCCGCGCTGGAGAGCGCGGGCGCGGACCTGGCGGTGCTCGGGCGCGCCGGACGGATGGAAGGCGCGACGGTGATCGCGCTCGCGGCCTACAAGCCCGGCTCGACCGCCCCCGCCTCCACGGTGCGGGTGATGGGGATCGGCCCGGCGCAGCTCGCCGACGATCTGCGGGCGAAGCTGCCCAACCTGCTCGAAGGAGCGCTCGGTCTGGCGCCAGTCGCCGCGGAGCCGAAGCTCCCCCGGGGAACGCTGCGAATTCCCGGCGGCTCGCCGGCGGCGGCGCCCGCGGGCGTGGAGAAGGCGCCGCCGCCACCGGCGAGCCCGCCGCCGCGCTCCGCCGCCCCGGTCCCCGCGGACGAGGACCCGCTGGTGACGATCATTCGCGAGACCACCTCCGAGGTCGAGCAGATCCGCGGACTGCGGCGCAAGCAGAACCTCAAGGTGCAGATCCTCGACGAGAAGCTCTTCTCCAAAGCCGTGCGGGAGAAGGCGCAGAAGGAGCTGACGCCCGCGGTGGTGGCGGCGGAGCGGGCGCGCTGGCTCGCCTTCAACCTCGCTCCGGCCGCGGCCGATCCAGCGCAGATCCTCCTCGACGTCCTCGACGAGCAGGTCGCCGGCTTCTACGATCCCTTCACCAAGCAGCTGATCGTCCGCAAGGACCCGCCGGCCTCCGCGGGCGGGATGGGCCCGGACGGCCTGCGGGTGATCCTCGCCCACGAGATCGAGCACGCGCTGCAGGACCAGAACTTCGGCATTCCGGATCTGGCCGCGCTCCCGGACGACGACGTGCGCCTCGCCCGCAGCGCCCTCTACGAGGGCGACGCGATGGCGGTGATGACCGCGTTCGCGGCCCGGCGCGCGCACAAGCCGGTCAAGTCGGCCATCGCCTCCGGCGCGGCCATGCTCCGCGCCCTGGATTCGCAAACGCTCTTGCGGGTGAGCGGGAAATCCCCGCAGCTGCTCCACGCCCCGCCGGTGATCCGCGAGGAGCTGGTGGTTCCCTACGCCGGCGGATTCGCGCTGGTGGCGGAGGCGTATCGCCGCGGCGGGTTCCCGCTCGTCGACCGGATGTTCCGGAACCCGCCGGCTTCCGTGCACCAGGTGCTCCATCCCGACGCCTACTTCGCGGGCGAGGCGCCCGCCGCGGTCCCGGCGCCCTTGCCGCCTCCGGGCACGCGGGCGATCGCCACCGGGCGCATGGGTGAGCTGGGCACCCGGCTCGCGCTGGAGACCTGCGTCGACAAGGAGGTGGTGAAGGAGATCCTCCCCCGCTGGGCCGGCGACGCGTACACCATCGTGGAGGGCCGCAAGGGCGCGCTCTCGCTGCTCTGGACGACGGCGTGGAGCGGCGGGGCCGCGCCGACCGTCTCCAACTTGATGAAGCTGATGCAGCCGTGCTGGGAGGATCCCGCGGGCGGCGGCCCCAATCCGCTGGGCTGGACGATCGCGCCTTCCGCGCGGAGCGGCGGCTCCGCCGACCTGGTCGCGGTCGCGCGCGGCAGCATCGATCTCGGGGCGGCGCTCTCGCGGCAGCTGGCGGTACGGGTGGTGACGCCGCGGCCTGCGCCGCCGGTCGGCAACGCCCCTCCGCCGCCCTCGCTCCCTGCCACGCAGGTCGAGGACGGCCGATTCGTCAGCGCGCGCCTGGCGCTGAGCGGCGAGGTGCCGGAAGGATACGAGACCGACTCCAGCAACCCGGTCTCCGAGCTGGCGATCAAGAAGACGGGCGCGGGCGGAGCGACCCTCTCCTTCGTCCCGGAGGCGCTCTCCGGCGAATCCCTGGACGCATTCTTCCAGTCCGCTTCGGCGCAGATCGCCGCGGCCCAGGGCGGCCATCTGACGTTCCTGGGCAAGGCGCAGCGCACGCTCGCGGGCGCTCCGGCCGAAGAGCGCTCCTGGGCGGTGGAGAACGCGGGCCTGCAGCTTCGCATCGCCGTCGCTCCGTACTGCGCCGGGAGGGCGGCGATCACCGTGCTCCGCCTGGAGAGCGGCATCACCTCCCACGCGACTCTCGAGCGCTTCCTCGGCTCGATCAAGGCGACCGGCGCTTCACCGGCCTGCGGCGAGCTGGAGGAATAGCCCCGGCGGCTCCGCACCGCCGCGGACGGACCCGCGCTCCTCCCCTCGACGCACGAAGGCGATGGCGGTAAAGCTCGGCCGGATGCAGGATGTCCTCAACTTCATCGACGGAAACCATACGGCCGCCGCCGCTTCGGAGTGGCTGGACGACGTGGACCCGGCCACCGGCGAGAAGTACGCGCGCGTCGCCGGCTCCAACGGGCGCGACGTGGACCGCGCGGTCGCCGCCGCGGGTCGGGCGTTTCCCGGGTGGTCCACCACGGCGGCCACGGAGCGCTCAAAGACCTTGCGCCGGCTCGCCCGGCTGATCGAGCGGGACCTCGAGAAGCTGGCCCGGGCGGAATCCGTCGACTCCGGAAAGCCGCTCGCCGTCGCGCGCTCGGTGGAGATTCCCCGCGCGGTGCAGAACTTCGAATTCTTCGCGGATGCGATCACGCAGTTCTCCAGCGAAGCGCATCCGACGGACGAGATCGCCCTCAACTACACGCTCCGCCAGCCGCTCGGCGCGGTGGCCTGCATCTCGCCCTGGAACCTGCCGCTGTATCTGATGACCTGGAAGATCGCGCCCGCGCTGGCCGCGGGGAATTGCGTGGTGGCCAAGCCCTCCGAGATGACGCCGATGACCGCGCACCTGCTCGGAGCTCTCTGCGCCGAGGCCGGCCTGCCGCCCGGGGTGCTGAACATCGTCCAGGGGCTCGGCCCGCGCGCCGGAGCGCCGCTCTGCGCACACCGGGACGTGCGCGCCATCTCCTTCACCGGGTCCACGCGCGTGGGCGGCGAGATCGCGCGCGAAGCGGCGGCTTCGTTCAAGAAGGTCTCGCTGGAGATGGGCGGCAAGAATCCGACGCTGATCTTCGCCGACGCCGATCTGCGCGAAGCGATCCCGGAGACCGTCCGGGCTGCGTTCTCCAACACCGGCCAGATCTGCCTCTGCGGCTCGCGGATCCTGGTGGAGAAGTCGGTCTACGCGCAGGTCCGCGACGCGCTGGTCGAGCGCGTGCGCGCGCTGCGGGTCGGCGACCCTCTCGATCCCGCGACCGAGCAGGGCGCGCTCGTCTCGCGGCAGCACTTCGACAAGGTGATGGGCTGCCTTTCGCTGGCCCGCGAGGAAGGAGGCCGCATCCTCTGCGGCGGCGGGCGCGCCACGGTCCCCGGGCGCTGCGCGAACGGCTTCTTCGTCGAGCCGACGCTGATCGAGGGCCTCGGGCCGGCCTGCCGGACGAACCAGGAGGAGATCTTCGGCCCGGTCGCCACCTTGCTCCCGTTCGAGAGCGCGGAGGAGGCCGTCGAGCTCGCCAACTCGACGCGGTACGGCCTCGCCGCCTCGCTCTGGACGCGGGATCTCTCCCGCGCGCACCGGGTGTCGGCGCAGCTGCACAGCGGCATCGTCTGGGTGAACTGCTGGATGCTGCGCGACCTGCGCACCCCCTTCGGCGGGGTGAAAGAGTCCGGGCTGGGACGCGAAGGCGGGATGGACGCGCTGCGCTTCTTCACCGAGCCCAAGAACGTCTGCGTGAAGCTATGAGCTCCGGCGAATTCGAGTCCTCCCGCGCGCCGGAGCCCGTCGGGGCCTACCCGCACGCGCGCAGGGTGGGGAACCTCCTCTTTCTCTCCGGGATCGGACCCCGGCGGCGCGGGTCGCGCGACATCCCCGGGGTCCGGCTGCGCCCGGACGGCAGCGTGGAGAGCTACGACATCGAGGCCCAGTGCCGGGCGGTGTTCGAGAACGTCCGCCTGGTGCTGGAGGACGCGGGCGCGCGCTGGGAGGACCTGGTCGACGTCACCGTTTTCCTCACGGACATCAAGGCTGATTTCGCCGCCTACAACCGCCTCTACGCCGAGTACTTCGCCGGCGCGCGCCCGTGCCGCACCACGGTGGAGGTGACGGCGCTGCCGACCCCCATCGCCATCGAGCTGAAGTGCATCGCGGAGGTCCGCTCCGCATGAAGCCGCTCAACTTCCGCAAGTGGATCGACGAGCACCGTCACCTGCTCAAGCCTCCGGTCGGCAACGCGCAGATCTGGGAAGGCGATCGCGACTTCATGGTCACGGTGGTGGGCGGGCCGAACGCGCGCACCGACTACCACCTGAACGAAGGCGAGGAGTTCTTCTACCAGGTGGAAGGCGACATCGTCCTGCGCACCCTGCAGGGCGGAAAGCGCGTGGACGTGCCGATCGCCCAGGGCGAGATCTTCCTGCTCCCGCCGAACACGCCGCACTCGCCGCAGCGGCCGGCAAACACGGTGGGCCTGGTGATCGAGCGGCGCCGCCTGCCCGGGGAGAAGGACACCTTCCTCTGGGTCTGCGACGCCTGCGGCAGCGAGCTGTACCGCGAGTCGTTCCACCTCACGGACATCGTCCAGCAGCTCCCTCCCGTCTTCGAGCACTACTGGGGCAACCCGGCCCACACCACCTGCCGCAAGTGTGGCCGCAAGCATGCGAAGCCTTGACGTGCACACGCACGCGCTCCCGCCGGAGCTGCCGCGCTGGAGCCCGATCCGGCTGGAGCGCACCGGGTGCCGGGCGCGGATGCTGCGCGAGGACGGGACGCTCTTCCGCGAGATCGGGAGCAACTGCTGGGACGGCGCCGAACGGCTGCGGGAGTGCGACGCGGCGGGCGTAGGGGTGCAGGTGCTGTCCACCGTCCCGGTCCTCTTCGCGTACCAGGTCGAGCCGAAGCGCGGCGCCGATCTCGCGCGCCTGCTCAACGACCACATCGCCTCGCTCTGCCGGGAGCATCCGCGGCGCTTCATCGGGCTGGGAACGCTGCCGCTGCAGGCGCCGGACCTCGCCCTGCGGGAGCTGGAGCGCTGCGCCGGCGAGCTCGGCCTGGCCGGCGTGGAGATCGGGTCCCACGTCAACGACTGGAACCTCTCGGACCCGGCGCTGTTCCCGGTGTTCGCCCGCGCCTCCGAGCTGGGCTGCGCCGTGTTCGTCCATCCCTGGGACATGATGGGGCAGGCCAGGATGCAGAAGTACTGGCTGCCCTGGCTGGTGGGGATGCCGGCGGAAGTGTCGCTCGCCATCTGCTCCTTGATCTTCTCCGGGGTACTGGAGCGGCTGCCGCGGCTTCGGGTCGCCTTCGCGCACGGCGGCGGCGCTTTCCCGGGCACGCTCGGCCGGATCGAGCATGGCTTCCGCGTCCGTCCGGACCTGGTCGCGGCCGACAACCCGCATCCACCCTCCACGTATGTGAGCCGGATCTACGTCGACTCGCTGGTGCACGACGCGCGCGCGCTGCGGCTCCTGCTCGAGGTCTTCGGCCCGGGCCGCATCGCCCTCGGCAGCGACTATCCTTTTCCGCTCGGCGAGGCGACGCCGGGCGCGCTGATCGACTCCCTGAATCCGTCGCCGGAGGTGCGCGAACGCCTGCGCAGGGGAACCGCGCTGGAGTGGCTCGGCCGCGAAGCGGGCAGCTATGACCTTTGAGGATTCCCCGCAGTGGGCGAGCGCGCAGGACGCGGAGGACGAGCTTGCGCCGCTCCGGGCGGAGTTCCTCTTCCCCGAGTCCGGGCCGCTCTACTTCGCCGGGCATTCGCTCGGGCTGCAGCCGCGCCGGGCGCGCGAGTACGTCCTCCAGGAGCTGGACGACTGGGCACGGCTCGGGGTCGAGGGCCACTTCGCCGCCCGCAACCCCTGGGTCGGCTACCACGAGCTGCTCACCGCCAGCACCGCGCGGCTGACAGGGGCGCTGCCGCACGAAGTGGTGGTGATGAACACGCTCTCGGTGAACCTGCATCTAATGGCGGTGTCGTTCTACCGCCCGCGGCCCGGCAAGCACCGCCTGTTGATCGAGAAGGATGCGTTCCCTTCCGATCGGTACGCGGCCGCCTCGCAGGCCCGCTTCCACGGCTTTGCGGACGCGGTGCTGGAGAGCGCGGATCCGCTGCGCGAGCTGACGGAGCGCGACGACATCGCGCTGGCGCTGATCGGCAACGTGAACTACCTCACCGGCAAGGCCTGCGACATGCGGGCCCTGGTCCGCGCTGCGCACGCCAAGGGCGCGCACATCGGGTTCGATCTCGCGCACGGGGCCGGCAACCTCGTCCTCTCGCTGCACGACGACGGCCCGGACTTCGCCGCCTGGTGCAACTACAAGTACCTGAACGCCGGGCCGGGCGGGCTGGGCGGAGTCTTCGTGCACGAGCGCCATGCAGGCGCGCAGCTCCCGCGCTTCGAGGGCTGGTGGGGACACGACAAGGCGCGGAGGTTCGAGATGGCGCCGCGCTTCTCCCCCATCCACGGCGCCGAGGCCTGGCAGCTCTCCAATCCCCCCATCCTCCAGCTCGCGGCGCTGCGCGCCTCCATGGAGCTGTTCGACCGCGCCGGGATGCCGGCGCTGCGCCGCAAGGGCGATCGCCTGACGGCGTACCTGGAATGGCTCCTGCGCAAGCTCGGCGCCGAGGTGCTCACGCCCGAGCCGCGCGGATCGATGCTCACGGTGCGCTTCCGCTCGCCGGGCATCGTGCGCGAGCTGGCGAATCACGGCGCCATCGTCGACGTGCGGCCGCCGGACCTGGTCCGCATCACCCCTGCGCCCCTGTACAACTCGTTCCTCGACGTGCAGCGCCTGTGCGCGCTGATTGCCGGGCTGCAGGATGGCTGACCTGGTCATCGTCGGCGCGGGCCCGGTCGGCTCGCTGCTTGCGCTCACCCTGGCGCGCCGCGGGTACTCCGTCGAGATGTACGAGCGCCGCCCCGACATGCGCCGGGTGGATGTCTCCGCCGGACGCTCGATCAACCTCGCCGTGTCGACCCGCGGGCTGCATGCGCTGCACGAGGTCGGGCTCGACGCCGGCATTCTGCGCGAAGCGGTCCCGATGCGCGGCCGCATGACCCACGCGCTCGACGGCAAGCTGGCGCTGCTCCCCTACGGGCGCAGCGACCGCGAGCAGATCAACTCGATGTCCCGCGGCGGCCTGAACAAGCTGTTGATGACGCGCGCGGAGGAGACCGGCCGGGTGCGCATCCACTTCGGCCAGCGCCTGGTCGACCATGACTTCGAGCGGCGGATCGCGCGCTTCGATCCCGGCGGCGAAGTCCGCGCCGAGGTGGTGGTGGGCAGCGACGGCAGCGCCTCCGCGCTGCGCGACAGCCTGGGCGGGCGGGTTTCGCAAGACGTCCTCTCCAGCGGATACAAGGAGCTGACGATGCCGCCGAAGGACGGCGGCTTCGCCTTGCACCGCGAGGCGCTTCACATCTGGCCGCGCGGGAACTTCATGCTGATCGCGCTGCCGAACCTGGACGGCAGCTTCACCTGCACGCTGTTCCTGCCTTTCGAGGGAGCGCCGTCGTTCGCGGAGTTGGGAACGGAGGCGGACGCCCGGCGCTTCTTCGAGATGTACTTCCCGGACGCGGTTGCGCTGATCCCGGCGCTCGCGCAGCAGTTCCTCCAGGCGCCGCTCGGTCACATGTCGACGGTGAAAGCCTGGCCCTGGTCGCGTGGCAGCGCGCTCCTGATCGGCGACGCGGCGCACGCCATCGTGCCGTTCTTCGGCCAGGGAATGAACGCCGGCTTCGAGGACGTGACGCTGCTCTCGGGGATGCTCACCGGCGACTGGGCGGGGGACTTTGCGAAATTCGCGGAGGCACGCAAGCCGGACACCGACGCCATCGCCGATCTGGCGGTGGAGAACTTCGTGGAGATGCGGGACAAGGTCGCGGACCCGCAGTTCCTTCGCATGCGGGAGATCGAGCACGAGTTGCAGGACCGCATGCCGGGCCGCTATCTGACGCGTTACCAGCTGGTGACGTTCACGCGCGTCCCTTATCGGGTCGCACTGCAGGCGGGCGAGATCCAGGCCCGGCTGCTCGCGGAGCTGGCGCGACAACCGGCGCCCGACTACGAACGCGGAATCCGGGCCGCGGAAGAGAGGTTGGTCCCACTCCTGCGCGCCCACGGTGTCGTCTAGCCCATCAAACGTGACGCGATTCCACCTTTGTTCGATTTCAAACTCGTTCCGGAACGGGACGCGCCGCGTCATCGCGAGCTTGGAGAAGACGCGCGCTGGTCTTGCTGTGCGGGTGCCGCGCAAATCGGACACCCGATGGAAAACAGCAACACGCGTACCCAGCGGTTCGCGTCCAGCTTTGCACCGCGTACCACGCCGGTCGCCCGTGGCAACGGGGACACCGCACCGACCTCATGAACCAGGCGAAGCGGCAGGACCAGCGGACCTGGTCGGACGCGGCTTCCGAAAACAGGTCAATCAGGAACAGCGCACCCGCGATCGCCGCTGCTGCTAGAAATACGATCGCCTTCCATCGTTGGCCGCTGGCGACGATCCACGTCCCCTCGCACCATGCTTTTAGCCCTTGAGCTCGGTGCGCACGTCCCACAAGTCCGGGAACAGCAGCACGTCGACCAGCTTCTTCAGGTAGTCCACGCCGGCGGTGCCGCCGGTGCCGCGCTTCCAGCCGATGATCCGCTGCACGACCTTCACGTGGCGGAAGCGCCAGAGCGCTTGCTGCTCGTCGACATCGACCAGCTTCTCGCACATCTCGTAGGCGTCCCAGTTCTTCGCGGGCTTCTCGTAGATCTCGCGGATCACCGCGCGGACCCCGGAATCGCTGCGGTGCGGCTCGGTGACGTCGCGCTCGAGCACGGTCACCGGCACCGGCTTTCCCCGCCGCGCCAGGTACCGGAGGAACTCGTCGTAGAGCGTCGGCGACTGCAGCGCCGCGAGCAGCTCGGCGTGCGCCGCGGGGTTCTGCTCGTGGACCGGGAGCAGCCGCCGGTCCTTGTTGCCGAGCATGAACTCGATCAGCCGGTGCTGCAGGGACTGGAACCCGCTCGCCGGCCCGAGCACGTGGCGGAACTCGCCGTACTCGCTGGGAGTGAGCGTCGCGAGCACCGCCCACTGCGAGACGAGCTGGGCCTGGATGTGCTTCACCCGGGCGAGGATCTTGAAGGTGGGCTCGAGCTCGTCGCGGCGGACGAATCCGATCGCGGCCCGCAGCTCGTGGAGGATCAGCTTGAACCAGAGCTCGCTGGTCTGGTGCTGGATGATGAACAGCATCTCGTCGTGGTGCGG
>JBGQLA010000200.1:0-9405 GCA_041499865.1 Deltaproteobacteria bacterium
CCATCCATTCGCTGTTGGCCAGCGCGGTGAAGAAACCGCCGATCGAGGACCTGGTGGTCGCGTCCACGCCGCTGCCCCAGAACACCGCATAGAGCTTCACGTTGGAGATGACATGCCCGCCCCAGTACTGGACGTTGCAGGCCCCGCCGATGCAGTTGGCTGGTTGGCCGTTCGCAGCCTCGGCCGTCATCGGCGGCCGGGGCGCGGTCATCGGAACGACGTGGACGGGCACGATCGCGATCAGGAGTGCAGCCAGGCCTGGCGCTACCACGTCACCCCCCTCTTCCGGAATCCCAAGCTTGCGATCGTCCCTTGCTTCGCACTGCCGGGTCAACCCGCCGCGTTGACAATCGAGGATTCGCTCCCTAGCCTGCGCCTCCGACCCTCAGCGCCGGGAGAACACCACATGAGCCATTCGCGCTCGCGCCTCGCGGGATCTCCGCTGCCGTTCATCCTCGCGCTTGCCGTCGCCGGAAGCGCTCCGGCGCAGGCGCCGGCTCCCGCTCCGGCCGAGAAGCCGTTCAAGGTCGGCGTGGTCACCTTCCTCTCGGGAGCAGCCGCCGGGCCGTTCGGCGTGCCCGCGCGCAACTCCGCCGAGGTGCTGGCGGAGTCGCTCAATGCGGGCAAGGGGCCGGGGCCTTACACGAAGAAAGGGCTCGGCGGCCGCCCGCTGGAGCTGGTGTTCCTCGACGAGGCCGGAGGGACCGCGAAGCAGGTCAGCGAGTACCGCGACCTGGTGCAGCGGCAGAACGTCGACGCGGTGATCGGCTACATCTCCAGCGGCGACTGCCTCGCGGTCGCGCCGGTCGCGGAGGAGCTGAAGAAGCTCACCCTCTTCTTCGACTGCGGCACACCCCGGATCTTCGAGGAGAACAGCTACAAGTACCTGTTCCGCACCGACGCGCACGCGGCCATGGACAACGTGGCCGCCGCCCTCTACGTCGACGAGCTGAAGCCGAAGCTGAAGAGCGTCGCCGGCATCAACCAGAACTACGCCTGGGGCCAGGATTCCTGGAACGACTTCGAGGCCACCATGAAGGCGCTCAGGCCCGACGTCCAGGTGACCACCTCGCAGATGCCGAAGCTCCTCGCCGGCCAGTACGGCGCGGAGATCTCCGCCTTGATGTCCGGATCGCCGGACGTGATCCACTCCAGCTTCTGGGGCGGCGACCTCGACGCGTTCATCCTCCAGGCCTCCCCGCGCGGGCTGTTCAAGAAGAGCACCGCCCTGCTCACCGCCGGCGAGACCGCCATGTACAAGCTCGCCGGACAGATCCCCGACGGCACCATCATCGGGGCCCGCGGATCGCACGGCGTGTTCGCGCCCGACAACGAGCTGAACCGCTGGTTCCGCGCCACCTACCAGGAGCGCTACAGCGTCCCGCCGGTCTACCCCGCGTACCACATGGCGCAGGCGATCCTCGGCCTGAAGACCGCGTACGAGAAGGCGCAGGCTGGAGGCGCCGCCGACCCGGCGCTCGACGCGATCATCGCCGCCTTCGAAGGCTCGAGCTTCGAGACCCCGAGCGGCACCATCAAGATGGCCCTGGGCAAAGGACACCAGGCGATCGAGGAGACCGTCTACGGAGTGGCGAAGAACAGCGGCGGCAAGCTCACGTTCACGCACGTGAAGCGCTTCCCGGCCGACAAGGTGAACCCTCCCGAAGGCACCAAGAGCGCCGACTGGATCAAGGCCGCGTTCTCGAAGAAGTAGGCGCGCGCAACCCCGGGGCGTCACGGCATGGGCGACGTTCTGGCGGTGGTGATCGACGGCACCATCTACGCCTCGTGGCTGTTCATCATCGCCGCCGGCCTGACCATCGTGTACGGCGTCATGCGCATCCTCAACATGGCGCACGGCAGCCTGTATGCGCTCGGCGCCTACACCGCCACTTCGCTGGTGGGCGCCTGGATCCGCGGCGGAGGCGCGCCGCTCTTCTCCTACGCGCTGCTGATCGCGGCGGCGATCGCGGTGGGCCTGGTCTTCGGGCCCCTGATCGAACGCGGCGTGCTCCGCATCGTCTACGGGCGCGACGAGATCGTCATGGTGCTGGTCACCTACGCGGTCTTCCTCATCCTCGAGGACGCCATCAAGCTGGTCTGGGGCGTCGAGTCGTACTTCATCGCCGAGCCGTATGGGCTGCTCGGGACGGTGGAGATCGGGCCGCTCACCTATCCCGTCTACAGCGGCGCGCTGGTGCTCGCGGCCATCGTCACCGGAGTGGGCCTGCGCTGGGGCATCTACGGGACGCGCTATGGAAAGCTGCTGGTGGCCGTCATCCACGATCGCGAGATGGCCGCCGCCCTCGGCGTCAACGTGCGCAGCGTGTTCCTCATCACCTTCACGCTCGGGACCATGCTGGCCGCGCTCGGCGGCGCGCTCACCGCGCCGACGGTGTCCGTGGTCCCGGGCATGGGCGTGGAGACCATCGTCCTCGCGTTCGCGGTGGTGGTGGTGGGTGGGCTGGGCAGCATGCCCGGCGCCGCGATCGGATCGCTGATCGTCGGGCTGGTGCGCTCGGCGGCGGTGCACTTCTTCCCGCAGGTGGAGCTGTTCAGCATCTACCTGGTGATGGCGCTGGTGCTCGCCTTCCGGCCGCGCGGCCTGTTCGTGGCCGCCGAGGCGCGGAAGATATGAGGCGCCTCGATCGGACCACGGTCGCCCTCCTCGCCTCGCTCTTCCTGCTCCTCGCCGGCGGACCGCTCCTGCCGAAATGGGCGCTGTTCCTCGTCACCATCTCGCTGGCGAAAGGGCTGGTGGTGCTGGGGCTCCTGCTCCTCATGCGCACCGGCCTCGTCTCCTTCGGGCAGGGCCTCTACTTCGCCGTCGGCGCCTATGCGGCCGGGATGATGCCCGCCGCGCGAGGCCTCTCCGACGCGCTCGCCATGATGCTGGCGGGAGGCGCCGCCGCGGGCGCGGTGGCGGCGCTCTGCGGGCTCCTGCTCGCCCGGTACCGCGGGATCTTCTTCGCCATGCTCAGCCTCGCCTTCTCGATGATCCTCTACGGCCTCCTGGTGAAGACCTCCGCCCTCGGCTCCACCGACGGGTTCAACCTCGGGGCGCGCACCGTCGCCGGCGTCCCGGCCGGCGGACCTTACGGGCGCTACGCCGTCTTCGCGCTCACCGTGGCGACGGGCTTCGCCGCCAGCTTCTGGCTGCACCGCTTCCTCGGCTCCCACCTGGGGCGGCTCGCCCCCGCCATTCGCGACAACGAGCTTCGCGTCGAGTACATGGGCGCATCGGTGCGCAACCTGGTGCACCTCAATCTGGTGATCGCGGGCGTCGTCGCGGGCCTGGGCGGAGCATTGAGCGGGCTGACCGTGGGCCACATCGATCCGGAGATGGCCTACTGGACCACCTCGGGCGAGTTCGTCTTCGTGGCCATCCTCTCCGGCACCGCCAGCGTGCTGGCGCCGTTCCTCGGGGCGATCCTGCTCGAGCTTCTCCGCAGCTTCGCCTACGAGTACTCGCCGAACACCTGGCAGCTGGTGGTCGGCGGGGCGATGCTCCTGGTCATCCTCTTCCTCCCCAGCGGCCTCTGGTCAGTGTTCGGGCGCTGGCGCAAGGCGCTTCGATGAGCGTGATCCTCGAGACCCGGGAGCTGACGAAGACGTTCGGGGCGGTCACCGCCGCGTCCTCCATCAACCTCGCCATCGAGGAGGACACGGTGGTGGGGCTGATCGGCTCGAACGGCGCGGGCAAGACCACCTTCGTGAACCTGGTCACGGGCTACCTGAAGCCCACCTCCGGCGCCATCCGGTACCGCGGCCGGGACATCACCGCGCTGCAGCCGCGCCAGGTGACGCGGCTGGGACTCTGCCGCTCGTTCCAGATCCCGCAGGTCTTCGACACCCTGACCGCTTACGAGAACCTGCTCGTCGGCGTCGGGATCGCGGCGCGCCACGGCAGCAAGCCGGTGGAGGAGGCGCCGGAGGACGCGGCGGAGGCGATGCTGCTCCGCTTCGGCCTCGACCGCTTCCGTGGCGCTCCGGCAGGAGTCCTCCCCGAGGGAGTGCGCAAGCTCCTCGACATCGCCATGGCGCTGGCGGTGAAGCCGCAGATCCTTCTCCTCGACGAGCCGACCAGCGGGGTGAGCTCGGAGGAGAAGTTCGCGCTGATGGACCTGGTGCTCGGCGCCATCCGCGCCGACCGGGTGACGGTGCTGTTCGTCGAGCACGACATGGAGATCGTGCGCCGCTACACCCAGCGCGTCGCCGCCTTCTACGAGGGACGGATCATCGCGGACGGGCCCACGGCGGAGGTACTGGAGAACCCGGAAGTCCGGCGCTACGTGGTGGGCGAGGCCGCGGTGCGCCCGTGCTGACCGTCGAGGCGCTGGATGTCTCGATCAAGGCGGTGCGCATCCTGCGCGGCGTCCATCTGGAGGTGAAGGCGGGGCAGCTGGCGGGGCTGATCGGGCGGAACGGGGCCGGCAAGACCACGCTCATGCGCAGCATCATGGGCCTGCTTCCGCCGTCCGCCGGGCGCATCGCGCTGGACGGCAAGGCGCTCGCCGGCGTTCCTCCGCACCAGCGCGCGCGGATGGGGATCGGGTACATGCCGGAGGACCGGCGCCTCGTCCCGCAGCTCACCGTCGACGAGAACGTCCTCTTGCCGGCCTGGGCCGCAGGCGCGAGGGACGGCGGCGCGGCCCGGCTGGCCCGAATCCACCAGCTGATCCCGGAGGTGCACGCCTTGGGCGAGCGGCGCGGCCTGCAGCTCTCGGGCGGGCAGCAGAAGCTGGTGGCGCTGGCGCGCGCGCTCGTCGCCGGAACCCGGGTCCTGCTCCTCGACGAGCCGTTCGAGGGCGTGGCGCCGGTGCTGGCGCGGCGCCTGGCGGAGGTGATCGCGCTGCTCAAGCGCGAGGGGCTTTGCGTGGTGCTCTCGGAGTCCGACCTGACGCACTCCAGGGAGCTCCTGGACGTGGTGTTCCAGATCGACCGCGGCGCCGTCACCCGCGCCACCCCGGCAGCTTGAGCGGGCGAGGTCAGGCAAAGGCGTTCGAAGCGGGCGCTCCGCACACCCGCCGCAGGGCGGCGAAGATCTCGTCCAGATCGACGGGCTTGACGAAGTGGCCGGAGAATCCGGCCGCTTCCGCGCGGTCGCGATCCGCCGCCGTGCCGTAGCCGGTGACGGCGAAGAGCGCGACGCCGGGAAAGCGGGAGCGAAGCGCCGCGCCCACCTCGTACCCGTCCATCACCGGCAGCCCGATGTCGAGCAGCGCGATCTGCGGAACGAAGCCCTCCGCGATTCCCAGCGCCTGCGGCCCGTCGGCGGCGGTGCGCACGTCGTATCCCGCGCCCTGCAGGGCGGTGGCCAGCATCTCTCCGGCGTCGAGGTTGTCGTCGACCAGCAGCACTCTCGCCGCCCAGGGTGCCGGCTGGCCCACGGCCATGCCGCGCGGCTCCCGGAGCGAAGGGACGGTGATCGGCAGCGCCGGGACGCGGACGACGAACTCGCTTCCCCTGCCGGCGCCCTCGCTGTGCGCCTCGATCGCCCCCCCCGTGCAGCTGGATCAGGTTCCGCGCGATGGTGAGCCCGAGGCCGAGGCCGCCGGGCGACATCGCCCGCTGCGAAGGGTCCTGGAAGAACGGCTCGAAGATCTGCTCCAGCATCGGCGGCGCAATCCCGATGCCGGTGTCGCGCACGGAGACCTCGATCGCGGCGTCCTGCCGGCGCGCCTTGAGACTGACGTGCGACGCCGGGGGGCTGTACTTGCAGGCATTGGTCAGCAGATTGGAAAGGACCTGGGCAAACCGGTCCGGGTCCGCGTCCAGCACGATTCCTTCGGGGACGTCGACCTCCAGGTGATGCCGGCCCTGCTCGAGCAGGGGACTCGCCATCTCCACCGCGCGGCCGATCAGCGGGGCCAGCTCCACGGCGCGCTTCTTCAGCTCGATCTTGCCTCGCGCGAGGCGCGCGACGTCGAGCAGGTCGTCGACGAGCCGGATCATGTGGCGGAGCTGGCGCTGCACGATCTCCGCCTCGCGCGTCGCCACGCCCTTGAGCTGCAGGATCTGCATCGCGGTCAGGATCGGCGCCAGCGGGTTGCGCAGCTCGTGCCCGAGCATGGCGAGGAACTCGTCCTTGGCGCGGTTCGCCGCCTCGGCCTCGCGCCGCGACTGCTGCTCGCGCGCCAGCAGGACCTCGCGCTCCCGGCCGGCTTCCTCCATCCGAAGCCTCGCGCGCACCTGCTCGCTCACGTCCACCGCGACCAGCATCACGCTGGTGGCGTTCCCCAAGGGATCGCGCAAGCGCTGCAGGTTGAAGTTGAACCAGCGGTCCTCGAGCATGCCGTCCGCGCGCCGCAGCCGGATGGCGTACTCGTCGGCCGCGAACGGCTCGCCGGTGCTCCAGACTTGCTCGACGATGTCCGGGATGGGCGTGCCGACCAGCTCCGGAAACGCCTCGCGCAGCGTGCGGCCCGCGAGCGGGCGGTTTCCCACCAGCTGCTGGTAGCGCGGGTTGGCCAGCTCGCAGGTGAAGTCCGGGCCGGAGAACACCGCGATGGGGACCGGCGCCTGCTGGAAGACGCCGTACATCCGCTCCCGGTCCCGCAGCGCCGTCTCGCGGGCGGCCGCGAGCTGCAGGTGGGTGGAGACGCGCGCCAGCAGCTCCCGGGCCACGAACGGCTTCACCACGTAATCGTCGGCGCCGGCCTCCAGCCCTTCGATGCGCGCATCCTCGGCCGCGCGCGCGGAGAGCATGATCACCGGGATCGTCTCCAGGGCGGGATCCCGGCGGACCTCGCGGAGGAGGCCGAACCCGTCGAGGTCGGGCATCATGATGTCGGTAAGGATCAGATCCGGCCGGACCCGGCGGGCAGCCTGCAGCGCCTCCGCGCCGTTCGCCACCGCCTCCACGTTCCAGCGCGGCGCCAGGACGTGCGCCACGTACTCGCGCATATCGGCGTTGTCGTCCGCCACCAGGATCCGGGCCCCGGGCCGCGCGGTGACGATGCCTGCCTCGGCCGTTCCACCGTCCGGAAGCCAGCGCAGCGCTTCCTGGAGATACGCGGAGGCGGCGATCCCCGTCGAGGGCAGCCGGCGCCCCACGCCGATTTGTTCGGCGGGGAGGTGCGCGCATCCTCTCGGGATGTGCACGGCGAACGAGGTGCCTTCGCCGACGCGGCTCTGCACGTCGATCCGTCCCCCGTGCATCCCGACCAGCTCGGAGACCAGCGCCAGGCCGATTCCGGTTCCTTCGTAGGTGCGCGACTTCGCGCCCTGGACGCGGTGGAACCTCTCGAACACGCGCGGCACCTCGCTCTCCGGAATCCCGGTGCCGCTGTCGCGGACCTCGAGGATCACCTCGCCGTCCGCCGGCCTGAGGGTGACGGAGATGCCGCCCTCGAAGGTGAACTTGAAGGCGTTCGAGAGCAGGTTGAGGACGATCTTCTCCCACATCTCGCGATCGACGAAGACCGTCTCCGGGAGCGTCTCGCAGGTCACCTCGAACCGCAGCCCCGCGCGCTCCAGGGCCGCGCGGAACGAGCTGGCGACGTCGACGGTCAGCGCGGCCAGGTCGGTCGGCTCGTACGTGGCCTCGGTCCGGCCCGCCTCGGTCCGCGCGAAATCGAGCAGCATGTTGACCAGCTTCAGCAGGCGCAGCGTGTTTCGCTCCACCAGCTCCAGCTGCTGCCGCTGCGCCGGGCTGAGCGCGCCCTGCGCTCCTTCCAGCAGATCAGAGAGCGGACCGGTCATCAGCGTCAGCGGGGTGCGGAACTCGTGGCTGACGTTGCTGAAGAAGGCGGTCTTCGCCCGATCCAGCTCTGCCAGCGCCGCGGCGCGGCGCCGCTCGCTCTCGAACGCGCGGGCGTTCGCCAGCACGGCGCCGGCCTGATCGCCGACGGTCCGCAGGAACCCGCGGTACGCCTCGTCGAGGGGCAGCATCGGCGAGAGGGCGATCACCAGCGCCGAGTCCTGGCCCGGCGCCGGCAGGGGAAGGACGAGCGCCCACTCCCCGTCGCTGCCATCGCCCCAGGGATTGCGGGTCACGCCCGTGTCGACGCCTTCCAGCGCTGCCTTCACCGCTTGGAGCAGGCCGTCGGCAGGGCCGGCGGGCAGCCCGAAGCTGCGCGCGGGGTCGAACGCGGTGCGCGCGGCGTCGAGGCCGAGGAGAGCGCAGTCGGGAACGTCGGCCTTGTTCAGCGCCAGGATCTCCACCAGCTCGCGGGAGGCTTCCGCCTCCGACTGCGCCCGCGCGGAGAGAGCGCCGAGATCGCGCAGCGTGCGCAGCCGGCGCTCGGAGAGCACCTGCTGGGTGGTCTCGGTGACGGCGGTGAAGACGCCGCCCACGCTGCCCGATTCGTCGCGGATGGGGCTGTAGGAGAAGGTGAAGTAGCACTCCTCGGCGAATCCCTTCCGCTCGAGGGGCAGCATGATGTTCTCCGACCACGTCGCCTCGCCCCGCTCGATCACCGAGGCGAGCATCGGCCCGATGATGTGCCAGATCTCCGGCCAGACGTCGCGGCCCCGCGCGCCCATCGCAGCGGGATGCTTCGCGCCCAGGATCTCGCGATAGGCGTCGTTGTAGAGCTTCACCAGATCCGGGCCCCACCAGATCAGGATGGGGAACCGCGAGCTCAGGCAGATGCTGACGCTGGTGCGCAGGCTCTGTGGCCAGCGCTCGACCGGGCCGAGCGGCGTCCGGTTCCAGTCCAGCGACCGCATCAGCTCGCCCATCGCGCCGCCCCCGCTGAACGACGAGATCGGGGGCGCGTTTTGGAACGCGTTCATCGGGCCAACGTGGCACAGGCGAACAATCATTGAATGGGCGAGGCGCCGACATGTACGCAACTGGACCGCCGCCCGGCTTGGCGGGCCGCCCAGGGTGCGACAACATGCCGGCGCATGCGCCACCTGGAAGACTTCCGCGAAGGCGACATCTTCGAGCTCGGCGAGGAGATCGTCCCGGAGCAGGAGATCCTCGCGTTTGCCCGCCGCTTCGACGCCCAACCCTTTCACGTCGATCCCGAGGCGGCTGGCAAGTCGATCTACGGCGGCCTGATCGCCAGCGGCTGGCACACGGCGTCGGTCTTCATGGGCCTGCTCGTGCGCGGGCTGCTGCACGATGTCGCCAGCCTGGGCGCCGGCGGCATCGACGAGCTGCGCTGGCTCAAACCGGTGCGTCCCGGCGATGCGCTGCGCGGCCGGCTGACCGTCGCCGGCACGCGCAACTCCCCCAAGCGCCCCGAGCGTGGCCTGCTCGATTGCGTCGGCGAGCTCTTCAACCCGCACGGCGAGCGCGTGCTGCTGGTGCGCTGGTCGGCGATGGTTGCGCGCCGGCCGTAGTGCGCCGCAGCGGTCAGTGCTCGTGCTCTCCGTGCTACTGAACGCTCAGCGGCGGCGCGGATCCCAGGCGGAGCCGACGATCTCCCGGAGATCCTGCAGGCGCGCCTTCCA
>JBGQLA010000201.1:0-9384 GCA_041499865.1 Deltaproteobacteria bacterium
AGCCAGGCCGCCTTCGCCGCCGGCCGCAGCGTCGCCGCCGGTCCGTCCGGCGACCGCACCCATCGTCGGCGCGAGGCCGCCGTCGGCCCCCGTCCAGCCCAGGGGAGCGGTCGCGCCGCCGCCCTCGCCGGCGCAGATCCCCAAGCTGCTCAAGGAGACCGAGGTCTACGTCAAGTACGGGCTGCACGAGAAGGCGCTCGATCACCTGCGGCGCATCTTCTCCGTCGATCCCGACAACATCGACGCGCACGAGAAGGCCAAGGCGGTGGCGCTGGCGACGGGCCGGACGGAGGACGCCGTCGCCTCGCTGAACACCATGCTCCGGCTCTGCGAGAAGAAGCGCGACTCCCGCGCCGACGCCGTGCGGGCCGAGCTGCGGTCGCTGGCCACCGCCGGCGAGGAGCTGGTCCTCGAGGGCGCCGATCTCGAGGTCGAGGCGGTCGGCGAGGCGCAGCATGCCGGCGAGCGCGTGATCCAGGGCGAGCCCGCCGCCGCGGAGGGAGAAGACGAGTTCGCAGGGGACCTGGCCGAGGCCGACTTCTATCTCCAGACCGGCCTCCCGGAAGATGCGCGCGCGATCCTCGAGGGGATCACGATGGCCGCGCCGGACCATCCCGGCGCCCTCGAGCGGCTGCGCAAGCTGGGCAGCGCGCCCGCCGCCGCCGCCAACAAGGACCACGACGATCTGGCGGCCGAGCTCGCCGCCGAGCTGGCGGCCGAAGTCGGCGTCGGGGCGACCGAGGAAGACAAGCCGCTCGACGGCGACGTGCTCGAGTCCTTCCAGGTGCCGGCGCACGAGGTGCTCGGCGAGTTCCGGGCCCGCCTTTCGCAGGTGGTCCGGCCGGAGGACGTGCAGACCCACTACGACCTGGGGATCGCCTACAAGGAGATGGGCCTTCTCGACGAGGCGATCGCCGAGTTCGAGGTGGCGCTGCGGCATGGCGGGGGGACCCGGGCCGCGGACTGCCTGACCATGCTCGGCGTCTGCGAGCTGGAGCGCGGAAACGCGGAGGCCGCGGCGGGGCACTTCCAGCAGGGACTCGATCTCCCCGGTCTGCCGGCGGCTGCGCGGCATGCGCTGCAGTTCGAGCTGGGCGGCGCGTTGGAGGCCCAGGGCCGCGCCTCCGATGCGCTGGAGCAGTACCAGGCCCTGGCTGAAAAGGACGCAAACTACCGCGACGTCGGTGCGCGCCTGCAGCGCCTGGCCGGCAGCGTCGGCGTCAAGGCCCGGCCGATCGTCAAGCCCTCGTCCACGCCCGCGCCGCCCCAGCGCAAGGCCGCCGCGCAGACCAGCTCGGCACCTGCCGGGCGCGCCGCTTCCGCCAGCCCGCAGCCGAACGACGTCCCGCAGAAGAACCGCAAGATCGGCTTCGTGTGATGAACTATCTCGACTACTACGAGCTGGCGCAGGAGCCGTTCTCCAACGCCCCGGTCTCGCGCTTCTACTTCAACTCCCCGCAGCACTCGCAGGCGCTGGTGCGGCTGACGCACCTCTGCTCGCAGATGAAGGGCCTGGGGATCCTGGTCGGGGACATCGGGGCGGGGAAGACCACGCTGGCCCGCCGGCTGCTCGACTCGTTGCCGGAGAACGAGTACGAGGCGGCGCTGCTGGTGATCATCCACAGCGGCGTGACCGCCTCCTGGCTCCTGAAGCGGGTCGCCCTGCAGCTCGGGGTCGAGGCGCCCAGCGAGGACAAGCTGACGCTGCTCGGGCAGCTCTACCAGCGGCTGGTGCGGATCTACGAGTCCGGCCGGCGGGCGGTGGTGCTGATCGACGAGGCGCAGATGCTCGCCACCCGGGAGCTGATGGAGGAGTTCCGCGGGCTGCTCAACCTCGAGGTCCCGGAGAGGAAGCTGCTCAGCCTGATCTTCTTCGGCCTGCCGGAGATCGAGCAGAATCTCAAGCTGGATCCGCCCCTGGCGCAGCGCGTGTCTATGAAGTACAGGCTCGACCACCTCAATGCGGAGAGCACCGAGGCGTACATCAAGCACCGGCTGCGTCTGGCGGGCGCCGCCCGCATGCCGTTCACTCCGGGCGCGGTCACCTCGGTGCACCGGTTCTCCAGCGGCACCCCGCGGGTGATCAACACCCTCTGCGACAACGCCCTCTTCGAAGGCTACGTCGCCCGGGTGCCGATGATCGACGACCAGATGATCGAGCGCGTCGCGCGCGACCTGGGGCTCGACGGCGCGTCGTCGGAGTCCGGCGCAGCGAAGAGGCCCGTCTCCATCCCGCCACCCGCCGCGGCCGAGAAGGGAAAGCAGATCGATCTCGGCGAGATCGATCGGTACCTGGCGGGGCTCGCGAAGCCGAGCTGACGCGTGCTGAGCCGTATCCTCGTCGCCGCAGGCCTCGCCGCCGCCGTGGTCTTTGGCGCGGCCATCGCCTTCCTGCGCACCGAGTTCGTCGCCAACAACCTCTGCGCCTACGCCGTCGCCACCATCGAGGAGGCCACGGCCGCCAGGGTCCGGGTCTCCCGCTGCTCGGTGCAGCCGGAGCAGGGGAAGCTCACCATCGAGGGGCTGAAGGTGGGCGATCCGGGCGGCCGGATCGACCTGGAGGTGGACCGGGTCTTCGCGCAGGTGAAGGTGCGGCCGCTCTTGCAGAGGGTCCGGCTGGAGCGGCTGGAGGTCGATCATCCCCGGCTGCGGCTCGCGCTCGATCAGGCCGGCGCCTCGCCCCCTTCCGGTGGGCAGTGCCTGCCCGACCTGCTCGATCGTTTCGAGTTCGGCCGGGTGAAGGTGCGCAAGGCGAGCGTGGAGGTGCACACCGCACGCGCGCACCTGGTCCTTCCTCACGCCAGCCTCTCGCTGAAGGGGAAAGGCTCGCGGCTCTCGGTCGGCGTTTCCACCCGCGCGGGCTCCCTGGAGTTGCCCGGCCGCACGGTCGGCCTGGTCTCCTCGCGCGTCGCCGGCATCGTGGATCTGAAGGGCAGCGGCAGCGTCGATCTCCGCCGCGGCGACGTGATCGGGGTGGACGGGTCGGCCTTCCTCAAGGGGAAGCTGCAGAACCTCTGCAACCCGCAGATCGACCTCGCCGCGAACGTGCGGTTCGACGACCTGGAGTCCGCCAGCGCGCACCTGATCCCGGGCGTGCTGCGGACGGTGAAGGGCGGAGTCTCGGCCGACGCGACGGTCTCCGTCGCTCGCGGCGCGCCACACCTGAAGGGCGACCTCCGTCTGCGCGGCGTGGTCCTCGACAGCTTCGTTCCCGGCGACGCCCGGCTCCGCTTCGACCTGACGCCGGCCCGGGTGAAGGTCGATCGCCTGGAGGTGCCGGTCGGGCACGGGCAGGTGAACGGATCGGTCGAGCTGTCGCTGGCCGATTCCTCGCTTCCGCTCTCGGCAGATCTGATGCTGCGGGACATGGAGCTGGCCGACCTGTTGCGCAAGCTGGGGCTGCCCCGCGCCTGGGTGGTGCTGCGCACCAGCGGGCGCGTGCAGGTGAAGGGGACCCTCGCTCCGTTCCGGCTGGGCGGCGAGACCGCCCTCGAGCTCGCGGACTTCGCGGTCCTCGACCGCAGCTACGAGAAGCGGGCGCAGGCGAAGAAGATGCTCGAGTTCGCCCGCGGCAAGCTCGCGGGCGAGGTGGCGGTCGACGCGGAGAAGATCGTCGCCCGCGCCGTGACGGTGGAGGTGGGCGCCTCGCGGATGCAGGTGGAGAGCACCTTCTTCACCGACGTCCAGCGGGGCATGCAGCTCGCGGCGCAGTCGGAGGGGATCGTCCTCGACGATTTCCTCGGGCACATCGGGCCGCTCCCCGCGCGGGGGACCCTGAAGCTCTCGGCGCGCGTCGCGGGCCCTTACTCCGCGCTGTCGATCGAGGGCAACACGGCGGCGCAGGGCGTGCGCTTCATGGAGCTGTCGCTCGGCGAGGTCACCACCCGGGTGGGATTCGACGCGCGCTCGATGAAGCTGTCGTTCGCCGAGATCCGCGGCCGCAAGGATCGCAGCGCGTATCTCGGGCGGATCGCGGTCGATTTCAGGACGGCGGCCACGCCGATCGACGCGCACCTGGAGGTGCCGGACGGGCGCGTCCACGATCTGATCGACCTGGCCGTCGGCCTCGTTCCCACGCTGTCCGCCGTGCAGGATCCCGACGAGGTGGACGGCCACCTCAGCAGCGTGATCGACGTGAAGGGTCCGGTGGCGGGTCCCGACGGGACGGCATCGCTGCGCTTCGATCACCTGGAGCTGTGGGGGGAATCCTTCGCCGTCGGCGAGGCCCGCCTCTCCCTGCACGGGCAGGAGCCACGCCTGCAGATCGAGAAGCTGGAGCTCCGGCACGGCGATGCGGCGGTCCGGCTCTCCGGCGGATTCGGGCCGGACTGGAAGCTTCAGATGGATGGGGCCAGCGAGAACTTCGACCTCGCCGATCTCGACCTGGCGACGGCGGCGAAGCTCTCCGGCCCCCTGAGCGCTACCGCCCGCATCCGCGGCGTCGCCGCGCACCCGCTGATCGACGTCGGCGTGAAGTTCGCGGAGGGGATGTCGGGCGAGGCGGACATCGGGGAAGGGGACCTGTCGCTGAAGATCGACGGCAAGGCCATGGCCCTGAAGGGGAAGGTGGGCACCCACGCGGTCGCGGTCGACGCCCGGCTGGAGGGAGAGTTCCCCTACACCGCCTCCGCGACGGTGCGGCTCCCCGATCTGGCGGAATACCTGGATCTGTTCCTGCCCGACGCGAACATCCAGGGCGGCTCGCTGGCCGGCAGCGTGGAGCTGAAGGGCTCGCTGCGGCGCTGGCGGGAGAGCTCCGGCGTCCTCACCCTCTCCCAGCTCAAGGTCCTGCGCAGCGACCTGGCCTTCGAGAACGACGGCCCGGCGGAGGTATCGTTCGGGCCCGACGGGGTGCGCACGCCCCGGCTCGCGCTTCGCGCGCCGTACACCACCGTCCAGCTCTCCGGCGGCAGGACCCACGACGGCACGCTGGATCTCCGGCTCACCGCCAACATCGACGGACGGGTGCTCGCGGGCGTGGTCCCCGACCTCGAGCACGCCTCCGGCCGCTACCTGATGCAGGCCACCGTGAGCGGCACCGCGAAGCGGCCGACCGTGCTGGGCAACATCCGCGTCGAGGACGGAGCGCTGACGCTGCGCGGCCTCCCGGTGGCGGCGCGGAGCCTGAACGGGAGCATCTCCTTCTCCCAGGACGCGCTGGTGATCGACGCGCTCTCCGGCACGCTGAACAACGGCGAGGCGCGCGTCTCCGGCGGGATGGAGATGGAGCGGCTGGTCCCGCGCAAGATCGACATCTCCGCGCACGTCAGCGAGGTGAACGTCAAGCTCCAGGAGAGCCTCAGCACCAACGTGGACGGCGATCTCACGCTCTACGGCGACCCGTACGAACCGGTCCTCGGCGGCAACCTGAACCTCTCGCAGATCAAGTACACGGAGGACATCGACCTGGAGCGATCGCTCCTTGACCTCTCCCGGCGGCCGCCCACTCCCAAGGTGCTCGCCAAGAGCGCGGTGGTGGTGCGCTTCGATCTCGACGTGCACCTCTCCCGCGCCGTGCGGCTGGAGAACAACCTGGCGCGCGCCGATCTGAAGGGCGATCTCAAGGTCACCGGGACCTCGCGCGCCCTCGGCCTCCTCGGCAGCGTGAACACGGTGCACGGCACCGCCACCTTCCGGGGAAACGAGTTCCAGATCGAGCAGGGCGTGCTCACCTTCACCGACCGGCAGCGCATCCGCCCCAGCTTCGACCTGCAAGCGAACTCGCAGGTGACCTACGCGGGACAGGTGTACAAGATCCGGCTGCACGCCTTCGGGACGCCCGGGGAGCCGCACGTCTCGCTCACCTCGGACCCGGCGCTGGCGGACGCGGACATCGGGTTCCTCCTCACCTTTGGGTTCGTCTCCCGGGACCTGCAGCAGAGCGCGTTCTCTGCGGCGGACTCCGGCCTGGCCATCGGGATCGAGGCGCTGAACAAGGCCACCGGCTTCTCCGAGGAGGTGCGGCGCTTCATTCCCAAGAACGCGATCCTCCGCGACCCGAACATCGACTTCGCCAGCGACTTCTCCTCGGCCACCAACCGGCTGGAGCCGATGGCGCGCTTCCAGTCGCACCTGATCTCCGACCGGCTGGACCTGAAGGTCCTGGAAGGCCTGACCACGCGGCGCTACCGCGGGGTGATCAGCTACCAGCTCTCGGACTCGCTCTCCACCCGCTTCCAGCTCGACAACGAGCACGTCACCACCGGCACCGACTTCGGCGTCGACCTCCATCTGCAGTGGGAGGGGGACTGATGCTCGGCCTGCTCTGCGCCCTCCTCCTCGCGCAAGCGCCCGCCCCGGAGCCGCTGCGGGTGGGAGAGATCACCTACGAGGGCGCCGACGCGGGATCGGTGCGCGAGCTGGTGGAGGTGAAGCCCGGCCACCCCCTCGACACGCGCGACGTGCGCGACGCGATCCGCGCGCTACACGCCAGCGCGCGGTTCTCGCGGGTGGCCGCGTACGCCGAGCCGATGGGGGAAGGGCGGGTGCGGCTGGTGTTCGTGCTCACCGCCATCGAGAAATTGGTCTCGCTCAGCTTTCCCGGACACAGCGCGCTGGCGGAGAGCGTGCTGCTGCAGAGCGCAAATCTAACGGTCAACGCCGAGTTCCAGCCCGAGCAGGTGGGGCCGGCGGTGGAGGCGATCCGGGCCGCGTACTTCCGGATCGGCTACCGCTCCGCGCAGATCACGCCGGGGCGGAAGCCCGCTCCCGGCGGGGTGGCCCTCGAGCTTCGCATCGACGAGGGACCGCTGACGCGAATCTCCGAGGTGCGCTTCGCGGGCGACCCGGGGCTCACCCGCGATCAGCTCTCCGCCGCCTTCCGGCTGGACCCGGGCGACGTCCTCAATCTCGGCCTGCTCGACGACGCCGTCCGCCGGGTGCGCGAGCGTTACCGCAGGGCGGGACGGCTGCGGGCGCGCGTCGATCTCCCGGTGATCGAGGAGCTGGACAAGAGCAGCGCCCGCATCGTCGTTCCCGTCGCGGCCGGGCCGGTGGTGCGCTTCCAGCTCCGCGGGAACCGCGCCTTCTCCGACGCGGTCCTCGCCTCGCAGCTGGCGGTGGAGTCCGACGAGCCGCTCGACGCGCAGGCTTCGCAGGAGCTGGCGGGACGCTTGCGGCGCTTCTATGTCGGGGCGGGCTTCTTGCGCGCCAAGGTGGCGGAGCGGGGGATGGTCGCGCGCGACGGCGCGGAAGAGGTGGTGTTCAGCATCGACGAGGGGCCCCAGGTCCGGGTGGAGCGGGTGCTGTTCACCGGGAACAAGGGCATTCCTACCGCCCAGCTCCGCGAGCGGGTCCTGCAGCTCTTGCGCGACAACGTCGCCCGCGATCCCGCCTCGCGCGCGGATCCGGCGATGGTGGAGCGGATGGGCGTGATGGGGAGGGTTCCCGCGCCGCACGCACCGCGCGTCCGCGTCGACCCGGAGACGGTGTTCGACCCGGTGGTGTACGCGCGCGCGCTCAAGCAGATCGAGGATCTCTACAAGTCGGAAGGCTACCTGTCGGTCCGCGCCGGGCCGCCAAAGCTCGAGCCCATCGGCGGCAACCTCGCGCGCATCTCCGTCACCATCCCCATCCGGGAAGGCGACCAGACGCGCGTCGGGCGCATCCTGGTGGAAGGGGGCGGCGACGTTCCCGCCGCCGAGCTCGACGCGGCGATCGTGCTGCGCAGCGGGCAGCCCTTCAGCTACCTGCAGGCGGAGGAGGGCCGCGCCGCGCTGACCCAGATCTTCACCCGCCGGGGCCATCTCTACGCCAGGGTCGAGGACGACGAGCAGTTCGAGGAGACGCCGGACGGCGGCTCGCGCGTGGACGTTCGCTACCGGATCCAGCCCGGGCCGGTGGTCCGCGTCGGATTCGTCGAGGTGGTCGGGCAGCGGCGCACCGTCGAAGGGCTGGTGCTGGACCTGGTGGGCCTGCGCCGCGGTGACGTGCTCACTCCCGAGGCGATCGACCGCGCGCAGCAGACGCTGCTGCGGACAGGTCTCTTCTTCTCCGCCATCCTCACCCCGCGGAACCCCGAGGTGCCGGAGGGCGAGAAGACCCTCCAAGTCCAGCTGCGCGAGCGGCCGACCCGGGACTTCCAGGCGAGCATCGGCTTTTCGCTCGCCGACGGCCCGCGCGCGACCGCGCAGTGGACGCAGGGCAACCTCTTCGGGCGCAACCTCACTTTCACCGCGCTGGCGAAGGCGGACTTCCCCTTCACCCGCTTCCCGAGCGAGCGGTTCTGTCCGCTCGATCCTCCCAACACCCCTCCGGGGTCGACGGCCTGTACGGACTTGACGCAGTACCAGTCGCGGATCAAGTACCCGGACGGGATCCCCATCGAGCGGGTCATCGACGTGGGCCTCTCCGTGCCGCGGCTCTATCCTCTGACGAACGCGCTGCGCGCGGGCATCGACCTGATCCACGAGCGCGCGATCCGGCCGTCGTACGATCTCACCAAGTTCTCCGCGCAGGCGGGCCTGGACCTGACGAGGCGGCGGCCGATCACCGCCGGCGTGGTCTACGAGGTCGGTTATCAGGAGCTCACCGTCGGGGTGCGATCGATCGAAGACGTGCTCGCCGGCATCGACCAGCGCATCTTCCGCCTGCCCCCGGGCAAGATGGTGTTCGGCTCGCTGCGGCCGACGGTGCTGCTCGATCTGCGCGACGATCCCGCGCGCCCCCGCTCGGGCTTGCTGATGCAGCTCTCGGGCGACTACCTGCGATCCTTCCGGGGCAGCGACGCGGAGGAGCCGTCGACCGCGCCCGAGGGGAACACGACGAAGCAGATCCACGTGAACCTCCTCAAGGTGCAGGCGCTGGCGGCGACGTACATCCCCTTGCCGGCGCTCTCCAGCATCGTGCTCTCGGCGCGCGGCGGCCGGGTCTACCAGCTCGACGACACCTCCCGGACCCCGGGAGACCGGCGCTTCTATCTGGGAGGCGCGACCAGCCTGCGCGGCTTCCACGAGGATGCCGTGCAGCCGCAGGACCTGGTCGACCAGCTGCGCTCCCAGGTGCGCGCCTGCGAGGCGACCTGGAGCGACGTCTCCTGCACGGCGCAAGCCCAGCTGCTCGCGGCCGGCGGCACCAGCGACGGCGGCGACGTGTTCATCGCCTTCAGCGCCGAGCTGCGGGTCCCGTTCACCCAGTCCTTCGAGACGGCCTTGTTCTGGGACGCCGGCAACCTCTGGCGCTCGCCTCCGCACCGCTTCCTGGAAACGATGGTGCTGCGCCACGCGGTGGGCGGCGGCCTCCGCTGGCTGACCCCGATCGGCCGCATGGCCATCGACATCGGCGTGAACATCGAGCCCGACCAACTCTTCGGCGAGCCCCGCTTCGGCCCCTACTTCTCCATCGGCTCGATCTGATCCGGGGAGTTTCGGGGGCACAAAACGAAAC
>JBGQLA010000202.1:0-9373 GCA_041499865.1 Deltaproteobacteria bacterium
AAGCGTCCGCTGGGCGGACAGCCCGCGTTGCCGGAGAAGCTGGCCGAGGGAGTGGAGAGCGAGGCGACGTTGATCTGCAGCGGCGCGGTCGGCGCGCTGGCGCGGTCGTTCAACGAGCAGATGACGCTGCCGTTCCGCTTCAAGCGCTGGCTGTTCGCCACGGCCGGCCAGCCGGATGCGCTCGCGCCCGCCCGCACGGCGCTGCTGAAGAACCTGCCGGACTATCTGCGCCGGTCGGTGAAGGGCGACTCCGCCGCGGAGGCGCTGTTCTTCACCTTCCTTTCCCGGCTCCGCGACGTGGGCCGGCTGGACGATCACGACATCGACGCCGAGGTGACGGCCCGCGCTCTCGCCGCGGCGGTGGGCGAGACGGAGCGCGCGTTCGAGCAGATGGGCCAGCCCTTGCCCGGGATGGCGGTGGTGGTCAGCAACGGCCGGGTGATGGCGGCGCTGCGCCGCGGCCATCCGCTGCGCGTCGGGCTGGTGGACGGGCTGATCCCGTGCCAGCGGTGCGAGATCGGACCCGGAGCGAACGAGCTGGACCCGCGGGTGAAGTCGCACCGGACGCTGCGCGCCGCGATGGTGCTGTCCGCGGCGGAGCCGGTCGAGGGCTTCCGGGATGTGGCGGAGCGGGAAGTGATCGCGGTTCCGCGAACGCTGACGGAGATCCGGTCGCTGTAGGCGCTCCCCGAAACCGCCCCGGCGGGCTCGAAATGCGGTTACAGATCGCGGATGTGGACCGAGCTCGCGATCCTCCTCGCCTTGATCCTCCTGAACGGCATCTTCGCCGGCGCCGAAATTGCCGTCATTGCCCTGCGGAAGTCGCGGCTGAACCAGCTGGTCGCCGACGGCCGCGCCGGTGCGCAGTCGGTGCAAGCGCTTCGCGACCAGCCCGAGCGTTTCCTCGCCACGGTCCAGGTCGGGATCACCGTCGTCGGCGCCACCGCCGCGGTCTTCAGCGGCTCATCGCTGGCCGCGCGCCTCACGCCCGCGCTCGCGCGCGTGGGGTTGTCCGGAACCGCGGCCGAAGACGTCTCCCTCGCCATCGTCGTCGCGCTGGTCTCCTACCTCTCGCTGGTGCTGGGCGAGCTGGTGCCGAAGTCCATCGCCCTGCGCGCGAGCGAGACGTACGCCCTGCTGGTGGCCCGGCCACTTCGCGCCCTCGCCTGGCTCGCGCGGCCGCTGATCTGGCTGCTGACGCGGAGCTCCAACGCGGTGCTGCGCCCGTTCGGCGACTCCACCTCCTTCACCGAGTCGAGGCTCTCCCGGGACGAGCTGCAGGACCTGGTCGAGGAAGCGGGCAAGACCGGCTCGCTGGACATCGGCGCAAGCGAGATCGCCTCACGAGCCTTCGACTTCGGCTCGCTCACCGCCGGCGAGGTGATGGTTCCCCGCAACCGCGTGATCGGCGTGCCGCGCGGAGCCCGACCCGACGAGGTGCGCCGGTTGCTCCTCGAGGAGGGCCATTCCCGCATGCCGGTGTACGAGGGCACGCTGGACCGGATCGTCGGCTACATCACCGCCCGCGACGTGCTCTCGGTGGCGTGGGAAGGCGACCTCGTCGTGCTCGAGGACATCCTCCGCCCGCCGCTCTTCTTCCCCACCAGCACGCCGGCCATCCGCGTCCTCAAGGAGCTGCAGCAGCGCCGCATGCGCCTCGCCTTCATCGTGGATGAGCACGGCGGACTCGCGGGACTGCTCACGCCGGAGGACCTGGTCGAGGAGCTGGTCGGGGAGCTCTTTAGCGAGGACGACACGCCCGATGAGCCTGCCCGCCGGGAACCCGACGGGAGCGCGCTGGTCCGTGGAGACCTCCCCATCCGCGACGCGAACCGCCTGCTCGAACTCGACCTGCCGGAGGGCGAAGGATGGTCCACCGTCGCCGGGCTCGCGATCTCTCTCGCCGGGCGGATCCCGGCGCGCGGCGCGAAGCTTCTCACCGGCAACGTGGCGATCGAGGTGGTCGAAGCGACCGCGCGCGAGGTGCGCCTGGTGCGCATCCGCCGGCAGGCTTCTCCGACCTGAGTCCGATCGGCCGCTCGCCTGCTTCGGGTCAGGATGCCTCCGCGGTTCAACCCGACGCACCCGGAGGGGTCCGAATGAAGAGAACGTTGCTCAAGGTCGCGGCGATGGCCGCGGCCCTGCTCGCGGCGCGCGCCGTCCTCGCCGATCCCAACCAGGAGCTCAACCACAAGCACCACTTCCCCAACAAGGAGAACTTCTTCGCGAGGCCGGGTGGCGGCGGCAGCCAGAACCTCACCAGCCATGGCGGCCCGGTGATCCACTCCGCCCGCGTGGTGCCGATCTTCTGGGGCCCGTCCTGGGGCACCGGCGGCGCCGACCACGCCACTGCGAACCACATCCTCGCGTTCTTCAACCAGTTCGGCACCAGCTCGCACTACGCGGTGATCACGCAGTACTACGACAGCGCCGGGTCCATCCACACCACCAGCCTCGGCAACACGGGCTGGTTCGACTCCAGCACGCCGCCCACGGACGTGACGGATTCAGCGGTCCAGGGAGAGGTGTTGAAGTACGTCAGCGGCCACACGTTCGATGCCAGCACCATCTACGAGGTGTTCCTGCCGGCCTCCTCGTATTCCTCCGACGGCAGCGCCACGTCCTGCGGCGGCCCCAGGCTCCAGTACTGCGCGTACCACGGGCACTTCTCCAACGGCGGACGCGACATCAAGTACGCGGCGATGCCGTACCCGAGCTGCGGCGGATGCCAGAGCGCGGGGTTCACCGCGGCGCAGAACTTCGATCACTTCTCCTGCCACGAGACGCGGGAAGCGGTCACCGATCCCGACCTCAACGCCTGGTACGATCGGCGCGGCGCGGAGGCCGACGACAAGTGCGCGTGGAGCCCTGCGCCCTTCATCGACGGCGGCTACGGCTACCAGTATGAGTGGTCGAACGCAGCCGGCGCCTGCGTGAAGTAGGGCATTTCCGGAGCGGCCGGCTCGGAGGCCGGCCGCTCCGTGGTTGCGCCAAGGGGCCCCCGGGTGTTACGTGGCCGGCCTCTCCGGAGGCATCCGAATGGGCACCGCGCTGATCACTGGCGCCTCGGCAGGTCTGGGGCTCGAGTACGCAAAGTTGTTCGCCGCCGACGGGCACGATCTGGTGCTGGTCGCGCGCCGGCGCGATCGCCTCGAGGCGCTCGCCGGGCAGCTGCAGCAGGCGCACGGGACGCGGGCGCACGTCGTCGCCGCCGATCTCGCGTTGCCGGACGGCCCGCGCCGGACGCTGGAGGAAATCCGGCGGCTGGAGGTTCCCGTCGAGTTCCTGGTGAACAACGCCGGATTCGGCACCAGCGGCGCGTTCTTCGAGCTGGACCTGAAGCGCGAGCTGGAGATGGTGCAGGTGAACATCGTCGCCCTGCTCGAGCTCACCCGCGCCGTGCTGCCGGGGATGATCGCGCGCAAGAGCGGGCGGATCCTCAACGTCGGCTCCACCGCCGGCTTCCAGCCCGGCCCGTTCATGGCGGCGTACTACGCGAGCAAGGCGTTCGTGAACTCCTTCACCGAAGCGCTCTGGTACGAGCTGCGCGAGACGGGCGTGACCGCGACCGTGAGCTGCCCGGGAGCGACCGCCACCGAGTTCTCCACGGTGGCGGGAACGGATCGCTCCCGACTCTTCCGCATGGGCGCCGCCTCCCCGGCCACGGTGGCGCGCGAAGGCTACCGGGCGATGATGGCGGGGAAGCCGATCGTGGTGCACGGGATGAAGAACAAGCTCGGCGTGCAGCTGCTCCGCGTCAGCCCGCGCGGGGCGATCCGCGCCGTCGCCGCCTCGATGAACCCCGCGCCGTCGCGTCCCGCGCCGCACTGACCGCAGCTCAGTACGACCGCTCGAGGATCAGCAGCCAGACGTTGCAGAGGAAGTGCGCCACCGACGCGCCGACGATGGTCTTGGTGCGGTTCCGCAGCCAGGCGAAGAGCAGCGCGGGAAAGAACACCAGGAGCCGCCACGGCGCCGGCGTGAGCAGGTGCCCGAGCGCGAACAGCGCCGCCGTCGCCAGCGCGCTGCGGACCGGGCCCCACCGCTGCTCGAAGCGCAGGGTCATGTACCCGCGGTAGAAGAACTCCTCCGAGAACGCCACCGCCGCGTTCCCGCCCACCTGCCCGGCGAACTCCCAGTCCGCGCGCAGGCGGAGATGGAGCCCCCGGTCGCGCGCGTACGGTCCCAGGTACCAGCGGATGTCCGCCGGCAGCAGCGCGGACCATTTCGTGAAGAGGACGAACCCCAGCGTGAAGAGCGGCAGCACCACCGCGCACGCGCCCAGCGCCCAGGCCAGATCGAGGGCCAGCCGATCGAACCGCCAGCCGGCGTCGCGCGCGTCCTGGCCCCAGCGCTCGAGGAACTTGACCGGGACATAGAGGAAGGCGCCCACGGCGGCGGCGCCGACCAGGCCATGAACGGCCGGCACCCACTCGCCGATCACCTGGAGGACGGCGAGCGCGCCGATCACGGCCGCCCACACCAGCGCCGCCTCGCGAGTGGGCTTCAGCGGGCCACCGGCAGTCCGAGCGCCTTCCAGCGATCCATTCCGCCCTGGAGGCTCACCGCCTTGCGCCCGAGCTGACGCAGCCATCCGGCGGCGTTGAACGAGCGCATCCCGACCTTGCACACGGTCACCACCTCGCGGTCCTCGGGGATCTCCGCCAGCCGGGCGGGGAGCTCGTTCATGGGAATGTGCACGCTGCCTGCGATGCGCCCTTCGGCTGCGAGCTCGGGCGCGTTGCGCACGTCCACGAGCAGCGGGGGATTCGCTCCCGCGAGCTTCTCCTGCAGCGATTGGGCATCGATCTCGTTCATCGGGTCCTCGCTTGGCGGATGTACCGATCCAGGTCCTCGCGATCGATCAGCGAGAGGATCTCGACGGTGTTCCCTTCTCCGCGCCGGTAGATCAGCCGCACGTCGGTGGCGATGCGGATCCGGTAGTACCCCGGCAGCCCCTCCAGCGCGATGGCGCGCAGCGAGCCATGCCGCCAGTCGCGCGCGAGCAGCGAGACCTTGTCGAATGCGGCCCGCTGCATGCGCCGATCCCAGCGCTGGATGGAGTCGTAGAACTCCCGCGTGAAGTAAGGGATGAGGAAGGTCGAGGCCTCCTCGGCGCTGGGCAGCGCTTCGTCCTCGACGGGCGCAGCCGGAGCGGGAACCACCGCGGCCGCCTTCTGGGCCGCCGCGAGCTGCGCGCGCAACCCGTCCCGCTCCTCGGCCGCCGCGCGCAGCCGCTCGGAGAGCGAGCGGTTCTCGTCGGCGAGCCGCCTCGCGTCGGAGAGCGCCCTGCCCTCGCCCGCCGCGGTGAGCCGCGCCAGCTCCGCCGACGCCCGCGTCAGCTCCGCGCGCACCCCCGACAGCTCCTCGCGCACTTCCGCCACCGTCTTCTCCCGGGCGACGATGTCCGCGCGCGACGCCGCCAGCTGCTCGCGCAGCGAGTCGCGCTCCTTCTCCACCCGGAAGGCCGTCTTGCGCGCTTCCTCCAGCTCCTTGCGCAGCTCCACCACCTCCGCCGGCAACTGGGGCTTGCGAGGCGGCGCCTTGGCCTTGGCCGGCGCATCCAGCGCCTCGACGCCCAGATCGATGGCGGACAGCGCGTAGGCCCGGAGCTTCTCGTCCGGGTCGATCAGCGCTCGCCAGGCGAGGCGGGCCAGGTGCTGCAGGGGATCGCCGGTGAAGAGCTCGAGCAGGTCGCGGTAGTGCTCGTCGGTGAGCGGCTTCCCTTCCAGCACCGGGTTGCGCAGAGCCTCGCGGATGGCCGTATCGAGGAGCTGTCCCGCATCCTTCGCCGCCCGCGCCTCGTCCGCGAGCAGCCGCGCCACCTGGTTCGGCGGCATCGACTCCAGCCGGTAGCCGGGGCTGTAGAGGCGCAGCTCGCCGCACAGCTCCAGCAAGCGGCGATCGGCGAAGCAGAGCTCGAGGAATTCGCCCATCGCGCGCGCATCCAGCTGCTCCAGCGGGAGCGGCGCGGTGGAGATGGGAATCTCCTGCTCGGGCGCGGACTGCTGGGGCGCCGCTTCCGCCTTGACCTTGGCGGCCTTGTTCTTCTTCCCCATCGCGGGCGGCAATAGAGAGCGTATTCTCTCCGGATGCAAGCGCTGGTGACAGGAGCGGCGAAGCGTCTCGGGCGCGCCATCGCGCTCGAGTTGGGCCGCGCCGGGCACCAGGTGGCGGTGCACTACCGCAGCTCGCGGGCGGAGGCGGAGGAGACCGCGGCGCTCCTCGGCGGCGCGCCCCTCGTGCAAGGCGATCAGGCGCGCGAGCCGGAGCGGATCGTCCGTGAAGCCGCCTCTGCGCTCGGCGGACTCGACCTGCTCGTGTGCAGCGCCGCGGACTTTGGAAAGGCGGCGGCGGAGGCGATTCCGCGCGCGCAGTTCGAGGCGATGCTCGCCGCCAACCTGACCGGGCCGTTCTACCTGATGCAGGCGGCGCTGCCATTCCTGCGCGCCTCGCGCGGGTCCATCGTCACCCTGCTCGACGTGTGCGGGACTACGCAGGTGTGGAAGGGCTACGCGCATTACGCCGCCGCGAAGGCCGGGCTCGCCGCGTTGACCCGGCTCCTCGCCCTGGAGTGGGCGCCGGAGGTCCGGGTGAACGGGGTGGCGCCCGGCGCCGTCCTGCCACCCCTGGAAATGGACGCGGACCGGCTGGCGAAACGGATCCCGCTCGGCCGCATCGGAACCCCGGAAGACGTCGCGCGCGCCGTGCTGTTCCTCGCCAAAGCGCCCTTCATCACCGGCGAAATCCTGACGGTGGACGGCGGCCGGTCCCTGAATCCCTAGTCTTCCGGCCGCATCTGGCTATACTGAGGTGCTATGGAAACCCAGACTCAGACCTCCGTTCCCGAGGCGCAGGGCAAGTCCGGCGCCGCGCCCATGCCCATCAACCTGACGGACAGGGCTGCCGCCATGGTGAAGGAAACCATCGAGCGCGAGGGCCTGCAGGGCTCCGGCCTGCGCGTCGCCGTCGTCGGCGGCGGGTGCTCCGGCTTCCAGTACAGCCTGGACATCGAGAAGGACGAGCGCGCCGGCGACCTGGTGGTCGAGGTCAGCGGCGTGAAGTGCTTCGTCGACCCGATGAGCTCGATGTACCTGCTCGGCGTCGAAGTCGACTACGTCGAGGGGCAGTTCGGGCAGAGCGGGTTCAGCTTCAAGAACCCGAACGCCAAGCATACGTGTGGTTGCGGCTCCAGCTTCAGCGCCTGATACCCAGCCGAAGGCCGGGGCAGGCGCTGCGCTTTCGCTTTCAGGCTGTACGTTTTCGTGAAGAGGGAGGGGGCGAGTGGGCCCCTCCCTCTTCGCGCTTCGGCCCTGCGTTCCCTCGACCGTAGGATCCACACCTACGAATCTCCACTGTCCTCCTACAGCCAGGAGGCTCAATGAAGATCATCGGAATCGCCGCGCTCGCGATCGCCCTGTCGGCGTTCGCTGCGCGCGCACAGACCAGCACAGGAACGGGGACCAAGGACACCAGCACCACCTCCACTCCGAAGAGCCCGACCACCGAGGACAAGGGTACGGCGACGCTGCCCGCGAACCAGAACAGCAGCGCCCTGCCCGGCAACTCGTCCAACACCGCTTCCAGCAACACCTCCCTCCCCAGCAACAGCCCGGCCGCCAACTCGGCGCCGGCCGGCGACACCGACGCGAAGACGCCGAAGCACCCCGACGACTCCTCGAAGCCGGCCTCGTCGAGCGCGGTCCCCAGCGGCGGCGCTTCCACCAGCACCGGAATCGGCAACGACAGCTCGGACAAGTCCAGCGCCAAGTCGGAGAAGAAGGCGAAGAAGCACCACAAGAAGTCCGACAAGTCCGAAGCGCAGGGCCGGAGCGATACGAGCTCGATGCACCGCACCCCGCCCTCGGACACGCCGGCGGCCGACAAGAGCAAGAACAGCCCGACCACGCCGACCTTGCCGGGCACCAGCCCGACCACCCCCTCAGGGAGCGCGGACCAGGGCGCGTCCGGCAGCGTCGCGCGGCCGGCCAGCCCTTCCAGCGGCACCAGCAAGGATCCGGGAATGTCGTCCCGTCCCGGCGACGTGAGCGGCCAGCCGACCGACACCGGGAAGCCGATCGAGGCGGCGCCTGCTCCCGGCGATTCGTCGAAGCCGAAGGACAAGTAGCCGAGCCACCCGCCTCCGGGCCGTTGTGCAGCGAACATCGCATGCGCAACTTCCCGGAGGACGCCGGCCATGGAGCCGGCCTTTGCAAGGGGAAATCAGGATGCTGAGGGGAATCATTGTGGCGCTGGCCCTCGGGCTGGCGCTGCCGGCGCTCGCCGAGAGCGACACCGCGAAAGACGTCAAGGACAGCGCGGCGAACGCCACGGACAGCGCCAAGGACACGCTGAAGACGGACAGCGGCGCGGCGAAGACCAAGCGCCACGCGAAGAAGACGGTGCGCAACGCGAAGAAGGACGCCCGGCACAAGAAGAACGCCGTCAAGAGCGACGTCAAGGACGCGACGGACGGCAAGTAGCAAATTTGGCCAGGCGGCCCGGGCGCGGGATGCTCGGGCCGCATGGCGGCTCCTCTCGCGCAAGACGACACCGGGATCGACGTCGTCCACGCTCCGCAGGACCTGTGGGGCGACCTCTACCACGAGTTGGTGCGCGCGCCCTGGTGGATGACCCTGGTGGCGATCGCCGCGATGGTGCTGGCCATCAACGTGGTTTTCGCGCTGGTATACGTGATGACCGGCGGCATCGTGAACGCGCGCCACGGGTCGTTCGCGGACGCGTTCTTCTTCAGCGTGCAGACCGTGGGCACCATCGGGTACGGCGCGATGTATCCGCAGTCGACGGCGGCGCACCTGGCGGTGACGGCGGAGTCGATCGTCTCCCTGGTCGCGCTGGCGCTCGCCACCGGGATCGTCTTCACCAAGTTCTCCATGCCGGTGGCGAAGCTGGAGTTCGCCCGCAACGTCGTCTTCTACGTACAGGACGGCGTGCGGACGCTGGCGCTGCGGGTGGCGAATCGGCGGGGGAATTTCATCGTCGAGGCCCAGGTGCGGATGACGCTGGTACGCGCGGAAACGACCCTGGAGGGCGTGTTCCTCTACCGGCTCCACGATCTCCGGCTGGTGCGCGACCGCTCCTCGGCTGTGGGACGGACCTGGACCATCCTCCACCGCATCGACGGCGACAGCCCGCTGCGCGACGTGACGCCCGAGTCGCTCCGCGGCGCCGACGTCGAGCTGAACGTGGCGGTCATCGGCATCGACGGCATCACCTGGCAGACGCTGCACGCGCGCCACCGGTACCTGCCGGAGGAGTTCCAGTTCGGGGTGCGGTACGCCGACATGCTCTCGCCCAAGCCCGACGGGCGGCTGCAGCTCGACTACGCGAAGCTCCACGACACCCTGCCGGC
>JBGQLA010000203.1:0-9356 GCA_041499865.1 Deltaproteobacteria bacterium
GAGTCGCCGCTGCCGGTGCGGACCGGAATCGTCTTCTTGCGCAGCAAGGGCGCTCCGTTCGTCGAGCGCGCGCCCGCGCCGCCCGAGGAGACCCGCGCGCGCCTGCTGGGCGCGGCGCAGGCCATCGCCGAAGGCCGCCGCTCCGGGATCTGGCCGGTGGTCGAGCCGCCCTCCTGCCGGGAGATCGGCTGCGGCTTCATCCGCCGCTGTCACGGCGATCCGGGCGGCGCGCCCCGGGACGGCTAGCGAGTACGGAGGATCGCCGCCCAGGCGGCGATCACGATCAGCACCAGCACGACGGCGGCCGTGAGGATGGCGCGGGGGTCGGGGCCGAGGCGCTTGGCCAGGTCCGCCGCATCGGCGCGCTCATCTTCCGGGCCGGAGCGGGCGGCCTCGGTGGCCAGCGCCCTCGCCCGGCGGATGTCTCCCGCCTCCAGCGCCCAGCGCGCTTTTGCGAGCGGCGTCTGCGGCTGCGCCGGCGATGCGGCCGCGGCCGGCGGTCGTGCCTTTTTCGCCATTCGGGGCGTGCACCCTACACCAACGCTGGTAGAAGGAAAGCGGATGGCGCAGACATCCGAGCTGGTCGAATTCCGCCGCGCCTTCGTCTGGCTGCTCTGCGGGATGCTCCTGCCCAGCGTGGCGCTGGTGGCGTTCGGCGTGGTGGCGGTGGCCAACGAGCGCGCCGCGGTCGAGCGGCGGCTGACCGAGGAGTACGACGCGCGCCTGCACCTCCTCTCGCTCGACGTCCTGGCCCGGCTGGACAGGGCGGCGGCGGCGGTGGCGGCCGGCGCGGAAGACCCGCTGATCGCCTCGACGCGGCCGCTGCGCAACCCTCCCGCCGAGCTGGCCGATGCGGCGCGCCGCGCGGCGAACCTGCCGATCGGCGGGCACGTGTTCGCGAACGTGGAGGAGGACAACGAGCGGCGCGCCTATGCGTTGGTGCGCACGGTGCGCAAGGTCGGCGAGGAGACGCTGATCGCGCAGTTCGACCTCGCGGCGATCGCCTCCGCCGTGCCGCATCTCGCGGAGGCGCGCTTTCCCCGCGAGCGCGCCACCTTCCGCCTGGTCCCGCCGCGCGAGCCCGTCGCCGCCCTCGCCGCCCTCCGGCGGATGGTGGCGGAGGCTGGGCAGGCCTCGACGCTGGTCGCGCGCGTCGGGCTCGGGCCACCGCTGGAGGGATTCGCGCTCGCGGCGGAGCTCCCCGGGGACCCGGCGGCGCCGCTCGCGTTCCGCAACCGGACCCTCTACATCGCGCTCCTGGTGCTCCTCTACGGCGGCATCGGGGTGGGGTTCGGCCTCACCATCCGGGAGATGCGGCGCGCCTACAAGCTCTCGCGCCTGAAGACCGACTTCGTCGCCAACATCTCGCACGAGCTGCGCACCCCGCTCACCAGCGTGCGCCTCTTCGCCGAGACGCTGCGGGAAGGGCGGGTGGAGAGCCCGCAGGAAGTGCTGGAGTGCGTCACCCTGTTGTCCGCCGAGGCCGACCGGCTCTCCCGGATGGTGGAGAGGCTCCTCGACTGGTCGCGGCTGGAGTCGGGCGGCGCCTCCCTCGAGCTGGAGCGCACCGAGGTGCCCGCGCTGCTCGAGCGGATCGGCGAGGCGTACAAGGCGCAGCAGCTCCCCGCCACCTACCAGACCGAGCTGGAGCCCAAGCTGCCGGCGGTGAACGTCGACCGGGACGCGATGGCGCAGGTGGTGCTGAACCTGTTGCACAATGCGGTGAAGTACACTGGAGAGGACAAGCGCATCCGCGTGCGCGCCCGGCGCGCGGGGCGCGGCGTGGCCATCGAGGTGGAGGACAACGGACCCGGCGTGCGGCCCCAGGAACGCAAGCGCATCTTCGACCGCTTCTATCGCGCCGACGACCTGCTCTCCCGGCGCACCGAGGGGACCGGCCTGGGGCTGGCGATCGCCAAGAAGATCGTCGAGCTGCACGGCGGGAGGATCGAGCTGGACAGCAAGGTTGGCGAAGGCAGCACCTTCCGCGTGGTCCTTCCCCCCGCCTGAACGCGCATGGCCCGCATCCTGATCATCGAGGACGATCGGGCCATCGCGCTGGGGCTGCGCCTGAACCTGCGCAAGGACGGCCACGAGGTGCGGATGGCCCAGGACGGCGACATCGGGCTGCGCCTGGCGCTGGAGCCGGACGTCGATCTGATCGTGCTCGACGTGATGCTGCCGGGCCGCAACGGGTACGAGCTGCTGAAGGAGGTCCGGCGCCGCGGCTGCAACGCCTCGGTGCTGATGCTCACCGCCAAGGGGATGGAGAGCGACAAGATCCTCGGCCTCAAGCTCGGCGCCGACGACTACCTGAGCAAGCCGTTCGGGCTGGGCGAGCTGCTGGCCCGGGTGGAGGCCCTGCTGCGGCGGCGGCCGCCGCCGGCGGACAAGCACGCCATCTTCCGCTTCGGGCAGGTGGAGGTCGACCTGGACCGGCAGACGGTGGTGCGCGACGGCACGCCGGTCGACGTCAGCCCGCAGGAGTTCCGGGTGCTGCGGCTGTTCCTCACCTCCAACGGACGCGCGCTCAGCCGCGACGACATCCTTGCGCGCTGCTGGGGAGCGGAGTACGAGGGCACGCCGCGAACGGTGGACAACTTCGTCCGCTCGCTGCGGGTGAAGCTGGAGGTGAACGCGGAGGAGCCGCGCCACTTCCTCACCGTGCGCGGGCACGGGTATCGTTTCGAAAGGTGACCGCTTGAAGTTCCTCCCCACCGCCCTGCCGGGCGTCACCATCGTCGAGCCGGACGTCTTCCGCGACGAGCGCGGCTTCTTCCTCGAGACGTTCAACGCCGCGCGCTACCGCGAGGGCGGGATCGGGTACGCATTCGTGCAGGACAACCAGTCGCGCTCCGTGCGCGGGACGCTCCGCGGGCTTCATGCGCAGCGCCGGCGGCCGCAGGGGAAGCTGGTGCGGGCGGTGCGCGGGGAGATCTTCGACGTGGCCCTCGACATCCGTCCCGGCTCGCCGGCGTTCGGGCAATGGCTGGGGACCCGGCTGAACGAGAGCGACTTCCGCCAGCTCTTCATCCCGCCCGGATTCGCGCACGGGTTCTGCGTGCTCAGCGAGGTCGCCGAGGTCGAGTACAAGTGCACGGAGCCGTACGATCGCGCCGACGAGATCGGCGTTCGCTGGGACAGCGCCGGGATCGATTGGCCGGTGAAGGAGCCGTTGATCTCGCCGAAGGACGCCTCCCTCCCCACCCTGGCCGAGCTGCGCCGGATGCTGGAGAGCTGAGTGGCGAACGACCGGGGGGATCGGCAGCGCGCGCGCGAGCTGCAGAGCGGAGCGACGCGGGCGGCCGTGCTCGGCATGAGCGACGGCCTGGTCACGAACGTCTCCCTGATCCTCGGCGTCGCCGGAGCGCAGGCGGAGGGCAAGTTCGTGCTGCTCGCCGGGCTGGCCTCGCTCGTCGCCGGCGCCGCCTCGATGGCGGTCGGCGAGTACGTCTCCATGGCCGCGCAGGTGGAGCTGCTGCAGCGCCTGCTGGTCGACTACCGCGAACACCTCAGGAAGGCGCCGGAGGAGGCGCGGGAGGAGATCGAGGAGTTCATCCAGCGCGGCGGCGTGCGGCAGGCGACCGCGCACAACGCCTCGCACCAGATCGCCATGGTCCCGGACCGCGCGCTGGCGGTGTACGCGCGCTCGCTGGGGCTCGATCCGGAGGAGTTGGGGTCGCCGATGAGGGCCGCGCTCACCTCGCTGTTCACGTTCGCGGTCGGCGCGGCGATCCCGTTGATGCCCTGGTTCTTCTCGAGCGGCGGACGAGCCAGCCTCACCTCCATCGCCCTGGGCGTGGCAGCGGCCACCGCGCTGGGAGCGCTGCTCGGCTCCCTCGGGGGAAGGAGCATGCTCTGGAGCGCGGCGCGGCAGGTGTTCGTGCTGATCATCGCCGCGGGCGCGACCTGGGGAGCGGGGAAGCTGTTCCACGTGACCGTGACGTAAAGCCGGGCCGGAAACGTCAGCGGTGGAACTTGCCGCCGTGTTCGGCCAGTTCCAAGAGGCGGGGAGCCGGCTTGAACCGATTGCCGAACCGGTCCTGGTAGCGGCGCAGGCGCTCCACTACCGCGGCCGGGCTGAGGGTGTCCGCGTAGCGCAGGGGGCCGCCGCGGAAAGGAGGCCAGCCGAGGCCGAAGACCGCGCCCACGTCGCCGTCGCGCGCGGAGCGGAGGATGCCTTCGCCGAGGCAATGCGCCGCCTCGTTCACCATCTGCAGCACGCAGCGCTCGGCGATCTCGTCCGCTTTCGGCGAGCTGCGCTTCTGGCCCTGCGGGGTGAGGTCGTAGACGGTGCGGTCGACCTCCTTCGTCTTCGACTCGCCGTACAGGTAGAAGCCCTTCTTCGACTTGCGGCCCAGGCGGCCGTTCTCCACCAGCTTCTCGAAGCCGGCGGGCGGCGCCAGGCGGGCGCCGAAGGCGTCGTGCAGGATGTGCGCGACCTTGGCGCCCACGTCGATGCCCACCTCGTCGAGGAGCTGCATCGGGCCGACCGGGAAGCCGAAGTCGACCAGGGCGCGGTCGATGTCCTCCACCGCGCCGCCGTCGTTGAAGATGAACGCCGCCTCGTTCACGTACGGGGCGAGGATGCGGGAGGTGTAGAAGCCGGGACCGTCGTTCACCACGATCACCGTCTTGCCGATCCTCTTGCCCAGCGCGACCACGGTGGCGACGGCCTCCGCGCCGGTGCTGCGGCCGCGGATCACCTCCAGCAGGGGCATCTTCTGGACCGGGGAGAAGAAGTGCATCCCGACCACCTTCTCCGGGCGCGAGGCGGCCTCGGCGATCAGCCCGATGGGGATCGACGAGGTGTTGGAGGCGAAGATCGCGTTCGGCGCCTCGCGCTCCACCTCGCGCACCACCGCGTGCTTCACTTTCAGGTCCTCGAACACCGCCTCGATCACCACGTCCGCGGTGCGGATCCCGCTGTAGTCGGTGGCAGCGGTGATCAGCGCCAGCTTGTCCTCGCGCTCGCGCGCACTGAGCCGCTTGCGCTTGACCCGCTCGTCGAGGATGCCGGCGATCTGCTTCAGCCCGCGCCCGAGCGCCGCGTCGTCCTTGTCCTTGAGCCGCACCGGGATGCCCGCGTCCGCGGTGACGTACGCGATCCCCGCGCCCATCAGGCCGGCGCCGAGCATCGCCACCTTCTCCACCTTCCGCGGCTTCACCGCCGGATCGTCGACGCCGGTGTCCTTCTTCAGGGCCTGGGTGGCGAAGAAGATCTCCACCAGCCGGTGCGAGACCTCGCTCACCACCAGCTCGCCGAAGAAGTTCGCCTCGGCGCGGTAGCCCTCCTCGGCCCCCTTCTCCACCCCGAGGCGGATCGCCTCCAGCGCCCGCTCCGGCGCCGGGTAGTGGCCGTGGGTCTTCGAGAGCAGCGCCTTGCGCGCCTGCTGGAAGAGGATCTTCCGCCCGACCGGGTTGTCCTCCAGGGCGATCTGCTGCAGGACCTCGCTGCGCAGCAGCCTGGGCAGGGTCAGCGCAACCTTGTTGCGCTCGATCCGCAGCTCGCCGCTGGCCAGCTCGCGCGCGCGCCGCCGGGCCACCTCCATGAGGATCGGCCGGGGCACCACCTCGTCGACCAGGCCGAGCTTGCGCGCCTTCTGCGCGCGCACCGACTTGCCGGCGAGGATGATGTCGAGCGCCTGCGCGATCCCGATCAGGTGGGGCAGCCGCTGCGTCCCGCCCGCCCCGGGGATCACGCCGAGCTGCACCTCGGGCTGGCCGAGCTGGGTCTTCCGATCGTCGGTGGCGATGCGGTACGTGCCCGCGAGCGCCAATTCGAGCCCGCCGCCCAGGGCCGGGCCGTGGATGGCGATCACCACCGGCTTGCGCTTGCCCAGGTCCTCCAGCTTCTGCATCGCCTGCTGCCCGCCCCGGGCCATCGCCGTCGCTTCCGCGGCGGTCTTCACCCGGGCGAGCATCGCCACGTCCGCGCCCACCACGAAGCTGTCCGGCTTCGCGGAGGCGAACACGATCGCCTTGATCGCCGAATCCTCGGCGAGCTTGCCGAACGCCTCGTCGAAGTCGCGCTGGAAGCTCTCGCGCAGGGTGTTCACCGGCTCGCCGGGAACGTCGAACAGGACCAGCGCGACGCCGTCCGCGCCCGTCTCGATCCGCAGGGCGTCCATCTACGTCCTCTCCAGGATGCAGGCGGCGCCCAGGCCGCCGGCGGCGCAGATCGAGATCAGCGCCGTGTTCTTGCCCTTCTCTTCCAGCTCGCGCAGGGCCTGGTGCACCAGGCGCGCCCCGGTCGCGCCGAAGGGGTGCCCGAGGGCGATGCTGCCGCCGCGCGGGTTCAGCTTCTCGTCCGGGACCTCGCCGATCGGCTCCGCCCCGCCGAGGTGCTCGTCGGCGAACTTCTTCGAGGCCCAGGCCTGGAGATTGGAGAGCACCTGGGCGGCGAACGCCTCGTGGATCTCGACCAGATCGATGTCCGCGAGCCGCATCCCCGCGCGCTTGAGCGCCTTGGGGGCGGAGAACGCGGGCGCCTGGAGGAGCTGCCAGGCGGGATCGACGGCCGCGTACGCGTACGCGCGCAAGAAGCCCAGCGGTCGCAGGCCCAGCTCGCGGGCGCGGTCCTCGGAGCAGACCACCAGCGCCGCGGCCCCGTCGGTGAGCGGAGAGGAGTTGCCGGCGGTGACCGAGCCGTACTTCCTGTCGAACACCGGCTTGAGCTTCGCGTAGGCCTCGAGCTTCGAGTCCTTGCGGACCACGTTGTCCTCCGCCACCACGGTGTCGAAGCTCTTCCCGGTGAGCAGGCGCATCACCTCGTGCCGGAACTTGCCGGCCTCCCAGGCTTGCGCGGCGAGGAAGTGGGAGCGGTGCGCCCACGCGTCCTGGGCCTCGCGGCTGATGCCGTTCTCCTTCGCCATCTTCTCGGCGGACTCGCCCATCGAGAGGCCGGTGGAGTACTCGGCGATCGCCGGGGGCACCGGGAGCAGGTCCTTCGCGCTGACGCCCTGGAAGGCCTGCAGCTTCTCCATCAGATTGCGGCCGCGGCTGGCGGCGACCACGGCCTGGGCCACGGGGCGCGAATAGGTGATGGGAACGTCGCTCATCGCCTCCGCGCCGCCCACCAGGGCGAGGTCGATCTCGCCCAGCGCGATGGAGTCGGCGGCGCTGGTCATCGCCTGCAGGCTGGTGGCGCAGGCGCGCACCACCGAATAGGCGTCGATGTTCTTGGGGAGGCCCGCGGCGAGGCCGACCTCGCGGGCGATGTTGGGCATCTGCACCGAGGGAATCACGGCGCCGAAGACGATCTGGTCGATGGCCTTGGGCGGGATCTCCGCCCGCTGCACCAGCTCCTTCACCACCTGCTTGCCGAGCTCCAGGGCGGAGAAATCCTTGAACGAAGTTCCAGCCTTGATGAATGGAGTGCGGAGGCCGGCAACGATTGCGACGCGGCGGCCAGGACGGGAGGCCATGCGAAACTCCTTGGAGGTGGCGCGGGAAGTGGCGCGGGTGGTAACAGCCGCGGCGCGACGCGTCAAGAAACACCGGCCGGCGCCGGAAACGGCGCCGCCGGAATGTACAACGCCGAAGTCACGTCGGTCGGAACCGGGGTCCTCGGTCGGAACCGGAAATCTGGTCCGTCGGAACCCGAGTCTCGTCGATCGGTACTCTCATCGCAGGTGGCAAGCCCGCGCCCACCGACACGCCAGGCGCCCGCAGTTCCTGCCGGCAAACCTCAGCGCACGACCCTCAGCCCTGCTCCTCCCGCAACTTCAGCAGGTACTCCCACGAGTAGATCCCGGTGGAGTGCCCATCGCTCCACTGCACCTGCATCGCGTACCGCCCCACCTCGTTCATCCCCTGCGGCTTCACGTCCTGCTTCACCTGCCCCTCCCCCACCACGCGCCGCCCGCTCCACTCCTCCACGCACTCCGCGCAGGGACACCGCGCCCGCAACCAGACCGGCGGGAACTTCGACTCCCGCCCGTCATCCCAGCGAACGAGCAGGCTCCCGTCATTGTCGAACGCCAGATCGCTCGGCTTCGTCTGCGGCTTCGCGATCTTGATGTTGTCGAGCAGACCCATGCCTGCGTTGTAACCGATCTGCTATGCAGCGGCCATGCTGCGGTCATCGCTGGTGTTCCAGGCAGCCGCCCTGCCGTACGAGCTGCTCACCCGGCACCCGATCTGGGAGCGCCACTGCGCACGCATGGCCCAGCAGCTCCCCGCTGGCGCGCGCCTCGTGCTCGACCTCGGCTGCGGCCCCGGGAACTCGACGCGTCACTTGCCGCCGGGAGCGATCGGCGGCGATCAGGCGCTCGCGATGTTGCGGCGGGCGCGGCGGCGAGCGCCGGGGATGCCGCTGGTCTGCCTGGACGCGGCGGCGCTTCCGGTGCGCTCGGGGTCCCTCGACGCCGTCGCCTTGCACAGCGTCCTGTACCTGCTGCCGGATCGGCCTGGCGCACTGCGGGAGATCGCGCGCGCGCTGCGCCCCGGCGGGCGCGCGATCCTGCTCGAGCCGCAGGCGGGCCGGCGGGCCACCGTGTTCGGCCTCCTGCGCGCGCTCCCTTCGCCGCGCTGGGCCGTGACCGCCGCCTTTTGGCGGGCGATGAGCGGGCTGTATGGGCGGCCGACGGCGCAGTCCCTGGGCAGCGCACTCGAGTCCGCCGGGCTGCGCGTGCTCGGGATCGAAGAAACGCTGGGCGGGCTCGGGCTGCTGGCGGTGGCGGAGAAGGCTTGAGGATCCTCCACTTCTCCGATCCGCACGTGCAGCTCCCGCGCTGGCGGGAGCGACCTTTGCGCGAGCTGGGGCCGTTGCGCGCGCTCGCGACGGTCGAGCTGTGGAAGGGGCGCGGGCGCGACTACGAGGCTGCGCTCGCGGTCCTCGGGCAGATCGTCCGCGACGCGGATGCGCTGCGTGCAGACCTGGTGGTGTGCACGGGCGATCTGACCCAGCTGGCGATGGAGGAGGAGTTCGCGCTCGCGCGCGCGGCCCTCGCACCGCTCGGCGAGCGGCTGGTGTGCATCCATGGGAACCACGATCGCTACCCGCTGGGCGGCGCGCCGAACCGGCTCTACGAAGCCTATTTTCCCCGCCGGCCGCTGCCCCAGGGGTTCGCGGCGCTCGACACCTGCGGCGAGGTCTGCTGGCCGGTGATCACGCAGGGCCGGGTCCTCGGCGAGGAGCTGGCGCGGGATTTTCGCGGGGAGGTGGTGCTCGTGCACCACGCCCCGTTCCGCCAGGGCGGCGCGCCGGACTGGCCCTGGCACCGGCTGCGCGGGGCGCGCAAGCTGCTGGACGCGACGCGCGGCGCGGCGGCGGTGCTCTGCGGGCACATCCACGAGCGCTACCAGGTCGGCAACGTGCTCTGCGCGGGGTCGTCGACGGAGCGCGGCGCGGA
>JBGQLA010000204.1:0-9355 GCA_041499865.1 Deltaproteobacteria bacterium
AGCGAAACCGGGCGACCTGCTGCTCTTCCAGTTCGGCAAGGAGAGCACCGTCCACACCGTGCTCGCGAACCTGCGCCTGTACCTGGGAAAGCGCCTGGGCCTGATCCCCGAGTATGGAACGAGCGATCCGAAGCAGGCGGAGTCCTGGCGGTTCCTCTGGGTGGTGGACCCGCCGCTCCTCGAGTACGACGACGAGCGCAAGCGGTGGGTGGCCGCGCACCACGCGTTCACCCGGCCGCACGATGAATCCATTCAGTATCTTGAGACGGACCCCGGCCGGGTCCTCTGCTACCGCTACGACCTGGTGCTGAACGGCTTCGAGATCGGCGGCGGCTCCATCCGCCTGCACGATCCGGCGGTGCAGGAGAAGGTCTTCGCGGCGATGGGCATCTCGAAGGAGGAGGCCGAGCAGAAGTTCGGCTTTCTCCTCCAGGCGCTCCGCTTCGGCGCGCCGCCGCACGGCGGCATCGCCCTGGGAATGGACCGGCTGGCGTTCCTGCTCACCGGCGCCGAATCGCTGCGCGACGTGATCCCGTTCCCCAAGACGCAGAAAGGAACGGACTTGATGACCGACGCGCCCGGCGACGTCGATCCCCAGCAGCTGCGCGAGCTGCACATCGCCTCGACGTACAAGCCGCCCGCGTGACCCCTGCGCGGCTGTTCGCGTGGACCGCCGCGATGGTGCTGGCGGCGTTCGTGGTCCCGCAGGGCGCCTCGCTGCTCGGGACGCACTTCGCCGCGCGCCTGTGGGACGCGCTCCGGCTCACGCTGCCGTATCTCTCCCAGGCGGGCGACGTGCTCGCCGGCACGGTCGGCGGCACCGTGGTCGGCCTGCTGCAATGGGCTTCGCTGAAGCAGGCGCGGCCGCGCTGGGTGGGAATCGCCGCAGCCGCCGGGACCGCGGTGGGCGCCGCCCACGCCATCTACCCGCCGCTCGCCATCGTCGCCGCTCCCGCCGCGGGTGCGATCGCCGCGCTCTTCCAGGCGCCGCGAAACCCGCGCTGGCCGCGCGCGCAGGCGCTGGCGCTGGCCTGGGTCGCGATCGCGGCGATGCTGCCGTTTCCGCGCTGGGCCGCCGCGGCTTTCCTGATCGGCGCCGCGCTGATCAGCGCCTGGGGGATCGCCTATCCTGGGCCGCGGCAGGTCCCGTCGGCCCGATAGGCGTCCATCAGCGCGGACATCTCGTTCTTTCCGGCGGCGCGCGCCTCGGCGTACGCATCCATGCACCGCTGCGGGCAGCACACGTCGTCCTCCGCCCACCAGCGGTCGGTCTTGCACGCCGGCATCGAGACCGCGCACGCGTCGAAGCTGCGCAGCTTCCCGTAAGCGCACTCGCTGATCCGGCGGGTGCAGGCGGAGAGCGCGCTCGCGGCATCGGTCCGCTGCACCGCGATCGCCAGAGGCGGCACCTGGACGCGCTGCGGGCGCGGCCACGCGTCCGCAGGCTGGCCGCAGCGGCGCAGGATGGCGGCGCGCTGGGGGTCGTTGGCCGGCAGCGCCTCCGCCACCGGCAGCGCCGCGCCGCACCCGCCCGCCAACGCTTCCTGCATCGCGATCATCTTCCCCATCCGGTTGCAGCCGGGTTGCGCGGCGGCCTGCGCGAGCCGGTTGCCCAGCGCGAGCTCGGCGGCCGCCGCCTTGCGGTCCTCCGGCGAGGCGAGGAACCCGCAGAGCCGCCGCGCGGGGTCCCGCGACTGCCGCTCCTCCAGCGCGCCGCATTTCGCCAGCTCCTCGGGCGGAGCGCGGCGCGCCAGCTCGTCGAGTGCGCGCGCGCAGGCATTCGGCGAGCGCACCAACCCGTCGGTGCAGCACCGGTCCTCGTTGAGGCGATTGTAGAGATCGGCGAGCGCCGCGCCGCGCGTCGCCGGCCGCACGAGGAACAGCCACGCCAGGACGCCGAGAGCCAGCAGGACGGCGATGCGGAGTCCCATCCCGGAGATCGTAAGCGATCGCTGCCGATCGCCAAGAAACGGAAGCCGGAAACGACGCGAAACCCTTTCCGGTTGCGACGCGCAGCGTCATGAGCGACCATGCCGCCGTGACCGGCCCGCTGCCGAGCGCCACGGCGAGGGGCAAGACCTTGCAGATCGAGGTCCGTGCCCTCGGCATCGCCGCGTCGTGCGAGGGCGCCGATCTCTGGGCGGCTTCCCGCGACGGCTCTCCGGGAGCCTTGCTCTGGACGAAGGCGCGGCCCGCCCTGCACCCTCCGGACCTCGTCGCCTGGCCGGAGGACGTGGAGCAGGTCGCTTCCATCGTTCGCCTCGCCGCGGCGCGCGGCGTCCCTCTGGTGCCGATGGGCGCCGGAACGGGCGGCGGGGGCGGCGCGGTGGCGGTCCGCGGCGGCATCGTCGTCGATTCCCGGCGCCTCACGCTTCCGCTGCAGATCGATCTTCCCGGGAACGTCGTCGAGGTAGGCGCCGGGCTCAGCGGCGAGCGTCTCGAGGAGCGGCTTGCCTACGCCGGAGCGACGTTGGGGCACCTGCTGCCCGCGCAGGATCCCGGCACGGTCGGCGGGTGGCTGGCGACGCGGGGCTCCGGCCTGCTCTCGGCGCGGTACGGCTCGCTGTCCGACCTGGTGCTCTCGCTGGAAGCGGTGGACGGCGCAGGCGAGATCCTCCGGACCCTCGACGATCCAGGCGCCGGGCCGGATCTGGCGCAGCTCCTGCTCGGAAGCGAAGGGACGCTCGCCATCCTCACCTCCGCGCGGCTGCGCATCTGGCCGCGCCCCCGCGAGCGCTGGCTGCGGGCGGTGCGGTTTCCCTCGTTGCGCGACGCCTTGCGCGCGCTCCGCGACGTTCTCCGCGCCGGGCTCCAGCCGTCGATCGTGCGCGCCCACGATCCGCTCGACACCTTGCTCACCGGCGCGGCGCCTTTCCGGGTCCCGCAGCCGCTGAAGTGGCTGGTCGATGGCGCGCAGACGGAGGCGCTGCGGATCACGCTGCGCGCGCCGCTCCTGCTCAACCGGCTGGTCGATGCGCTGCCCGCCGCGTCGCTGGCGCTCTTCGGCTTCGAGGGAGCGCAGGAGGGCGACGCCGCCCGCGAGGGCCAGGCGGCGCTGGCGATCTGCGCCCGGTCGCAGGGCGAGGACCTGGGACCCGCCCCGGCGGCGCGCTGGCTGGACTCGGCGCAGCGCGCGCGCTGGTCGCAGGGGCCCTTGATCGCCGCCGGCGCCTTCGTCGAGACGCTGGACGTCGCCACCACCTGGGAGCGCGCCGAGCCGCTCCTCCGCGCGGTCCGCGGCGCGGTGGAGGGACTCGCGTTCGTGCGCGCCCACTTCGCCCACGCGGCGGCGGAAGGATGCGCGCTGGAGGTGAAACTGCTCGGGCTCGCCGGGGCTTCCGCGGAGACCCTCGCGCACGCCTCGGTCGAAGACGCCGAAGCGGACCTGGAGGAGGCGGAGGAGCGGCGCGAGACCGTCTGGGCCGCGGCGCTGGCCGCCGCCGCCGACGAGGGCGCGACCATCTCGCACCACTCCGGCATCGGGGCGTCGCGGCAGGTGTTCCTCCGCCGCGAGCTCGGCGAGGGCATCCGCCAGCTCCGCGCGCTGAAGAAGGCCTTCGATCCTTCCGGCATCCTCAATCCCGGCAAGGTGCTCCTCTGACCGCCCGCGACGATCTCGCCGCCAGCGGCGCCGCCTTGGTCGAGGACGGGCAGGGCGGGATCCGGGTCACGCCGCCCAGCGTCGCCTCCCTCGCGCGGGCCGTCGCCATCGTGCGCGCGCACGCGCTGCCCCTGCGCGTGCGCGGCAGCGGAGACGCGCCTGCGAACGCCCCCGACTCGGGCGTGCTGCTGGATCTGGCCTCGCTGGACCGCATCGCCTCGGTGGACGCAGCGACCGGCATCGCGCGCGTCGAGGCGGGCTGCAGCGTGGCCGCGCTGGAGTCGGCGGTGCGCCGCGCCGGATGCACCCTGGGGCCGCTTTTGCCCTCGGTGCGCGCCGGGTCGGTCGGCGCCTGGCTGGCGGGCCCGACCCGCGGCGAGCGCGGGGTGGCCGGCGCCCGCCGGGAGACGGCGGCGCTGACGGTCGCGGCCGTTCTCGCCGACGGGCGGATCGCGGAAGGCCGCGCCGCGCCCGCCAAGGCGGTCGGTCCCGCCCTCGACCACCTCACGCTCGGCGGCGGAGGCCGGCTCTCGATCGTCGCCGCCGCCTGGATCCGCCTGTTCCCCGCCACGCCGCAGCTGTGCAGCGTCTGGACTTGTCCCGATCTCGCGGCCGCGCTCTCGGCGGTCGAGCTCCTCTGCCGCCAGCGCCTCGCGCCGGTGCGCGCGCGCATCCAGGCGGGCGCGGAGGGAACGCGGCTCGCCCTCGCCTGGGAGGGCATCGAGAGCGCCGCCATCGACCGCGATCGCGCGGAGCGCGCTCTCGCCGGCCGCCATCCCCGCGAGGTGGAGGTCCCCCCGAAGTGGGTGCGCGAAGGTCCGGACGGGCACCCGGTGGAGGTGGACGCGCGCTGGGCGTCCCTGCGCGCCTGGTCGCCGCACGGCGATCTGCACCTGATCGGGCTCCACGCCGGAGGCGCCTTCGGCGTGCTCTCGCTGCCGGAAGCGCGCGCCGCCGAGGACTGCGCGGCCCTGGCCCGAGCGGCCGGCGCGCGCGTGATCGCTCCCCGCCGGCTGCGCGACACCGGTCCCGGCTGGGAGGCGGCGGGCGCCGGGCCGGCCTGGGCGCGCCTCGCTTTGGCCTTGGGCGTCCCGCCCTGAGCGCGCGCGAGGCGCGACTGCGGTAGTCTCCCTGCTCGCGCGCCAGCTCGCGCAGGGGACGAATTGAAGCCCTTCCTGGTGGTCAACCCGCGCTCCGCCAACGGCGTCACCGCGCGGCACTTCGACGGCATTGCCCAGGCGGTGCGCGGCGCGGTCGGCGAGGTCCGGCACGCCTTCACCGACCGCGCCATGCACGCGGCCGAGCTGACCCGCTCCGCGCTGCGCGAGGGATGCGACCTGGTGATCGCGGCCGGCGGCGACGGCACCATCAACGAGGTGGTGAACGGCTTCTTCGAGCCGGCGCGGCCCGGCGAGCCCCCGCGCGCGATCCGGCCGCAGGCGGCGCTGGCGCTCTTGCCGCGCGGCACCGGGGGCGATTTCCGCCGATCGCTCGGCCTCGACGGCAACCTCCAGCGCTGCGCGGCCCGGCTCAAGGGCGCTCCCGCGCCGGTGGACGTGGGCCGGGTCGACTACACCGCCGACGACGGGACGCCGGCGAGCCGGTACTTCATCAACGTCGGCGAGGTCGGAGTGGGCGCCCGGGTGGTCGAGATCGCGAACCGCTCCAGCAAGTGGCTGGGCGGGAAGGCGACGTTCATGCTCGCCTCGCTGCGGGCGCTGGCCGGCTGGCGCGACCTGCGCATCCGCGTCTCCTTCGACGGCGCGCCCGCCGAGGATCTGTCCGTCACCACACTGGCGATCGCGAACGGCAAGTACTTCGGCGGAGGGATGATGGTGGCGCCCGAGGCCCGGCTGGACGACGGGCAGTTCCACGTCACCATCTGGAGCGGCTACGGGCTGTCCGATTTCGTGTTCAAGAGTGGGTCGATGTACGACGGCTCACACGTGAATCTGCCGGGAACCCGGACGCGTACCGCGCGCAGCGTACGCATTGACCCTGCGGAAAAGGAACCGGTGGAGGTCGAGGTGGACGGGGAGCGCCTGGGGCGCCTGCCGGCGACGTTCACCCTGCTGCCCGGCGCCTTGCAACTCGTCCGGTAATGGTTTGGCGGAGCAGGCGCCCGGCACTATCCTGCGGGTATGTCGCCGCTGATTGCGATCCTTCTCCTCGCCGCCGCTCCCGATCCAGAGGTCGTCCAGCTCACGCAGAAGGCGCAGCTCAAGGAGCTGTGCGAGGCGCTGCGCGCGGAGCCGTCGGAGCGCGACCTCGACCCGGCGCAAGTCGAGGCGGCGCGCAAGGCCGCGCAGGCGCGCCGCGAGGAAGCCGCCGCGCGCTGGTACCGCGTGGAGGTGCCCTCCAAAGGCTTCGCCTTCGGCCGCTACCGCGCCCAGGACCAGCAGCTGGAGCTCGACGGCGACCGGCCGCTGCTCGCCATCGACGACATGCTCTCGCTCGATCTCGACGGAATCGATGACGTCGCCTTCAACGCGCGGGGGGACCAGGTGGCCGCCTGGAGCAAGGAGAAGAAGGCCAAAACGCTGCGCCTGGCGGTGGTGTGGAAGCCCGACGGCGGGCGCTGCGCGGGCAGCGCAGCCGCGGAAGCGTGGCGGATCGCCGGCCGGGCCCGCTCCTGGGAGCTGCTCGGCGCCCAGGGAACCCTGGCCGCCGCGAACGAGGAGGGCGAGCCGGTCGGGGGCGGACCGCGGCAGGCGCGCGTGGAGAAGGTGTCGCTCGATTCCGACGGCGCGCCGCAGGAGAACGAGGGCCGCGACCGCCTCGCCTCCTCGCAACAGGCGCTCGACCAGTGCGCCTCGGGCGCGCAGCGCACGGGAAGGCTGCTGATCACTTTCTCCCTGCAGGGCGGGCGGGTGCGAGAACCACAAGTGATCATGGATTCGCTGCGCGACGAAAAGGTCTCGGGCTGCGTGGCGCGCGCGCTCTCCGGCGCGGAAGTCGGCGGGAGCGGGCGGGGGACGGCGTCGATCGCGGTGCAGTGACGGCGCGGGCGGTCAGTGCGCGTCCGCCCAGGTCTCTCCCTCGCCGAGCTCGACCACCAGCGGCACCGCCAGCTCCGCCGCCGCGCTCATCTTCTGCTTGACGATGGGCCCCACTTCTCCGACCTCCGCCGGCGGCGCCTCCAGCACCAGCTCGTCATGCACCTGGAGCAGCATGCGGGCCTGGTATTTGCCGTGCAGCGCCGCGTGCACCAGGAGCATCGCGCGCTTCACCAGATCGGCGGCGGTGCCCTGGATCGGCGTGTTCACCGCGGTCCGCTCCGCGGCGCTGCGCGCGCTGGGGTTCTTGCTGTTGATGTCGGGCAGGTAGCGGCGGCGCCCGAACATCGTCTTCACCATCCCGCTGCTGCGCGCCGAGGCGATGGTGTCGTCCAGCCACTGCTTCACCTTCGCGTACCGGGCGAAGTAGCGGTCGATGATCTCCGCCGCCTCGCTCTGGGGAAGCCCGAGGCGGTGGGCGAGGCCGAACGCCGAGAGTCCGTAGGCGATCCCGTAGTTGATCATCTTGGCGATGTCGCGCTGCTGGCGCGTCACCTCCGAGGGAGGGACGCCGAACGTCTCCCCGGCGGTCCGCGCGTGCAGGTCCTCGCCGGAGTGGAAGCTGGCCCGCAGGACGGGATCGCCGGAGATGTGCGCCAGGACGCGCAGCTCGATCTGCGAGTAGTCGGCGCTGAGCAGCCGCCAGCCGGGCTCGGGCACGAAAGCCTCGCGGATCTTCGCGCCGATCGGCGTGCGGATGGGGATGTTCTGCAGATTCGGGTTGACGCTGGAGAGCCTCCCCGTCGCCGCCACCGCCTGATCGAAGGTGGTGTGCAGCCGCCCGTCCTTCCCCAGCACCGCCGGGAGCGCGTCGAGGTACGTGTTCTTCAGCTTGGTCAGCTGCCGGTGCTCCAGCACCTTGGCGGGAAGCGGGTGCTGCTGCGCCAGCTCCTCCAGCACCTCCTGGTCGGTGGAGGGGCCGGTCTTCCCGCGCCTGAGCACCGGGAGGTTCAGCTTCTTGTAGAGCACCTCGCCGAGCTGCTGGGTGGAGGCGGGCAGGAATTCGCCGCCGGCGAGCTGGAAGATCTCCTGGAGGAGGGCGTCGATCTGCTTGCCGATCTCCTCGGAGAGCTGCCGCAGGCGCGGGACGTTGATCCGGATCCCGGTCAGCTCCAGCTCCGCGAGCACTTCGATCAGCGGCTTCTCGATGTCCGCGTACAGCCCGAGCAGCTCGGGATCGGCGCGCAGGTCCTCGCCGAGCGCGTCGCAGAGCCGGCGCGCGCCTTCCACCAGGGCGCAGGCGGCGGCGGAGGTCTCGTCGACCGGGAGCTCCGGCAGCGGCGTCGCCTTCTTCCCCTTGCCGGTGCGCTCGCAGAGGTCCTTGAGCAGCGGCAGCTCGCAGGAGATGCGCTCGCGCGCCGTCTGCACCAGCGAGTGATCGCGGCCGGTGGGATCGATCAGGTAGGAGGCGAGGCGGGAATCGATCCCCAGACCGGTGAAGCCCACCCCGGCGCGGCGCCAGGCATCGACGTCGCGCTTGAGGTCGTGGCCGTCCTTGATCAGCTTCGGGTCCTCGAGCAGCGGCTTGAGCAGGGCGATGGCCTTGCCTGCGTTCAGCTCCGCGGGCGCGAACAGCGCCCCCGATCCTCCGCTCCCGGCGCGATGGCCGAGCGGCACGTAGACCGATTCGTCCGGTAGGGAGACGGCGAGCCCGAGCAGGTCGTCGCGGAGCGGCTCGTCGTCGCTGGTGAGGGTGAGGACGGCGCACCGGTGCGCCGCGCGCATCTTGTCGACGAGGCGCTGGACCTGCTCGAGGGTGGTGGCGGTCGAGCGCGCGCCGCTCGGCGGCGTGGGCGGCGGCCGGGGCAGGTCGTTGACCAGCCGGACGAACTCCAGCTCGGTGAAGAGGTGCCGTGCGCGCAGCTCGTCGATCGGCTTGCGCTCGAGGTCCTCGAGCTGGACGGGGAGGGGAAGCTTGTCGTAGAGGGCGATCAGCTGCCGGCCGCGGCGCACGTTGTCGAGGTTGGCGAGCAGGTTCTCGCGCAGCTTCGGCTTCTTCACCAAAGCCGCGTTGGCGAGCACGTTCTCCAGCGTCCCGTACTCCTTGAGCAGCGCCGCCGCCGTCTTGTCGCCCACGCCGGGCACGCCGGGGATGTTGTCGATCTTGTCGCCGGTGAGGGCGAGCAGGTCCGCCACCTTGTCCGGCGGGACGCCCCACTTCTCCTCCACCTCGGCGGGGCCGTACCACTTCTCGTACATCGAGTCGTAGCAGCGGATGCCGTTGACCACCAGCTGCATCAGGTCCTTGTCGCCGGAGACGATCACCACGTCCCAGCCCTCGGCGCGGGCGCGCATCGCCAGGGTGGCGATCACGTCGTCGGCCTCGTATCCGGGGGATCCGATGGCGGGAATGCGCAGGGCCTCGAGCACGCGCCGCACCAGCGGGAACTGCGGCATCAGGTCGTCGGGAGGGGGGCCGCGCGTGGCCTTGTAGTCCCGGAAGATCTCGCTGCGCTTCGCCTTCGCTTCCTCGTCGAACGCCACCGCCAGGTGGGTGGGGCTGCCCTCGCGGATGGCGCGCAGGAGCATGGTGGTGAAGCCGTAGACGGCGTTGGTCGGCACGCCCTGCCGCGTGGAGAGGTGGGGGAGGGCGTGATAGGCGCGGAAGATCGCGTGCGACCCGTCGACCAGCCAGAGCGAAGGCATCGGCGGCGGGTTGTAACACCAGATCCGCGGTCCCGGGCGGCGGAATTCGCCC
>JBGQLA010000205.1:0-9352 GCA_041499865.1 Deltaproteobacteria bacterium
AGCGTCTCAAGACGCACCCCCGCCATCAAGGAGACCGTCCGCAGCGGCCCGGTGAGGATCGGCAGGCCGGGGCTCGTCACCCAGGCCGCGCGCGCCTCGAAGAATGGCACGCCCCAGCGGAGCCTGCGCTCTGCGCCGATTCCCCCTTGCAGGCCCGGCGCGACAGCGAACCCGCGGCGCGTCGGGATGTCCGCGGCTCCCACGCGCGTCCAGTACGCCGCGGCGCAGGGGCCAGCGCCGATCCAGAAGGCGTTCCCGTTCCCGAAGGGGCGCCGCCAGGAAGCGGAGAGATGGACCAGCAGGAGATCGATCCGCGAATCGGCGGCCACCGCCGCGGAGCTGGCTTGGAGCAGCTCGGACTGCGCGCGATGGCCGTAGTCGGCGCCGAGGGAGAGCGCCAGCTCCGGGCCGAATCGGGCGCTGCGCAGCGCGGCTTCCACGCCGATCAGGGGAACGGAGAAGCCCGAGAGGTTGGAGAGCATGCCGGCCTTCGCGCTCAGCGCGGCGCGCTTCAGATCCGGCAGCAGCGTCAGCCGCGCGCGGCCTTCCAGCGCGCCGGCGCGCAGCGCGAGCGTGGTGTCGCCACCGCCGTGGAGCAGCGGGGGCAGGTAGCTCGCGTACAGCGCGCCCTCGCGTTCCTCCAGCTCCGCGCTGCCTTGTCCCGCCGAGACTTCCGGGCGGAGGCCGTGGATCGCGTTGCCATGGCGGTCGCGGAGCTGGACCTCCAGGCGCAGCCGGCTCTTGCCGTCCGCGACCACCGACGCCGATGACGTCTCGAAGCCGACGGTCTCCGGCGGACCGGGAACGAGCGGCAGAGTCTTCGCCGCCGAGGCGCTCGCGGCGCTCGCGCGGACCTCGACCGAATCGCGGCCGGCGAAGGAGGGCGCGAGAGCGAGCCCCAGATCCCATTCGCCGGGAGCAGTCGCTTCCGCCGACACCTGCCCCGCGGTGCTCTCGAACCGCACCGCGTCGCCGGGAGGGTTGCCGGCGGCGTCCCGGGCGCTGACGTGGAGCTTCGCCCCGGGATCGTCCGCCCCGATGGCTTCGCGATCGACGGAGATCCGGATGCTTCGGGCGGGGCCGCCGCCGAGGGCGAGCGCCGCTTCGGCGACGAACTCGGGGGCGTCGTCCAGCGCCGCGCTGACGCGGACTTCGCCCGGCCGGCCCGGAGCGAGCGCGAGCCACGCCTCGTAGAGCCCGGGCGCGCGCTCGTGGAGCGCGGAAAGCCCGCCGCGGGTGGCGCCGAGCCGGATGGCAGCCCCAAGCCGCGGCTCTCCGCGGGCGCTCGCCGCAGCCACGTACACCGCGACGGTCTGGGCGCGGTCCGCCGCCGGCGCGGCCTGGCCGAGAGCGACGTGCACGGTCCGCGAAGGCGGCACGTGCAGGGGGATGATCCGCTTGCCGTGGTGCGCCTCGAGAACGCCCGGGGGAACGACGACCGGCACCACCGCTTCCCCGTGCTCGTCGGCGACCGCCGGCCCGAACGTCTGCGTTCCGATCTCCACGCTGATCCGGCCATGCGGCCGGGTCTTCACCACGGCGTCGCCTTCGCCCCAGAGCGGGATCGCCGTCCACGTCGCCTGGTCCCCGCTGACGGCGATGACGATCGCCACCTGCGGCAGCCCATCGTCGGGCGGCAGGTAATCGGCTTCCCACCCGCCCTGCGCGCCGCGGCGCAAGGACTCGATCCGTCCGACGCTGGCGGAGATCGACGGCTGCGCTTCCCCTTCCACCCGGAGCACCGCGCGCGGATCGGCGCCGAGCCGGATCAACGCCGGCTCCGCGGAGAGGGCGAGGGCGAGGAGGGCAATCGCGCTCATTGCCCTTTCTTCCTCCAGCGGATGGCGAAGTCCTTGATCCGCGCGACGGAGCCGCCGGTCCCGCAAGGCACCGTCCGCGTCGTCTCCCGCCCGGAGGCGTCCCGGATCGCGAGCAGCGCCGTGGTCTTCTCCGGGGCGGCGGGGACCCGGACGCGGAACCGGCCGTCGTCGGCCACCGCCGCCGGGGCGCCGTCCACCAGGACCTCGGCGCCGGGCGGGGCGGTCCCCTCCACCTCGGCGCAGAGCCCCTCGCGCTCCTGCGCCGCCGGCGCGGAGGCGAGCTTGAGCAGGAGCCGCGCCGGGATGGCCTCGGCGGCGGAAGGCGACCGGCCGGCGAGCGCGATCGACTGGCTGCCCGCGCGCACCTCTACCGTCTTCTCCTGGGCGGTGAGGTTCACCGCGCCGGTCTGGGTGGCGATGGCGACCGCCGTCCCGGTGGAGAGCACGGCGAAGCGCGCTCCCTGCGTCTCCGCCACGGCGCTTCCGTCGGCGCTCTCGATCCGCAGCAGGCGCGCGCCGTCCGCCTGGTAATCGACGGCGATGCGCCCCCGGGTCAGCTTGAAGCGGTGCAGCTTGTCGGTGACCTCGCGGATGGTCAACTGGGTGCGTTCCGCGACGGTCAGCCGGTTGCGCGCGCCCAATTGCAAATCCGTGCGGCCGCCGTGGCCCGTGCGCACCGAGTCGTCGGCGCGCAGCCGCTGGCCCACCGCCAGCGAGGAGGTGCCTCCGCTCGGGGAGAGGCGGACCACGTCGCCGACCACCGCCACCACGATCGCCTCGTCGACGCGCGGCTCGGCGTGCGGCGCCGCGGGCGGCGGACCCGGCGCGCGGTAGACGGTTCCGCGGAACAGCACCCAGGCGCCGCCGGTCACCACCAGGAGCAGGACGGTGGCCTCGAGGATGGTCCGGGACCTCCCCCGCCGCGGCGTGACCGGCGCTCCGTTCGCTGGTGGCGTGGTCGGCGTCATCGCAGGTGGGCTGCGGCGGCGGCCGCGGGCAGGACGATGGTGAAGGTCGCGCCGTGTCCCTCGGCGCTGTCGACCATCAGCTTGCCGTGGTGCGCTTCCACGATGCTGTGGGAGATGCAGAGGCCGAGCCCCACCGCGCCGGCGCCTTCCTTGGTGGTGAAGAACGGATCGAAGATGCGATCGCGCATCGCCGCCGGGATTCCCTTGCCGCTGTCGCTCACCGAGAGCTTGAGGGCGTCGCCGTTCACGTCGCCGAGCGTCACCTTGAGAGTCCCGCCCGAGGGCATGGCGGAGATGGCGTTCTGCACGATGTGCGCGATCGCCTCCTGGATCTGCGCCGGATCCCCCTGCGCCTCGCAGCGCTTGATGTCCGTGCTCAGGGCAATGCCGTGGGCGCGCATCTGCTCCTCGTAGAGATCGAGCGCGGCCAGCACCGAGGAGTGGAGCGGGAAACGGCGGCCCGGCTGCGCGCGCTCCTGGTCCGCGAACGCCCGGAGGTTGCCGACGATGGTGGAGACGCGCCGGGCCTGCTCCTGGAGGGTGCGCAGGCTCTCCTCCTGCGGGGTGCCCGCCAGCTCCTTGCGCAGCAGCGCGGCCACGCCCGTGATCGCGGTCACCGGATTGTTCAGCTCGTGGGCCATGCCGGCGCCCAGCGATCCGAGCGCCGCCAGCCGGCGGGCGCGGAGGATCTGGTCCTGGGCCGTCTTCAGCTCCGCGGTGCGCTCGTCCACGCGCTGCTGCAGCTCGGCGTTCCAGCGGCGGATCTCCTCGTCGCGCCGGACGATCTCCGCCGCCATCTGGTTGAAGGAGCGGGCCAGCTCCCCGATCTCGTCGTCGCTGTCCACCTCGGCGGAGACCGCGCGCCCGAGCCGCAGGGCCTGGACGCCCTCGCGAAGCTGCTTCATCGGCTCCGTCACGCGGCGGGAGAGGAGGGCGCCGAGGACGAGCACCAGGACCAGCGAGACCGCCACCCAGAAGAGCGTGTACTGCCGGACCAGCACCGCCGGCCGCAGGGCGAGCGCCTCCCGCTGCGCGACCACCACCAGCCATCCCAGGCTGCCCACCGGAGAGGCCGCCGCGAGCCAGCGCTGTCCGTCGCTCCTGTGCACCAGCTGGCCCGGGGAGCCGGTGGTGAGCAGCGCGCGCTCCTCCGCCGAGAGCTGGAACGGCTCGGGCTGCGCCAGCAGCCTGCCTTCGCGGGTGGCGAGATATGCGATCGTGCCCGCCTGCGAGGTCTGCCGCATCTGCCTGCTGAGCTGCGCGAGCGACAGCTCGGCGGCGAGGATCCGCTCGCCCTCCAGGCGAAGGGCGATGGGCAGGCGCATCGATCCGTCGGTCGCCGCGTACGGCGCGCCGATGGCGACGCCGGCGTGCGCCGCCAGGCGCAGCGGCGCCTCGCGCTGCAGCATCTCCAGATCCGGCGCAGGGCGCCCGTTGCCGCTCTCGAACACGACGGGCCCGCCGGGAAGCCAGAGCGCGTCGAGGAAGTCGAGCTGCCGATAGGGGATTCGCAGGACCGTCGCCAGCTCTTCGCCGGAGAGCTCGTGGAGGGGAAGGACGCTCGCGGACAGCCGCAGGCTCTCCGCGGCCTGGGCGACGAATCGCTCGCAGGCCCGCGCCGCCTCGTCGGCCACCCGCGCCTGCGCGGATCCGACCGTGTGCTCCAGCTCGGCGCGGTTGATGGAGAAGGAAAGGGAGCCGAGCAAGGCCGCGGGCACCACGCCGACCAAGGCCAGTACGGTGAAAATCTTGCTGCGAAATTGCATCCGCCGAGGCCCCCCGCAACGGCGAGCATAGAGCGCCGTTCGACGCGCCCGCAAGAAAGGCACGGGTGCGTGAGAGCCCGGAAATACAGGGAAAAGTACTACATCAACGGCTCTGCGCCTGGCGCACCAGTGTCAGGTGCTTCTCGAGCTTTTCCTCGATCCGCTTCAGCTCGGAAGCGTCGGGGCCGCCGGACGCGGCGAGGTGGCGGACCTCGTCGCGGAGCATCTCGCCGGAGAGCAGGACTTCGCGGCCCGCCAGCTTGCTGGCGACGAGGCGCGAGAGCAGGTGGAGCGAGCGGCGCCGCAGGTCCGAGGTGGCGTGCTCGACCCGGCCCTGAAGGACCTCGATCGCCGTTCCCGGACCCTCGCCGTCCTCCGGCGCCGCTTCCTCGCCGTCGTCGGGCGCGGCGTTCTCGCCTTCGACCAGGCGGAGGCGCGCGCGTCCTTCGAATTGCCCCTTCATCTGCTTGACCAGGTCGTCGATCCGGTCGGCGATCCGCCCCAGGTCGTCGAACGGCTTCTCGATGTAGTCGACCGCTCCCAGGCGCAGCGCCTCCACCGCGCTCTCCGTCGAGGCGAAGGCGGTCATCACGATGCAGGCGCAGTGCGGTTGCGCCTGGCGGATGCGGCGGACGATCTCGATCCCGTCGATCCCGGGAAGGTTCTTGTCCGCCAGCACGCAGCCGAATCCTTCCCGCGCGATCAGCGCCAGCGCCTCCTCGCCGTTGCGGGCGGTGCGGATCACCAGGCCTTTGCCGGCGAGGACGCGCTGGAAGAGATCGAGGACGACGGGCTCGTCGTCGATCACCAGCACGCTGGAGGAAAATTCGGGCGCCGCCGGCATCCTCAAGACCCTAGAGGGGCAGGGCTGTAGAGTTCAAGTAACGCTGAACCCACCCCGTCGCAGGTTTGATATAGAGGGTGCGATGCTGCGCGCGAACCACGCAGTCCGTCTCGGCCTGCGCGCCTCCTCCCGCAACCCGGAGCTGGCGTTCGTCAAGGCCCTGGTCGACCAGGTCGGGAGCCTGCTCGCGCTCTTGCCCGTCGCGCTGGGCGCGCTGCTGGTCTTCGCGCTCGTCCGCGGCGGGACGTTGCGGGCCGCGCTGCGGGCGCTGCAGGCGGCGGCCGTGCTGCCCTGGCCGCTGCTCGGGGGCGTGCTGGCGGCGCTCGCCATCCTCTTCCTCGCCGGGATGCTGTTCTGGGCCGGAGCGATCCCACTGCTCGCCGCGGACGCCGAGATCGATCGCCGGCCGCCAGCGGGGAACTTCACGCTCCTGGTCTCGCGCGGCGCGGCGCGGACGGTGGTCGCCGGGGCGCTCGGCTCGGGGATCTCGCTTCTCTTCACCGCCGCCTGCTCCCTGGCGCTGCTCTTCGCCATCCCCTTGGCCTTCGCGCGCCCTTCGGGGGTCCTCTTCGCTCTCGCCGCGCTGGTCGCCGCCGCGCTGCTGCTGGGCGGCGTGCTGCTCGACGCGCTGGCCCGGCTGACGCTGGTGCGCGCCGCCGCGTTCGGAGATTCGCCGACCGCGGCGTTCGGGCACGCGGCCTCGCTGCTGGGAGCGCGGCTCGGCTCGTGCGTCGGGGTGACGCTCGCGTTCGTCTTCCTCGAGCTGATCGCCGGCGCGGCGGCCGCGACGCTCACCGGCTTCCTCTCCGGCGTCGCGTTCCTCGACTTCCGCTCGGAGCTGCTCGCGCTCGCGCCGCGCGCCGCCATCGGCCTGGCCGCGGCGGCGGTGTTCAGCTGGCTGGAAGTTGCGCGCATGGGTGCGCTTTCGGCGCTGGCCGCGGACGCGGAAGGGCTGATCGCGCCAGAGGAGCCGCCGCGGGCGGAGCTGGTGATCGACGCGCTGCCGGCCGAGGAGTAGAGCGGCCAGCGGCTCTCCGCCGAAGGCGGAGTATGCCGCTACGTAGTTGCTGCGTGTTGCCGTGAATACGGCAACACGCTCCTATCGCGCCGGGCGCAGGGTGCGGAAGGCGTACTGCAGCGCATGCGCGAGTTGCACCGCCCGCTCCCGCAGCCGGGGCCGGCTCTTCCGGGCGCCGCCGCGCCAAAGGATCGAGAGCACCGCCTCGGGCGCGGCCGCGGCTCCGATCGCGCGCTGCTTCACCACCCCGTCGCCGTCGAGCAGGAACAGCCCCGCGCGGTGCAGCATCCCCCAGCTCGCGAGCGCCTTGCCGTCGGGATCCGCGAGCAGGGGAAAGGCCAGCGCCCGTTCCGATTTCAGATACCGCAGCGCCGCCGGGTCGACGGGAGCGATGGCGCAGATCACCGCGCCGGCGCGCCAGACGGCGAGGGTGTCGTCGCGGTACTCGCGCAGCAGCCGCCGGCCGGGGACGTCCTCCGTCCCGGGGAAGACGAGGACGACCAGCGGTTTTCCCCGAGCGACCGACGACAGCGCCTTCGGCTTGCCTGCCTGGTCGAGGAGCGACAGGTCCGGCGCCTTCTCGCCCACTTTCGGGGCGCGGCCATCCCATGCGTGCATCCCATCCCATGCGTGCATCCAAGCAAGGTAGTCACTTGAGGAAGCGGCGGACGCTGATCTTCTTCAGCCGGCCGCCGAGCAGCGTCCAGGTCAGCGCGGCGCCGAAGAGCATGGCGGAAAGGGCGAGGCCCACCAGCGCCGCGATCGGCCAGACGGTGGTTCCTGCGCCCTCGGAAGCGCGTCCGACCAGCGAGAACGCCCCCACGATCAGGCCGGCGGCGAGCATCCCGGAGAAGAGCAGGATCCCGAGGGCCTTCACGTTGGTGTTGAGCCGCGAGAGCTCGTCGCTGCGCACCTGCACGGTGAACTTGCCGCCTTCGAGATCCATCAGGATCTGCGAGAGCTGCTGCGGCGTGTCCTGCAGGAAGCCCTGCAGCTGCAGGAGCAGGCGGAGGAAGCCGCCGCTCATCGAGCCCGGGCTGTAGCGATCGTAGAGGAGCTGCCGGGCGTACGGGAGCGCCGCCTGGGTGACGTCGAGCTCGGGGTCGAGCTGGCGGACGATCCCCTCGGTGGTGGCGGAGGCCTTGGAGAGGAGCGCATACTCCTTGGGGATCTTGATCTTGTACTTCATCGCCAGATCGACCAGCTCGGCCATCAGCACCCCGGAGTCCACCTCGGAGAGCTTGAGGCCCAGGTAGCGCTCGAGGATGTCGTGGATCTCGTGGCGGAAGTGCTGGAGGTTGATCCGCTGATCCGGGACGCCGACCTTGTAGAGCAGGCGCGCGACGCTGTCCGGATCGCGCAGCGAGACGGCGAGCACCAGCACGATGATCGACTCCTGCATCGCCTTGCTCATCCGCCCCACCAGCCCGAAGTCGAGCAGCCCGATCCGGTTGCCCTCCATCACCATCACGTTTCCCGGGTGCGGGTCGCCGTGGAACAGGCCGTCGGTGAAGAGCTGCTGGAAGCTGGCCTCCAGCACGTTGCGGGCGAGCTGCTTGCGATCGACGCCGGGGAAGGAGGGCGAGTCGAGCACGGTCTTCAGCTTCACGCCCTTCAGCTCCTCCATGGTGATCACGGTGCGGCTGGAGAGATCGCGGTACAGCCTGGGGATCACCACGTAGGGCCGGTTCGCGTGGGTCTTCGCGAACTCCTCGATGTTGCAGGCCTCGTTCTCGAAGTCGAGCTCCAGCAGCATGGCGGCGCGGAACTCGCTGACGATGCCGGTCGGCGTGTAGATGCCGGTCTCCTCGATCACCCCTTCCAGGAAGCGGGCGAGGTAGGCGAGCAGGTCGGTGTCGCTGCGGATCTGCTCTTCGATGCCCGGCCGCTGCACCTTCACCACCACCTCCTCTCCGCCGAGGAGGCGCGCGCGGTGCACCTGCGCGATGGAGGCGCTGGCCATCGGTTCCGGATCGATCGCCGCGAAGAGCTGCTGCGCCGGCCTGCCCAGGCCCTTCTCGATCAGCTGGAACACCGTGGCGACCGGCATCGGCGCGGCGCTGTCTTGCAGCTGCGACAGCTCGGCGATGAAATCGAGGGGAAGGATGTCCGGCCGCGAGGAGAGGATCTGTCCCAGCTTGATGAAGGTCGGCCCCAGCTCGGCGAGCGTCTCCCGGAAACGGCGCGCCGACGTGGCCCGCAATTCCTCGCGCGAGAGGCGGCGCCCGTCCTCCCGGCGGCCGAGCACGTCCCAGATCTTCGCCCGATCCCACAGCTCGCCGAAGCCGTGGCGCACCACCACCGCGCTGATTTCGCGCAGCCGCTTGAGGTCCTGGACGGCCTGGATCACGGGCCGTTCTTCTCACAGCGCAGAGAGCAGATCCACCTTCAGGAGCAGGGTGTCGCCGTGCGACAGACCCGCTCCACCGAGCGCGCCGAGCTCTCCGCGATAGTCGAGACCGCCCGGCACGCCCGTGGTGAGATCGTTCGAGCTCTGGTGGGCGTAGACCAGGTAGAACGTCGAGCCGGTGCGCCATTCCCAGCGCAGGATCAGGTTGAGGTTCAGGGCGACGTGCCGCTCGTTGGCATCGACGTACGCGCTGGTGGGCAGGGGCTGGAGCTGGTCGAGCCTGACGGTGGGTCTGCCCGCGGGCACGGTCGCGGACCACTGCCTGCCATAGACGATCCCGGCGGTGAACAGCTGTCCGTACGCCTGCAAGGTGAGATGAGGGGTGAAGGACCAGGTCGCCCGCAGCGTCGCGCTGACGCTTCGCGCCTGCTGCGGAGCGAGGACATACGAGCGCGTGCGCCGCGTCGGATCGATCTCGCCCTCGAGCAGCGGCGGCGTGGCGATCCGCCGGATCGCGCCCGCGTTCTCGTTGTAGGCGAGGTCCAGCGTGCCGTCGAGCCGGGAAAGAGGCCGGAAGACGAGCGTG
>JBGQLA010000206.1:0-9273 GCA_041499865.1 Deltaproteobacteria bacterium
AGCGCCTTCAGCCCCAGCCAGTCGGGGCGGACGTCGAACAGCTTCGGCTTGCGGATGCCGCCGCAGAACACGGCCTCGCTCACGCCCGCGCCGCGGAGGATCTCCACGATCCGCCCCAGCTGCCCGAGCTTGACCCAGGCGGCCGCAGGCAATGCCGGATCGGTTTCCCCCTCGTGCGCCACCGCCACCACGGTGCGCCCGGCGCGCTGCGCCGCTTGCGCGAACAGCAGGGGAAGGCGCCCCGATCCGGCGATGAGCCCAATCGGCGCCGCGCTCACCGCGCGATGCCCCGCTGGGTCCCTTCGAGGAAGGCGACGAAGTGGTCGATCTCCGGGTTGCCGCCGTACTCCGCTTTCACGTGCGCCACCGCCTCGCGCAGCCCCATCTTGCTGCGGAAGACGATCTTGTAGGCGCCTTTGACGCGGATCTGCGCGTGCTCGTCGAAGTGCGCGCGGGTCAGTCCCACGGTGTTGATCCCCACCACCTCGGCGCGGTCGCCCTGCACCGTGACGTAGGGAGGGATGTCCTGCGTGACCATCGCGCCGCCGCTGACGAACGCCAGCCGGCCGATGCGGGTGAACTGATGCACCGCCGCCAGCCCGCCGAAGATCACGTGGTCCTCGACGCTGACGTGCCCGGCCAGGGCCACCGAGTTGGCGAGGATGCAGTGGTTCCCCAGCTGGACGTCGTGCGCCACGTGGCTGTTCGCCATCAGCAGGCAGCCGTTGGAGATGCGGGTGACGCCGCCGCCGCCGGCGGTGCCGATGTGCACGGTGGCGAACTCGCGGATCTGGTTCGCGTCGCCGATCACCAGGCGCGTCGCCTCGCCGGCGTACTTCAGATCCTGCGGGATCGCGCCGAGGGCGGCGAACTGGAAGATGACGTTGCCCTCGCCGATGGTGGTGTCGCCCTCGATCACGGCGTGCGCCCCCACCCGGGTGCGCGGGCCGATCTTCACCTTCGGGCCGATCACCGCGAAGGGCCCGACCTCGACGCTGGAATCCAGCTCCGCCCGCTTGTCGACCACCGCCGTCGAATGGATTCCCACGTCAGTCCTTTCGGTCCGCGATCATCGCCAGCATCTGCGCTTCGCTGGCGGGCTGGCCGTCCACCTTGGCCTCGCCGGCCAGCCGCCAGATGGCGCCCTTCTGCCGCTCGATCCGCACGTGCAGGTCGAGCCGGTCGCCGGGCACCACCGGCCGGCGGAACTTCACCGCGTCGAACGACATCAGATAGATGACCTTCTGCTTCGGATCGAACGGCGCCCCTTCGTAGGCGAGCAACGCTCCTGCCTGCGCCATCGCCTCGAGCTGCAGCACGCCGGGCATCACCGGCTTGCCGGGGAAGTGGCCCTGGAAGAACTGCTCGTTGAAGGTGAGGTTCTTGTACGCGTGGATCCGCTCGCCCTTGACCACCTCGACGACGCGGTCGACGAGGAGGAAGGGATAGCGGTGCGGCAGCGCGGACAGGATCTTCTCGATGTCCATCACTTCGCCTTCCCTTTCTCCAGCTGCTCCACCCGCTGCTGGAGCTTGCGGAACTCGCGCAGCAGCTCGGGCACCCGGGGGAGCGCCGCGCTCATCCGCAGCCACTCGCGGTGCGGAATCGCAGGATACCCGGTCACCGTCTCGCCGTCCGGAACGTCGTGGGGAACCCCGGCCTGCGCCCCGATGCGCGCGCCGTCGCCGACCTTCACGTGTCCGACCACCCCGACCTGGCCGGCAAGGATCACCCCCTGCCCCAGCTCGGTGGAGCCGCTGATCCCGCATTGCGCCACGAGCAGGCAGAGCGGCCCCACCCGAACGTTGTGCCCGACCTGGACCAGGTTGTCGATCTTGGTGCCGCGGCCGATCACCGTCTCGCCCAGGGTGGCGCGGTCGACGCAGGAGCAGGCGCCCACCTCGACGTCGTCCTCCACCCGGGCGATCCCGGCCTGGGGGACCTTGCGGTGCATCGGCCCGCCGCCGTCGCCTTCCAGGTCGAAGGCGAACCCGAAGCCGTCGCTGCCGATCACCGCGTTGGGCTGCAGCACGACGCGGTTCCCGAGGATGCAGCGCTCGCGGACTACTGCCCCGGGCCAGAGGACGCAGCCCTCGCCCACCTCGGCGCAATCCAGCACCCGCGCGCCGGCGTGGAGGATGGTGCGGGCGCCGATCTTCGCTCCCGGGCCGACGTACGCGCCGGGCGAGATGGCGGCGGTGGGGTGGATCTCGGCGGTCTCGTCCGTGAGCGCGCCGCCCTGGATGCCGGCCTCCACCACCAGCTCCTCGTGGAAGAGCGCGCTCGCCTTGGCGAACGCGACGTACGGCTGGGACGCGACCAGCCGCGCCGCCGTGGAGGGGACGAGGCGGGCGTCGTCGTCCGAGACGATCACCGCGCCGGCCCGGGTGGCGGCCAGCTCCTTGCGGTAGCGGGGATTCGCGTAGAAGGCGACCTGCGAGGGACTTGCCGTCTCCAGCGGCGCGATGCCCCGGACCTGGCTGCCGCTCCCGCGGAGCTCCGCGCCGATGCGACCGGCCAAATCCTGGAGGGAGAGCTGCGTCTGCGGCGTTCCCACGGGACGCGGCTTACTTCGGGGGTACCGACTTGGGCGGCGGCGCCTTCGCCTTGGCCTGCCCGCCGCCGCCGAAGCGCTCGTTGTAGCGGCGCACCACCTCGTTCGTCACGTCGGACGCGGCGGGCGCGTACAGGAGCGCGGCCTTGTCGAGCACGAAGGTGAAGCTCTCCTTGTCGCTCACCTCCGCCACCACCTGGAGGAGCCGCTTGGAGATGCTCTGCATCGCCTCCTGCTCCTTCCCCGACAGCTCCTCCTGCATCTGCCCGGCGGCGGTCTGCGCCTCGACGAACGCCTTCTGCAGCTGCTCCTGCTTCTGCCGCTTGGCGTCGTCGGAGAGGACCGGAGCCTGCTTCTCGTAGTCGGCCTTCATCTTCTCCAGATCGGCCCGCTTCTTGTCGAGGTCAGCCCGCTTCTGCTTCAGCTCGTTCTGCAGCCGGTTCCGCGCCGCCTTCCCCTCCTCCACTTCCTGGACGGCGCGCTGGACATCGACGTACCCGATCTTCATGCCCTCGGCGAACGCACCACGGGCGGCGACAACGACGGCAAGAGCAAGCAGGAAACGGCGCATCTTGTGTCCTTCCCTCCGGTTTTTCGAACCGGCGCACCCTAATGGCACGGGGGCGTGGGGTCAAGGCCGAAGCCTGTGGCGAGGCGCGTGGCGGCGAGCGCCGCAAGGAAGCGCGCAATCGATGTGCGCCTAATCAAGTCGGCGCTGGAGATACACCGAGGGCCCTGCCGGAATCTCGAAACCGCAAGCGCGGTAGAACTCGACCGCGGCCGGATTGCCGGCGAGGACCCAGACCTCTCGGACCTCGTGCGCGCGCATCCACCCGTACAGGGCTTCGACCAGCGCCTTCCCCACGCCCTGGCGGCGGTGGGCCGTGCGGACGCCGATCTCGTAGAAGAGCACCTCGGCCGGTTCCCCGACGCGCTTGCGCAACCGATGCGCCGACAGGGCGCCCAGCACGGCGCCGCCGGACTCTTCGGCGATCCAGTGCAGCACCGCCGGGTCGGAGAGATAAGCCCGCGCCGTCTCGCGATCGAGCGGCTCCCGCGGGCCGCTGCGGCCTTCGACGTCGAAGTCGGCATCCTCGAGGGCGAGCAGCTCGAGGATGGGCTCGTCGCCGGGACGGAGCCGCCGGATGGAGAAGGACATTCCCCGATACTATGTCCGCCCCTTTCAAGTTGGCGGGGCGGACATTCCTTTCCTGCGCGCTCCGGCAGCTATGGCACGAGGAGCTTCGCGCAGTGGCCTGCCTGCGCCGGGCTCGACGAGATGGCCCCGCCGCGCGGGATGCATTGCGACGCCGGCAACGGCGCTCCGTCCTCGACGCTCGACACCAGCAGATCGAACGCGCGCTGCGCGTGCGGCTCGATGAACTCGAGCTGCGGGAACGTGGGAGTCGGCGGCGCCCCGGGCGGCTTGTAGGTCTCGATGTGGTTGCCGTTCTGCACTTCGTACAGGCGGTACCTTGGTCCGTCGCGATCCCGATCCTCGCGGTCCCGATCGTCACGGTCCCGATCGTGCCCGCCCGATTTCGACAGCGCGGCGGCGACCTTCCGCGCATAAGCGCGCGCATGGTGGTCGATGGGCAAGAGGGCATCCATCGTGCCGGCCACCGTGATCAGCGGCCGCTGGATGTCGCCGGTCGTCGCGAAGGAGGCGAGCTGCCCGGCGACGTCGCTCTGCGAGCGCCTCGCCACGTAGTTGTAGGTTCCCATGCCCGCGCCGTAGGTGTCGTACGAGGGGTCGAGCCGCTTCTGCCACTGGCAGAGCGTCACTTCCCAGAAGCTGTTCGAGTAGTTGGTCCACAACGAGGTCGTGCCTGCCACGATGTCCGGCGGATACCCGGCGGCGACGATGTTCTTCGCGGCGGTGCTGATCGGGTCGCGGCTCGAGGCGACGTAGTCGGGGAAGTTGAGAATCGCCGGCGGCAGATCGGTGAGGATGTTCGGGTTCTCGGCGTCGACGTACGTTCCCTCCCAGTCGACGCCACCGTCGAACAGCTCGGGATAGGACTCGACGGCGCGGCGGACCTGGTACCCGCCGTTCGAGGTGCCTACAGCATACGTGCGGTGAGGCCCGCGCCCGAGGGCCTCCAATCCCCGGCGCGCGAGCCGCGCCGCCTCCGCCATGAACCCCGCCCACCGGGTGAACTCCTGCCCGGGATCATTGTCGTAGAACTCGACCCAGACTTGCGATGCCGGGTTCAGGCGGCACGACTGGGGAGTGGGGGGCGTCGGCGACGACAGACTGGTAATCCTCAGATTGAGCACGCCCTTGTTCTGTGACGCGTAGGCGTAGCCCTTCTGCACCACGTAGTCGCTCCAGGCGAAGTCGCCGTTGAACTCGCTGCGGGTGCCGGAAGCGCCCGCGACCACCAGACGCCCGTTCCAGTCGTTGGGCAGCCGCAGCAAGAACCGCGCTTGCCCGAGCCGATCGGAGGCGATGCGCGCGTTGATCTGCACGCCGGGAACGACCTTCGTGATCGGCGTCCTGTGATCCCCGTCGGGCGCGATGACGCCGCGGTCCGTGACCGGCGTGAACGCTCCAGCGGGCAGGCCCGGAAGCGAGTTGTTCGCCGGCGTGGTGTTCGGGTTGGCCGTCGTCAGATCCGGGCTCTCGACGCAGGTCGCGTCGGCGAGCTGGTTGCCGAGGCGATCGAGGATCCGATCGCACCGCGTTGCGGGCGCCGCGGAGACGTCGTGGGCGAATGCGAGAGCGAGCGCAAGGGCGCCGCCAGAAATCGATTTCAGCATAAAAGTTTCCCCCAGGGATTTGCGAGCGGCGGCATCATGAGGCCGAGTCGCCTCGCGAAGCAACCCGACCAAGCCTAGAAGAAGTTCCCGATGGTAAACTCGAACAGATACGGGTCGTCGATCGGCCGCCGGGTGAGGGGGAATCCCGTCTCGAACCGCAGCGGTCCGAGGGGCGAGAACCAGCGCAGGCCGAAGCCGAAGCTGTGGAACAGGCCCAGGGGGAGGTTCCCGCCGCGTTGCGAGCTCTGGAAGAGATTCTCCTTTTCCGAGAACACGTTGCCGGCGTCGTAGAAGACGACCCCGCGCAGGCCGGCGGCGCCGAAGATGGGGAACTCGATCTCCCAGTTGGTGATCAGCTCCTTGTTGCCGCCGATGGGGAAGTCGATGATCGGCGCGTTGGCCCTTCGCGTCGAGGCGATCTTCAGCGTCGGCGAGATGCTCCGCAGCACGTACCCGCGGATGGAGTTGATCCCGCCCTCGAAGAACTTCTCGCTGATGGCGATGGGCTGGTTGATGGGATCGGTGGCGCGGATGTACCCGAAGGAGATGTTGGTCTTGAAGACCAGCCCGAGGAACAGCGGCCGGTAGAAGCGCTCGATCAGCCGGAAGCGCTGGAAGAGGTTCTGGCTGCCGACCAGCGAGGTGGCGAACTCGGCGGAGGCGGACTCGAGGTGGCCGCTGGTGGGAAAGAGGCGGTTGTCGCGCTTGTCGTAGTTGAAGGAGATGCGGATGCTCGAGGTGCGGCCGGAGCGGAACTGGTTCGCGAGCACGTCCGCCGTTCCCACCGCGGCCTGCACGTTCACCGCTTCCAGCGTGTAGGTGAGGAAGAGGCGGAAGTCCTCCAGCCAGGGGGCGATGTTGGTGAAGTCGTATCCGGCGGTGAGCGCGCCGCCGTTCGCCTGGCGATCGAATCCCGAGAAGAGCAGCTCGCTGCGGTAGAGGTCGATCGATCCGGTCCACTGCGTGTCGAGCACGTACGGATCCAGATAGCTGAGCTGGAAGAGCTGGCGGATGCTGGAGATCTGCAGGGAGAGCGAGGCGGTGTGCCCGTACCCGAGCAAGTTGTTCTGGGCCAGCTGAGCCTGCCCGAAGAAGTTCTCGCCGCCGGCGAACCCGAACCCGACCTGGAAGGTGCCGGTGAGCTTCTCCTTCACCGAGACCTCGAGGACCATCAGGTCGTCGGTGGTCCCGCGCTTCTGGTTGATCTCGACGCTGTCGAAGAAGCCCAGGGCGGTGACGCGGCCCTTGGAATTGCGCACGCCGGTGCCGCTGTAGAGATCGCCCTCGGCGATGCGCATCTCGCGCCGGATCACCTTGTCGCGGGTCTTGTTGTTCCCCACGATCTCGATCTTCTCGATGCTGACCGGCTGGCCCTTCTGGAACACGTAGGTGAGGTCGACGAGCTTCTTCTCGGGGTCGACCGCCGTGTCCGGGGTGACGTTCCCGTAGGCGTAGCCCTTGTCCTTGTAGACGTCGAGCAGCCGGTTCATGTCGTTCTGCAGCCGCGTCTTGGAGAACCGCTCGCCGCTGCGGGTGGTCACCAGGGCGAGCAGCTCCGGCTTGGGCACCAGCAGGTCGCCGCTGACGTCGATCTTTCCCACGTCGAACGCCTCACCCTCCTCGATGCTGAGGGTGATGAAGATGTAGCGCTTGTCCGGGGAGAGCTCGATCGCGGGCTTCCCGAACTTCACGTAGATGTAGCCGAGGTCGAAGTAGAGGCCCTGCAGGACGATCTCGTCCCGCTGGAACGCCTCCTCGCGGTAGGTGCCGGCCCCGGTGAGGAAGGAGAACGGCGTCCCTTCCTGGGTGAGCATCGCCTCCTTCAGCTCGGCGTCGCCGATGGCCCGGTTGCCGACGAAGCGGATCTCCTTGACGGTGATCTTGGCGTGCTCGTTGATCTGGAAGAGCACGTTCACTTCGTTGTTGGGCAGCGGGACGATCTTCGGCGTCACCTCGGCGAGGAAGAAGCCCTTCTCCACGTACTTCTCCTGCATCTTCTTCGCCGACTTCCGCACCACCTCCTGGTCGAGGATCTGGAACGGCTTCACCTCGATGGTGTCCTTGAAGTCGTCCCGGGAGAGCTCCTCGTTGCCCTCCAGCTTGATCTCGCGCACCGCCGGCTTCTCGCTCACCAGCACCGTCAGCACATACCCGGTGGCCGGCGGGCGCGCGGCGCTGACGTCGAGCTTGACGTCGTTGAAGTAGCCCATCCGCCAGACCGCGAGCAGCGCCGCCTTCAGCTTCTCCCGGTCGTAGGTATCTCCGACCTTGAGCGGAAGCACGGAGCGGATCGCGTCGGTCTCCACGCGGCGATTGCCCTGCACGTTCACCCGCCCGAGGGTCCCGGTGTCAAGCACGGGCGCGGCCGCCTCGGCCGGCGTCTCTCCGGTGGGAAGCGACGGGGCCTCGCCGACCTTCTGCGCCGGCGCCGTAGGCGCATTCGGCTCGCCCGCGACGGGCGACCTCTGCTCGCCGGGCGTGGCGGCCTGTCCGGGCACGGCGCCTTGCGCGGGCGCAGGCTGCTGCCCAAGCGCCGCGGCTGCTGCGGCAGTCGTCAGGGTGGCGAGAAAGAGGATCGTCCGCATGGGGCGAGGGCGCGGACCCTAACCGAATTCCTCTGGTGCGACAACGGGAAAGGTCAGGGCCGCGGCCAGATGAAAATCCGCAGGCGGTGGCCTCGCAAGAGGACCTCGCGCCCGGACTTCGTGCCGCCCCGCTCCACCACCCGCTGCGAGCGGAACGAGACGGAGGCGCGGCGTCTCCGGCACGGGCGGTGCGTAGCACGAGCGCGGACGCGGTGCACCAACGCGGGCCCGCGATGTCGCCGGCACATCGGCCCACCTCGGACCCGACACTGCAGCCGTGCAACCCTGCGCGCCCGCCCTGCGATGTCCGCCCAATCAAGTGACGCGCCAGGCTCTCCGCCGCGCGACCGGGCCGCCCCCGGCGATGTCGGCCCAATCAAGTTGCGCTCCAGCGGCGGCGCGCGGCCTCTGTCAACTTTGTGATCGAGGATCAGATTTTTTTGTCAGCGGGATCGCGCATGCTACCGAAACCCGCATGCCCGTCCTGCAGCTCCGCCGCTCCGAATCCCACCTGCGCACCGCGCTCCCCGAGGAGCGCGTCAAGGCCTTTCCTTTCCTGAAGTGGGTCGGGGGAAAGACCTCGCTCTTGCCGGAGCTGCTCCGCCACGTCCCGCCGCGCGCCTCGCTGCGCCGCTACCACGAGCCGTTCGTCGGCGGCGGCGCCCTCTTCTTCGCGGTGGCCCCGCGCCGAGCGGTGCTCAGCGACAACAACGGCGAGCTGGTCCACTGCTACCAGCAGGTCCGCGACGACCCGTACCGCGTGCTCGACGCGCTCGCCCGCCACGTCTACGAGAAGGGGCACTACCAGGACATCCGCGCGCTCGACCCGCTGCGGCTGACCCCGGCGGCGCGCGCCGCCCGCTTCATCTTCCTCAACAAGACCTGCTTCAACGGCCTGTGGCGGGTGAACCGCGCCGGCCGCTTCAACGTGCCCATCGGCCGCTACAAGAACCCGCGCTTCCACCATCCCTCGGTCCTGATCGGCGCCAGCGCGGCGTTGCGGAACGTGGTGATCCTCCACGCTCCCTTCGAGGAAGCGCTGGCGAAGGCGGCCCCCGGCGACTTCGTCTACCTCGACCCGCCCTACGATCCCGTCTCCGCCACCTCCAGCTTCGCCAGCTACACCGCGGGCGGCTTCACCTGGGACGACCAGAAGCGCCTGGCGCGCGCCTGCATCGCGCTGAACCACCGCGGCGTCCGCTTCCTCCTCTCCAACTCCGCGACGGAACGCGTGCGCGAGCTGTACCGCGGGTTCGAGCAGCGGACGGTGCGTGCCCCGCGCTTCATCAACTCGAAGGCGCAGTCCCGCGGAAGGGTCGATGAGCTGCTAGTCTTCAACGCATGATCCTCCTCGCGCTGCTCCTCGCCGCC
>JBGQLA010000207.1:0-9255 GCA_041499865.1 Deltaproteobacteria bacterium
CCATCATCGCCCAGATGGCCGTGAGCGGCGCCTTGATGGGCCTCGTCTACGCGCTGATCGCCTACGGCTTCCAGCTCACCTACGCCACCAGCAAGAGCATCAACTTCGGCCAGGGTGAGCTGGTGATGGTGTCGGCGTTCTTCAGCCTCACCCTGATCACGCTCGGCCTCCCCTACTGGCTGGTGGTGCCGGGTGGGCTGCTGTTCGGAGCCGCTCTCGGCCTCTTCGTCGAGCGCGCCGGCGTGCGCCTCGCGCTGGAGCAGAAGAGCGAAGGCTGGATCCTGCTCACCATCATCCTCGGGCTGTTCCTCTTCTCGGTCGCGGAGAACGTCTGGGGACGCGACGACCGCCCCTTTCCCACGCCGATCTCGACCGAACCCATCCACGTGCTCGGCGTCGACGTCACCCCGGTCGAGCTCTCGGTGGCCATCGGCGTCTTCGCCATCATGGGCCTGGTCGAGGTGTTCAAGCGCCAAACCCTCCTCGGCAAGGCGTTCGAAGCGGTCTCCGCCGACCGCGACGCCGCGGAGTTGATGGGGATCTCCGCCACGCACACCGTCATGCTCTCGTACGCGCTCTCCGGCCTGGTGGCGGCGCTGGCGGGCATCCTGGTGTCGCCGATCACCACCGTCGGACCGACGATGGCCACTGCGTTCGTGCTCAAGGCTTTTTCCGTCGCCGTCGTGGCGGGGCTCGAGTCCGGTTTCGGGGTGGTGGTGGTGGGCATGTTCCTGGGCGCACTGGAGAGCATTGCCAGCTTTTCTCTCGGCAGCGGCTGGCGGGAGGCGCCGGGCCTCATCCTGCTCATCCTTGCCCTCGCCGTGCGTCCCACGGGCGTCTTCGGCAAGACCGTCATCCGCAAGGTTTGAGAGGAGCCCGCGGCGATGTGGAAAAGGCTGCTTCTCATCCGTGGCGCCGAGCTCCTGATGTTCTCGGTGCTTGCCGCGGTGCCGCTCGCCGTGCGCAACCCGTACGTGCTGGGGTTGCTCACCCTGCTCGCCATCTACGGCATCCTCCTCATCGGGCTCGACGTCACCGTCGGCTACCTCGGCCAGGTGAACCTGGCGCAGGCCGCATTCCTGGGCATCGGCGCCTACACGGCCGGCCTCTGCGTGACGAAGCTCGGCTGGGGAATGCCGCTCGCGACGCTGGCCGCGATCGCCGTCGCCAACCTGCTCGGCGGTCTCCTCGCCCTGCCCGCGTTGCGCCTCGAGGGGCCGCAGTTCGCGCTCGCCACCCTGAGCTTCACCGCGCTCACCGTCACCGCGCTGAACGAGATCGAGTGGCTGACCGGCGGCGCCCAAGGCTTGAGCCTGATTCGGCCGCCGCTGCTCGGCCACGCTCTGAGCGCGCGCGAGTTCTACTGGCTGTGCATGGCCGTCCTCGCGCTGGTCTGGGTGGCCATGCGCAATCTGCTGGCCTCGCAGTGGGGTCGCGCATTCGAGGCCCTGCGCGACAGCGCCATTGCCACCGACGCGATGGGCGTCGGCACCTACCGGCACAAGGTCGCCGGGTTCGCGCTCGGGTCCTCGCTGGGCGGGCTGGCCGGCGCGCTCTACGCGTTCAACTTCCAGTACCTGCAACCGCAGACCTTCGTGTACGAGCTCACCGTCATCCTCCTCCTCGGGGTGGTGCTGGGAGGACGCAAGAGCCTCTGGGGCGCGTTCGTCGGCGCGTCGCTGGTCGCGCTGTTGCCGAACCTGCTCTCGAATCGGACGCTCTTCGAGATCATCTCGGGAGCGGGTTTCGCGCTGGCGCTGTTCGCCGGCATTCGCGGCCTGGTGCGCAGGACGGTCCGGCCGTTCCAGGCGATCGCGCCCATCCTCGCCACCGGCGTGCTGGTGGTCGGTGGATTGCTGGTGACGAACACCGAGGACTGGCGCAAGGCCATCTTCGCCCTGATGCTGTTCTCGGTGGTCGTCGGGCTGCCGGAAGGGCTGATGGGGTTCGCGGCGAAGTTCCTCTCCCGCCTCTTCCGCATCCCGGAAGCGCCACGGCCCGAGGCGTCTCCTCTCGACCGCGTCCTTCCTGCGAAGCCCGCGGGAGCGGGCACGCCGCTCCTCGAGCTCCGCGACCTCAAGCGCTACTTCGGCGGCGTGAAGGCGCTCGACGGAGTCTCGATGACGGTGCGCGCGGGCCAGATCCACGGGCTCATCGGGCCGAACGGCTCGGGCAAGAGCACGCTGGTGAACGTGGTCTCCGGCTTGTACACGCCGAGCGCGGGCGAGATGTCGTTGCGCGGGCAGCCGCTTCCTCGGGGCAGCTTGTTCAAGACGGCGCGCGCCGGCGTGGCACGCACCTTCCAGAACCTGCAGCTCTTCATCGGCCTGAGCGCGCTGGAGAACGTGATGGTGGCGCTGAAGGACGGCTATCGGCGGTCGCGGCACCTGCCGCTCGTCCTGATAGGGCTCGGCCGGTTCGAGGAGAAACGCGCGCAGGCCGATGCGCTCGCGCTGCTCGAGTTCGTCGGGCTCGGGGATCAGGCCCGCACACCGGCCAAGGATCTCACTTATGGCGCGCAGCGGTTCCTGGAGATCGCCCGGGCGCTCGCGCGCAAGCCCGAGGTCCTGATCCTGGACGAGCCCGCCGCCGGACTCTCGCAACCGGACATGCGCCGGCAGATGGAGATCATCGGGCGCGTCCACCAGCGGGGCGTCACCATCGTGCTCATCGAGCACCACATGGACGTAGTCAGCGGGCTGTGCGACGTCGTCAGCGTGCTCGACGGCGGCAAGCTGATCGCCGAAGGCACCCCCGCCGAGGTGAAGCGGAATCCGAAGGTGATCGATGCCTATCTCGGAGAGGTTGAGGCCGGGCCCGAGGCAAAGCCCGCGCCGGAGGCGCCGGTGACGGCTTGAGCTGAGGTGTCAATGCTGGTGGTCTCCGATCTGCACGCAGGCTACGGGTTGAGCGAGGTGCTGGTGGGCACTTCGCTGGAGGTGAAGGCAGGGTCGATCGTGGCCCTGATCGGCGCGAACGGCGCCGGCAAGACCACGACCATGCGCGCGATCTCGGGGCTGATCCGGCCTGGCAAGGGCCGCATCCTGCTCGACGGCAAACCCGTGCAGGGTCTTCCCGCATCGCGCATCGCGCGCCTGGGGCTTGCGCACTCGCCGGAGGGTCGCAAGGTCTTCGGCCCGCTGTCGGTCGAGGACAACCTCCTGCTGGGCGCCTACGGCCGCCTCAACCGCTTCTTCGGCTTCCGCCGCCAGGCAGCGGCCGATCTCGACCGCGTGTACGGGCTCTTTCCGCGGCTGCGCGACCGCAGGCGGCAGCAGGCCGGCACGCTCTCGGGTGGCGAGCAGCAGATGCTTGCCATCGGCCGCGCCCTGATGGCCCGGCCGAAGGTGATGCTCCTCGACGAGCCGTCGATGGGGCTTGCACCGGTGATCGTGCAGGAGGTGTTCCGGACCATCCAGCGCCTGAAGCAGGACGGGATGACCATGCTGCTGGTGGAGCAGTTCGCCAAGGCCGCCCTCGCCGTCTCCGACTACGCGTACGTGATGGAGCGCGGGCGCATCGCCGTCGAAGGGCCGCCAGCCGAGCTGCACAAGAACGAGCGGGTGCTCGCGGCTTATCTCGGATGAAGTTCAGGTGGCTTCGGCCGCCGGCATTCCGTCGACCAGCACGGGCTCGTCCTGCTCGGGCAAGTGGGGCTTTCCCTCGGGATCGATGTAGTGCCCGGAGCGCAGCGCCTTCGTCTGCAGATAGAACCGGTTGTACGGGTTCGGCGGCATCACCAGCGGAATACGCGCGGAGACGCGGATCCCATGCTGCTCGAGCTGGCGGATCTTGTCCGGGTTGTTCGTCATCAGCCGCACCGAGCACACGTTCAGGCTGGCGAGCATGTGCGCCGCCGTGCCGTACTCGCGCTCGTCGTCGCGGAACCCGAGCGCGCGGTTTGCCTCGACGGTGTCGAGCCCGCGGTCCTGCAGGGCATAGGCGCGCACCTTGTTGATCAGCCCGATGCCGCGCCCTTCCTGGCGGAGATAGAGCAGCAGGCCGCGCGGCATCGAGCCGAGCTCGCGCAGGGCGGTCTCGAGCTGATCCCGGCAATCGCAGCGCAGCGAGCCCATCACGTCGCCGGTCAGGCACTCCGAGTGCAACCGGGTGGGAACATCGTCCGCGCCCATGACGTCGCCATGCACCATCGCGACGTGCTCCTTGGCGTCGCGGTTGTTCCAGAACGCGACGATGCGGAAGCGGCCGAGGCGGCTCGGCAGGTCGGCGACGCCCTCCACCTTGACGCAGATGTTCGCCGCGCCGAAGCCTCCGCAATCGTGGTTCTTGTCCCGCTCGACGAGATCGTCGAGGGTCGCCACGCGCTGCAGACCGGTACAGGGCGGTTTGGTCGCCATAGGTGGTCACGCTCTCGCACGAGGGCGGCGAAAGGGGAAGGGCGCGCCGGCCGCAGAGTCCGGGCATCGCCTGTCAGCGAGGCGAGCGAGGGCGTGGCCGGCGGCGTGCTAACTTTCCCGATTCGCCCCGGAGGACCGATGAACTTGCTCTGCGCTCTCCTGCTCGCGGCTTCCGCCGCCGCCGGCCCCGACACGCTGCACGCGCTGGCCCGCGACTACTACGCCTGGCGCGATCGCAACGATCCCGTGGGCAGCAGCGATCAAGGACTCCACACCTGGGACGATCAGCTGTCCGACCGGTCGATGCCGAAGATCCTCGAACGCCGCAGACACGTGGAGCAGCTGCTCGCGCGAGTGAAGGCGCTGCGCACGGAGAGTTGGAGCAAGGACGATCGCGTCGACGCGGCGCTCTTTCGCGCGGAGCTGGAGCGCGTCGTGCTGGAGGACCGGGTGCTCCGCTTCGAGGAGACGAACCCGGAGCTCTACGTCGGCGAGTGCAGCTCGGCGATCTTCTCGCTGCTGAAGAAGGACTATGCGCCGCCCAGGACGCGCGCGCTCGCGGCGACCGAACGGCTGCGGAAGATGCCCGGCTTCCTCGAGCAGGCGAAGAAGAACCTGGCGCGGCCGATCGGGCTCTACGCCCGCCTCGCCTCCGCGTCGGCGAGCCGCGGGGACGAGCTGTACACCTCGAGCCTGATGACGCTCGCGACGGGGCTCTCCCCGGGCGAGAAGCAAGCGCTGGTGGAGGCGCGGGACACGGCGCTCTCGGCGTTGCATGGTTTCGCGGCCTGGCTGGATCAGGGACTGCCCGGAAGCGCCCCCTTCGTGCCGATGGGGCGCGTGCAGTACGAACAGTTCCTCCACCGCGCGCTCCTCCTGCCGCTCGACGCGCAGCAGGTGGAGATGCTGGGAAAGGCGGAGCTGAACCGGTACCGCGGCCTCGAGTCGCTGCTCGACGATCCGTCTCTCGCCTCGCCCGATCCCGCTCGCGCAAAGACGATTCCCGCCGACCAGCAGGCGTTTCTCCTCGCCTACCAGGGCAGGCAGAAGGAGATGATCGAGTTCCTGGAGAAGAAGCGGCTGATCACCCTGCCGCCCTACCTTGGCCCCTTCACCATCCGGCAGCTTCCCGAAGCGTTCAAGCCCACCTCGCCCGGCGGCTTCATGAACCCGCCCGGGCTCTACGACAAGGATCCGGAGGGCTTCTACTTCATCCCCACCTACGATCCGAAGAGCCAGAACTTCTACATCCGCGCGGCGATCGAGGATCCCCGGCCCATCCTCGGCCACGAGGGGATTCCCGGGCACTTCCTCCAGATCTCCGTCGCCAATCACCTCCAGGACGAGATCCGCAGGCAGCATGCGGACGGCGTGTTCGTCGAGGGGTGGGCGCTCTACACCGAGGAGATGCTCAGCCGCCAGGGCCTTTACCCGGACGGATCCGCGGCGCAGGCGCAGGTGCTGCGGCTCTCCCGGTACCGGGCGGCGCGCATCGGCGTGGACGTCAACCTGCACACCGGCAAGTGGTCCTTCGAAGAGGCGGTGCGGTACTTCATGGAGGCGGGAGGGCTGGATCGCGAAGCGGCCGAGGGGGAAGCGGCGGGCGCCGCTTCCAGCCCGCTGCAGAAGATCGGGTATCTCACCGGCAAGTGGCAGATCCTCGGGCTGCTCGGGCGCTACCGCGACAAGAAGGGCAGCGACTTCCGTTTGGGCGCGTTCCACGACGAGCTGATCTCCTACGGCAGCCTGCCGGTGTCGGTAATCGAGTGGCTGATGCTCGACGACCCGCGCGCGCTGGAAGCGGCGCTACGCTGACGCGGGGACAGCGCCTAGCATTCCGCGCCGCCGTCCGGAGCCACCTGGCAGGTGGTCGCGACGCCTCCGTCCAGGCACTGCTGCGGGATCCAGTCGCCGTCCCTGCACACCTCGAGGGTCGCCCCGTTGCATCTGCGCGCGTTGTCGGAAGTGCAGATTTCGCAACCAGCGCATGCGAAGAGGATCAGCAGAACAGGGCCGGAAGCGCGCATGCACGACCATGGTCGTAGCTCTTCGCGTTGGTCAAACCGCGCCTCGTCAGCGTCGCAGTTGTTCCTCGCGCTTCACCCAGCGTGCGCGCGCTTTCGCGCGCTCGCCTTCGCGGGTCCGGACGGCGGTGTGGGCGCTCAGCGAGCGGAGGAGCCGCGCGGTGCTCTTCGCGATCTCGTCGATGGCTTCCTCGAACGCGGGCACGTCGTCGGTGGGCGGCTTGGCGAGGCCGCTCACCTTCCGCACGTACTGGAGGGCCGCGGCGCGGATCTCTTCGCGGGTGGTGGGCGGCTCGAAATGATAAAGGACGCGGATGTTCCGGCACATGCGCGTATCTTCTCACGGACGGCGGTCAGTCGCCGACCAGCGCGAGGATGTTGCCGTCGGGGTCCTTGAACCAGGCGGCCTTCATCCTTCCAGTGAGATGCACGTCGCCCTTGTGGGTGACTCCGGGCAGGTCATACCGCTCGAAGGCGACCCCCTTCGCCTTGAGGGCCTGCACCGTTCCTTCGAGGTCCCCGACGACCCAGGTGGCGGCGGTAGCCTTGTTCGTCCCCGCGTACTGGGACTCGTAGACCAGGACGGTGGAGCTTCCGCTCTTGTACGAGAGCACGCCCGCCTCCTGGGACGGGGTTGGCTTGAGCCCGAGGATGCCCTCGTAGAACTTCTTCGCCGCGGCCGTGCCCTTCACTGCGAGGGTGGCGATCGCTTCCTTGTCTCCCAGCACAGGCACCTCCTTGTGGCGTGAAAGCTAACGCGCCGGCGACCGTCCGTCAGGGGCGTTCAGGTCGATGTCAGACCCTCCTGCCATGCTCGCGGGACAGGAGGAAGCAGATGAAAACGACCATCCGGATCTCCCCGCTCGATGCCGCCCTGGTGCTTCGCGCCGATGGCACGCTGGAAACCTGGCTGCCGCACATCCACGAGAACCCGCCGCCGAATGCGTTGGCGGCGAGCGCCCTGATGTGCGCCTACTCGGACGAGCGGATCTTCTCGATGATCATCGCCGCGATGAGGGAGGCGGGGCACGGGCGCCTCGACCAACCGGCGACGAATTGACCTGAACTCTTATGGATCGCCGCGTGCTCGCAGGCGCCTGCTGATCCTTCTGCCGTGCCGTTGCCCCGCAGATGTGCGCGTCGCTCGGGTTGCTCACACCACGGTGCCCTTCCAGCGCCCCCGCCGGAAGATCGCTCCCGCGATCAGCGCGAGCGTCGAGAAGGAGATCGCCACCGCGACGAAGGCGCCGCGAGGGCCCATCCCGAGCGTGATCGCCAGCACCCACGCGAGGGGGATCTCCCAGATCCAGAAGACGATCAGGTTGAGCACCATCGGGGTGACGGTGTCGCCCGCTCCGTTGAATGACTGCGAGAGCACCATCCCGTACGCGTAGAACGCGAAGCCCGCGGCGATGATACGCAGGCAGTCGGTGCCGTACCCGAGCACCACCGGATCGGAAGTGAATATGGACACGATCGGCCTGGCAAAGACCACGAACGCGAGGCCGATGCCGCAAGGAAGACCAGGTTGTAGAGGCACGCCACGGCGGTGGTCCCGATCCCGAGCCCCATCGCCAGCGCGTACACCAGGGTGAGCATCGACTCGGTGAGCCCGACGGTGGCGACGGCGTCGGGGCCGAGGCGGCCGACGAAGAAGACGTCGGTGACGGCGAAGATGCTCTCCCATCGCCATCTCCAGCACCATGGGGATGGCGAGGAGGAAGATGGCGCGCCCGATCGGTCCCTTGGTGTAATCGTGGTCGGATCCGCGCAGCGCTTCGCGGACGTGCGACCACAGCCCTTCGCGCGCGGGGGCCGAACCGGGTGGTCGGGCGAGCTCCACGGGATCGGTCACCGCGGCATTCTAGCCGACGCTTTGGCCGCGCCCGGGTCCCGGCGCAGGCGGTTGCCCGTCACTGCGGCGCGCAGAGCCCCGAGCAGTCCGCTCTCCCAGCCCTGGGGTCGCAATCGTCCCTGGGGTCGTCGACGCACGTCGTCCCCTGCGGACACGCGCGCGCGGCGATGCCGCCGCATTGGACGGAGGCGGAGACACACACCGCCGGGCATCGCTCGCCGCCGCTCACACGAGGATTAGCGACAGCACCGCGACCGTGAGGATCCCGACCACGCCCTGGATCAGCGTCCCCACCGTCTGCGCCCGGTATGCGGTCTTCACTTCCATGTTGGAGAACTGCGACACCACCCAGAAGTACGAATCGTTGGCATGGGAAACCACCATCGAGCCGGCGGCGATGGCCATCACCATCAGCACCCGCCCCATCTCCGAACCATACCCGAGCGAGTCCAGCAGCGGGTAGACGATGGCGGAAGTGGTGACCAGCGCGACCGTCGACGACCCCTGCGCGGTCTTGATCGCCGCGGAGATGGCGAACGGCAGGAAGATCCCCAGCCTGTACTGCGCCAGCGTGGAGCCGAGGTATTCGCCGATCTTCGTCACCTGCAGCATCTTCCCCAGCGACCCGCCCGCCCCGGTGACGATGAGGATGATGGAAGAGTCCTTGAGTGCGTGGCTCACCCAGCCGGTGAGCGTCTCCTCGTTGATCTTCTGCACCAGCGTGTAGCAGAGGCCGGTGCCGATCAGCAGCGCGGTGATCGGCTTCCCCAGGAACACCAGCGCGTCCCGGAGGAAGCCCTTTCCCAGCGGGGCGGAGGGAAACGCCGCGACGGAAGCGAGCGCAATCAGCGCGATGGGCAGGATCAACGGCGCGAAGGACGCGCCCACGCTGGGGAGCTTTCCGTACTTCGCCTTCAGCTCCTGCCACGCCCTCGCCGGATCGTCCCCCACCCCCGCCTTCAGATCCATCTGGCCGGGATCCCAGGTGTTGCGGAAGCGCAACGACCAGAAGTAGCCG
>JBGQLA010000208.1:0-9232 GCA_041499865.1 Deltaproteobacteria bacterium
CTCGCGCCTGTCTGCCACGCGATCCCCAGCGTGTACATTCCCACGCTCAGCTTCATCAAGAACGCCACGCTCTGGCTGGAGACGCTCCACAAGTACCGCGGCAATCTCACCTTCGCGCCGAACTTCGCGTACGCGCTGGTGGCCAAGCGCGCGAAGCCGGAGCAGATCGCGCGCTGGGACCTCTCGCACGTGCGGGTCTTTGGCTGCGGCTCGGAGCCGATCAACCCGCACACGATGCGCGCCTTCGTCGACGCGATGGCGCCGGCGGGCCTGAAGCCCACTGCGCTGCTCCCCTGCTACGGCATGGCGGAGGCGACGCTGGCCATCTCCTTCGTCGGGATCGAGGAGCCGCTCCGGACCGACCGCATCGACGCGGACCGCTACCACCGGGAGGCGACGGCGGCGCCGGTCTCGAACGGGTCGGCGGGGCTGGAGATCGTGAACTGCGGGCGGACGTTTCCCGGGCACGAGATCTCCGTCCAGGACGACGAGGGAAGGATCCTCGCCGACCGGCAGGTCGGGGAAATCTGCCTGCGCAGCGCCAGCATCACCCCTGGATACTGGCAGGACCCGGAAGCGACGCGGGCGGCGTTCCGCAACGGCTGGCTGCGCACCGGCGACCTCGGATACCTGGTCGACGGCGAGGTGTTCATCTCCGGCCGGATCAAGGACATCCTGATCATCAACGGGCGCAACTACTACCCGCAGCGGATCGAGTGGCTGGTCGACGACATCCAGGGCCTGCGCAAAGGGAGCGCGGTGGTGTTCACGCGGCCGGGCCGGGCGTCGGAGGAGATCGTGGTGGCGGCGGAGTCGCGCGCCGACGATCCGGCGGCGGTGAAGGCGGAGATCGTCGCCCGGGTGAGCGAGGAATTCCAGCTCGCGGTGGCCGACGTGGCCCTGGTGCCGCCGGGGACGCTCCCGAAGACCTCCTCGGGCAAGCTGCAGCGCCGCAAGACCCGCGAGCAGTACCTGAACGGCAGCCTCGGGCGCGCCGGGCGCGGCGGCAACGCCCCGCTGGCGCTGGCGAGACACCTGGCGTTATCCCTGGTCGGCCGCGCGCGTCACGAAGTGCGGAAGCTGTTCGGAGGATGAGGGAGATGGGCGAGCGGATCGACGTCATCGAGATGTTCAAGCAGGCGGCCTTCGAGGTCGACAACCGGCGCCTGCCAGACTTGAAGGGCGAAACCGTGATCGCCACCCTGGGGATGGACTCCGTGGCCATCATGGAGCTGGTCAGCTGGTTCGAGGAAAAACTGGGCCTCCTCATCCCCGACGAAGAACTGGGCAAGATCCGCACCGTCCGCGATCTCCGCGACACCGTAGCCCGCCTCGCCCCCGACAAACTCTTCGCCGCCTGATTCTCTCGCGACGGAGATCCGTCGGCTAGTTTCGGGGACACAATACGAAACTCGCCGCCCTCACGCGGATCCACCCTCAGCAGGCACTACGATCCTCGCGCTCCTCGCGCGCGGTCCTCGCTTGCCCGGCCTGAGCCCGCGGCCGAGAAGCCGTTCGAGGTCGGCAACGAACTCGTCTGTGCCGAGCGGCCGCCCCGTGTTTGCGTGCCGGCGAATCTCCTGTGCAATGTCCGTCTGCGCGCCTTCGCCTAGAAACCCAGACCAATCGCTCATCCGCGAGAGCAGCGGCGCCACCGAAACGAGGCGGTCGTCGCGTCCCAACAGGTGCGCACGTGCGCTGCTCCATGGATACTCCTCGGCGCGCATGACGAGCTTCGCGCGAACGGGGTTGAGCTCGATGTACCGGGCTGCCGCGAGCGTATGCCGATCATCCATCGGAAACGAGGCGAACCGCCCCTGCCAGAGATAGCCGCTCCAGCCTTCGCGGCGGTTGACCTCGAGCGTATATCGCCGGTGCGCCTCGCCGATGGCGCGGCGGAGTGCTTCAGGCGACTCAGGTACGGCAACGAGATGTGCGTGGTTCGGCATGAGGGAATAGGCCCAGATCACGACGCCGCACTTGTGGCACCACTCGGCCATCAGGTCCGTGTAGAGGACGTAATCTTCGGGACAGAAGAACGTTCGTTGCCTTCGGTTCCCCCGCTGCGTGACGTGGTGCGGAAGGTCGGGGATCACTGCGCGGGCAAGGCGTGACATGCGACCGTGCTAACAGGAACGCGTCGACGCGCGATTCAGACAAGTTTCGTATTGTGTCCCCGAAACTATTTTCGGGGGTGGTTGTCTGGGTGGGCGCGGGAGAAGGATGGGAGCTGCAGGCAGGAGTCGTAGATACGGCGGACTCGGGGGTAGGCGGAGATGTCGACCTTGTAGCGGAGGGCGTTGGCGACCTGGGGGACCAGGAAGAGGTCGGCGATGGTGGGGGAGGAGCCGTAGGAGAAGGAGCCGGTTTCCGGCAGCATTGGTTCGAGGGCCTGGAAGCCTTCGTGGATCCAGTGTGCGTACCAGCGATCGCGGGCGGGCTCGTCGACCTTCAGCTCGCGGGACAAGTATCGCAGCACGCGGAGATTGTTCAGCGGGTGGATCTCGCAGGCCACCAGTTGCGCCATCGAGCGCACGCGGGCCTTCGCGAGCGGGTCCGAAGGGAGGAGAGGCGGCTCGGGATACGTCTCTTCCAGGTACTCGATGATCGCCATCGACTCGAACAGCGCCTGCCCCGGCGCCAGCTCCAGCGAAGGGACCGCCCGGATCGGGTTCACCTTCCGGTACTCCTCCGTCAGGTGCTGGTTCGCCCGCAGATCGAAGACCACCGAGTCGTAAGAGAGGCCCTTCAACCCCAAGGCGATGCGGACGCGGAACGACGCCGAAGACGGCACCGCTTCGTAGAACTTCATAGCCAGCCCTCCGCGCGATACCACTTCACCGCTTCCTGCACGCCCTGCTCCCAGCGCACCCTTGGCTCCCATCCCAGATCCCGCCGCGCTCCCGTGCTCGAGCACACCCAATGCTGCTGCGTCAGCTCGTTCACCTTGTCGAGCGTGAGCATCTGCGCCGTGTTCGTCACCTTGCCCCAGAGCTGCGTGGCGGCCGCGGCCACCTTCACCACGCCCATGGGCATGCCGAAGCGGACGAAGGCGCGGCGGCCGAGCGCGGTCTCGATGTGCGCCAGCGCCTCGCGCCACACGTACACGGCGCCGTCCTCGACGAAATAGGTGCGCCCGGATACCGCGCCGTCCCGGCTCACGGCCCGGACGATCGCGGCGGCGCAGTCCTCCACGTACACGACGCTGAGCGTGTTCATGCCGTCGCCGGTCATCGGCAGCACGCCGTTGCGGATCGAGGTGAAGAAGGCGAGCGTCTCCCGATCCCGCGGGCCGTAGATCAGCGGCGGCCGCACCACCGTCACGTGCAGCTTGTCCTTGGCGGCGAGCACCGTCCGCTCCGCCTCCAGCTTGCTGCGCCCGTAATGCGTGACCGGCCGGGGCTCCGCGTCGTCGGACACCGGCATCCCGTCCGCGCTGGGCCCCACCGCCGCCAGCGACGAGACGTACACGAAGCGGCCGACCCCTCGCCCGGCGGCCGCCTCGAGCAGGTTCTTCGTTCCCTGCGCGTTCACCTCGAAGAACTCGGCAGGCTTGCGCGCCTTGACGATGCCGGCGACGTGCACCACCGCATCGACGCCGGCGAGCGCCGCAGCGAGCGACGCGCGCTCTTCGATGGCGCCGGGCGCGAACTCCACCTTGGGCAGCTTCTCGAGCAGCTTGCGGTCGCTTCGCGGCCGCACCAGCGCGCGCACGACGTGGCCCTCCGCGGCCAGCTGCTCGGCGACGAACGAGCCGAGAAACCCTGAACCCCCGGTCAGCAATACCCGCATGCGCCGCCCGTATAACCCAACGTGGCCGCCGGGACGCGGAAAAGGTCGAGGGAACTGGCGGAACGCAGCTTGACGTGCAGCATCAAAGCACCGTAAACGAGCAGCCAGGCTGGTTCGGAGGCCGTTTGGAGATCGCGATCGTCGGCCTGGGGTGCCGCTTCCCCGGGGCCCGGGACCCACTCGGGTATTGGGAGCTGATCCGCAACGGCACCATCACCTTCCGGCCCATCCCGGCATCGCGCTGGGATCATGCCCGTTTCTACGACAGCACCACCCGGGTCCCCGACAAGGCCTACATCGACCGCGGCGCCTACCTCGAGGACGAGGATCTGCGCGAGTTCGCCTCGCTCCACTACGGCATCGCTCCCCGCCGCATCCAGGTCACCGACCCGCAGCACCGGCTCCTGCTCGATTCCGTCCGCGCCGCCCTCCAGGACGCCGGATACGAGAAGCGGACCTGGGAGCGCGGGCGCGCGGGCGTGTTCGTCGGCGCCAGCGTCAGCGAGCACAAGGAGGTGCTGCTCTCGCGCGTCCGCGCCATGCAGCTCTTCGACGGCGCTTTCGGCCGCGCGCTGCCGGGCGCCGAAGCCGAGAAGCTGCGCGACGCCTTGATCGAGCACGTGGTCCCGATGCGGGCGTTCTCGATGCCGGGCAGCCTGCTCAACATGGCGGCCGCCATCGTGGCGCAGACCTGGGACCTGGGCGGCCCCGCCCTCTCCATCGACGCCGCCTGCTCCTCCGCGCTGGTCGCAGCGCAGCAGGCCATCGTCAACCTCCGCGGCGGGCAGATCGATCTGGCCATCGCCGGCGGCGTGTACCTGAACCTGCTGCCCGACAACCTGGTCTGCTTCAGCCGCATCGGCGCCATCTCCCGGCGCGGCGAATGCCGCCCCTTCGACGCCGCGGCGGACGGCTTCGTGATGGGCGAAGGGGTGGGCGCGGTGGTCCTCAAGCGCCTTCCCGACGCGCTGCGCGACGGCGATCGCATCTACGCGGTCGTCAAGGGCGCCGCCGCGAACAACGACGGCAAGAGCGACGGCCCGATGACCCCGCGCCAGGGCGGGCAGCTCGAGGCGCTGCGGATGGCGTACCGCGACGCCGGCGTGTCGCCGAGGAGCGTCGGATACGTCGAGGCGCACGGCACCGCCACCACCGTGGGAGACGTGGTGGAGGTGGGCGCGCTGCGCAAGCTGTTCGACGAGGCGGGCTGGACGCCGCGCGACGGCGCGCGCACCGCGCTGGGAAGCGTGAAGGCGAACATCGGCCACACCATGTCCGCCTCGGGCATCGCCGGACTGATCAAGGCGACGCTCGCGCTGCACCACCGCAAGCTCCCTCCCCAGCCCGGCGTCGCGGAGGAGAACCCGAAGCTGGAGCTGGCAGCGGGACCGTTTTTCCTGCCCAAGGTCGAGATGCCGTGGGAGACCGACGGCCAGCCGCGCCGCGCCGGAGTCAGCTCGTTCGGGTTCGGCGGCACCAACGCGCACCTCGTCCTCGAGGAAGCGCCGGAAGCGGCGCCGGTCCGCCGCCGCATGCCCCAGCCCCGGAAAGCGCGCGCCGAGCTCTTCCTGCTCGGGGGCGCCCGCGCCTCGCTGGTGGCGAGGGCGGCGCGGCAGCTCGCGGCGGCGCTGCCCTCGCTGCAGCGCGACCGCCGCACGCTGGCGGACATCGCCTTCACGCTCTCGCAGCGGCAGCACGCCGACGCGCGGCTCGCGGTGGTGGCGGACTCCTTCGACGCGCTGGCGGAGAAGCTGCGCGCCGCGGCCGAAGCGCTGGAGAAGCGCGGCGACGGCGCTTCGGACCCGATGGCGCCACCCCAGCCGTCCGCAGCGGCGCAGCTCCTTCCTGGCGCCGTGTTCGCGCAGGGTCCGTTCGACCAGCGCAAGATCGCCCTGCTCTTTCCCGGCCAGGGCGCCCAGAAAGTCGGGCTGCTGCGCGAGGCGTACGAGCAGCTTCCCGCCTTCCACGACGCGCTCGACCACCTCGACGAGGCGATCGCCGACTTGCACCCGAGCATGGGCGGCTCCCTGCGCAGCTTCCTCTACGCGGAGCCTTCGGTCGAGGCGGAGCGTCGCCTCACCGCCACCGAGGTCTGCCAGCCGGCGATGGTGGCGGTGGGCCTCGCGCTGCAGTCGCTCCTGGAAAAGCTCGGCGTCCGTGGGGAGATTGCGCTCGGGCACAGCCTGGGCGAGTTCGCCGCGGCCGCGGCGGCAGGTGTCCTCCGTCCCGAGGACGCGGTCCGGCTGGTCGCAAAGCGCGGGCTGGCGATGGCGGATCTGCGCCTCCCGGATCCCGGCGCGATGGCCAGCGCGGCGGCGGCGCCCGAGGTCGTCGCGGACGCCGTCCGCGGGATCGACGGCGTGGTGGTCGCGAACCTGAACCACCCGAAGCAGACGGTGATCTCGGGGACCTCGGCGGCGGTCCGCCTCGCCTGTGAAAAGCTGGCCAGGAACGGCGTGGAGATCACGCCGCTCGACGTGTCGCACGCCTTCCATTCTCCGCTCATGGCCGGCATCGCCGACGCGATGCGCGCCCTCGTCGCGGACATCGAGGTGTACGCGGCCGCGATGCCCGTGGTCAGCGGCACTACGGGCAAGCCGTACGCCGGCGACGAGCGCGAGATCTGGGTCCGCCACGCCATCTCTCCGGTGGATTTCGTCTCCGCGCTCCGCTCCGCGTCCAGCCTGGGCGCGCGCGTCTGGGTGCAGGTCGGCGCCGGCGGAGTGCTCACCGCGTTCGCGCGCGCCACGCTCCCGGAGGCGGAGCGGCCGCTCAACCTGGCGCTGGCGAGCCGCGACGAGGATGGCCTCGCCCACCTGGCGCTGGCGCTCGGCCAGCTCTGGTCGGCGGGAATCGACCTGGACGCCAAGGTGCTCTTCGAGGGCCGCGAAGCGCGGCTGGTGACGCTGCCCACCACTCCGCTCGAGACCTGGCCGTACTGGCCGGTCGAGCGGCCGCAAAACTCCGCCGCGCCGCTGCGGCTCCCCGGCCCAGCGCAGGAGATGACGCAGATGGATCCGTTGGTCGCTCTGTTTCGCGAGCAGGTCGCTCTCTTGCAGCAGCAGGCGAAGGTGCTGGAGCAGCAGGCGGCGGCGCTGGCCGGCAAGGGAATCGCGCTGCCCCGGGTCCCGGCGCTCCCCCAGCTCCAGCTGGCCGCAGCGCCGGCGCCAGCTCCCGTGGTTCCCGCTCCCATCGCGGAGATCCAGGAAGCGCCAGCCGCGACGGACGAGCGCGTCGGCAGCGCCATCCTCGCGTCGGTCGCGCGGATCAGCGCCTTCCCCCCCGAGGCGATCAAGCCCACCCAGACGCTGGCCGGCGACCTCGGATTCGACTCGCTGATGACCGTCGAGCTGGACGGCGACATCCACAAGGCGTTCCCCGGCGCCGGCGGCCTGCCGCGCAACCTGCTCTCGCCGCAGACCACCGTGCAGGACATCGTCGATCACGTCGCGCGCGCCCTCGCCCAGCCGCACGCGCCGGCGGCGCCGGTGCTCTCGCCCATCCTCGGCGAGATGGCCAGCGAAGGGCGCGAGTTGCTCCCGTTCGCGCCTTCGTTCGCAGAGGCGCCGCTCGCCACCCCCGCGACGGTGGGAGAAGCCCTGCCGCGCCGCCTGCTGATCACGCGCGACGCGCTGGGTGTCGCCGATGCGCTGGCGAAGCTGCTCAACGACGCGGGCCACGACGCCGTCGCCGGCGAGCCCGGGGATCCGCTCTCGGGGATCGACGGCGTGATCCATCTCGCTCCTCTCGGGCGCGCGGAGTCGGAGCTTGCCCCGGGCTTCCTCGCCGTGCTGGAGACGCACCGCATCGCGCGGGCGCAGGCGGGAGGCGGGGCCGGCGGCATGCTGGTGGTCGCGACCGCCGGCTCCGACGAGGTGGACGCCGCCCTCGCCGGGTACGTGAAATCGCTCGCGCGCGAACGCAGCGACGAGCTGGTCAAGTGCGTCGAGCTGCGCGCCGACGAGGGCGCTCCGGCGCTGGCGCACGCGCTCTTTGCCGAGCTGCGTTCCGGCAATGCCTGTCCGCACGTGCGCTGGGCCGCGGGTACCCGGTATGAGCCGGACTTCCAGCCGGCGCCGCAGGCCGAGCCCGTCGAGATCGGCGCCGGCGACGTAGTGCTGGTGACCGGGGGAACGCGCGGCATCGGGCTGAAGCTCGCGCACGCCCTGGCGGAAAAAGGCGCGGCGGTGGCGCTCGTCGGCCGCACTCCGCCCGCGGCGCTTCCGGCCCGGGCGGTGTTCGTGAGATGGGACGTCACCCGTCCCGCCGGCGCGGCCCTCGACGAGGCGCGCGCGAAGCTGGGCAAGTTCACCGCCATCGTCCACGCCGCCGGCATCACGGAGGACGGCGCAGCCGCGGAGGCCAGCGAGGAATCCGTGGAGCGGGTGCTCGCCACCAAGGCCGGCGGTTTCTGGGGCGCGGTGCTGGCGACGATGCAGGATCCCGTCCGCGCGGTGGTGGCCGTGTCGAGCTGGGCGGGCCGCTTCGGCAATGCCGGCCAGGCCTCCTACGCGGCGGCGAACGCCGCGCTCTCGCACGCCGTCGCCGGCCTCTCGCGCAAGCGGGCCGGCGTGCGCGCCGTCTCGCTGGAGTTCCCACCCTGGGAAGGAACCGCGATGGTGGCGAAGATTCCGCCGCTCGCGCGCGCCGCGCTCGCCGATCAAGGCGTCCCCTTCATCGACGACGCGGCGGGGCTGGCCGCGTTCTCCGGCGCCCTGCGCGGCGGCTGGACCGGTCCGATCCTCCTCGCGCACCAGCGCCCCGGCCGCGGCGTCGCCCACAAGCTGCGCCTCCACGTCTCGCGCGCGGAGCACCTGTACCTCGAGGATCACCAGCTCGCCGGCCAGCCCGTGCTGCCGCTCGCGGCGGCCCTCGACATCGCCGCCTTCGCCGCCGTGGAGGCGAGCGGGACCGCCGCCTCTCCGCTGCTGGTGCGCGACTTCCGCCTCCTCCAGCCCATCCGCATCGCCGAAGCCGCACAGCTCACCGTCTCCGTGAGCGGCGCAGGAGAGCTCGCCGTCTCCCTTTCGTCCGCTCCGGCGGGCGCGCGGCGCGCATTCGCGAGCGCCCCCGCCTACACCGCGTTCGTCAGCCCGCTCGCGGACGTCGGACCGACCCTGAGCTCCGCGGTCCCTGCTCCGCCGCCGGCCGGCAAGCCCGACCTGCCGATGACCCTGGAGGAGTTCTACGGCGGGTTCACCTTCCACGGGCCGCGCATGCGCGCGATCGAGTCGATCGAGCAGATCTCCCCGCAAGGGATCGTCGGCTGGGTGCGCAGCGGCAAGCCCGCGGACTGGATTCGCAAGCCGCGGCGCTCGTCCTGGACCATCGATCCCCTCGCGCTGGACGGCGCCTTCCAGCTCGCCGCGTACTGGGCCTGGTCCCATCTACAGCGCGCGGGCTTCCCCATCGGGATCGAGGAGTACGTGCAGCTCGCGCC
>JBGQLA010000209.1:0-9229 GCA_041499865.1 Deltaproteobacteria bacterium
CTCGCTCTCGGCGTCGAGCGCGCTGGTGGCCTCGTCGAGGACGAGGATGCGGGGGTCCTTGAGCACCGCCCGGGCGATGGCCACCCGCTGCTTCTGCCCGCCGGAGAGCTGCACCCCGCGCTCGCCGACCAGCGTGTCGTAGCCCTGCGGGAACCGCTCCACGAACGCGTGCGCGTTGGCGGCGCGCGCGGCGGCCTCCACCTCGGCCCGCGAAGCGCCGGGGCGGCCGTAGCGGACGTTCTCCTCGATGCTGGCGGAGAAGAGGATCGGCTCCTGCGCGACGGCGCCGATCTGGCGGCGGAGGAAGCTCACGTCCAGCTCGCGGACGTCGTGCCCGTCGAGCAGCAGGCGCCCGGAGTCCGGATCGTAGAGGCGCGCGATCAGCGCCGCGAGCGTGCTCTTGCCGGCGCCGGAGGGGCCCACCACCGCTACCACTTCTCCCGGCGAGAGGCGGAGCGAAACGCCGTCGACCACCCGGATGTCCTTGCGCGAGGGATAGGAGAAGCTGACCTGATCGAGGGCGATCTCGCCGTGTACCAACGGCAGCGTCGCACCTCCCGCGGGCGCCATGGCCGGCTTGCGGTCGAGCAGCTCGAAGATCCGCTCCGCGGCCCCCAGCGAGCGCATGAAGTCCGCCCAGAGATCGGCGAGCGCCCCGAGCGAGAAGGCGACGATCAGCGTGTACACCAGGAAGCTGGTGAGGCCGCCCACAGTCATCTGGCCGCGGACCACCAGCCGCCCTCCGTACCAGAACACCAGCGCAGCCGCGGCATAGGCGGCGAAGGACCCCGCTGCCATGAAGCTCGCGCCGGCGAGGACGCGCTTCTTCGCCAGCGCGTAGGCGTGCCGGGTGCGCACGGCGTAGCGGGCGCCCTCCGCCGGCTCGGCGGTGAAGGAGCGGACCGTGCGGATCCCGGAGATCGCCTCCTCGGCGACCTCGTTGGCGGAGGCGAGCGCGTCCTGCACGTCGCGGGAGAGCTTGCGGACGCGCCTTCCGTAGATCACGCCGAAGAGCGCGATCGGCGGGACCACCGCCAGCATCAGGGCGGTGAGCACCGGCGAGGTCCAGAGCAGGAACCCGATGCCGCCGGCGATCTGGGCCGCGCTGCGCAGGCCGATGGAGATGTTGGCGCTGACCGCGCTCTGCAGCACCGCGGTGTCCGAGGAGAGGCGGCTGGTCAGCTCTCCGGTCCGGCGCTGGTCGAAGAACCCGATCTCCTGGTCGAGGATGCTGGCGAACAGCCTCTCCCGGACGCGGGTCACAGCGCGCTCGCCGGCGACGGAGATCAAGGTGTGTCGCGCGGAGACCGCCAGCGCCTGCAGCAAGGCGACCAGCACCATGAACAGCGCCGCGCGATCCACCAGCCCGGGCGCGCTGCCGCCGAGCACGCCGTCGATGATCACCCGCATGCCCTGCGGATAGAGGAGCGCCATCGCGCTCCCCAGCGAGAGGAAGAACACCCCCGCGCCGAGCAGCCTCCACTCCGGCCGCGCGAGCGCGAGCAGCCGGCGCACCGTCGCCTTGCGATTCACGCCGGAGAGGATGCCCGAAATCCGGGGACACAATACGTATTTCCGCCGAAATGCGGATTCTGTCCCCGGGGTTCCCGGCGGACGGGCGGTTACTTCCTCTTCTCTTCGTCTTCGGGATGCGCGAGGCCGCGCTCGGACATGCCGCCTTTGGGCGTCGTTCCGGGCCGGTCCAGCGTCTGCGTCGGTGCCGCGCCGCGCTCCTTGCGCCCCTGCATCCCGGCCCGCGGCGCGGCGCCATGGGGAAGCTCCAACGGATCCTGCTGGCGGCGCTCGCCCGCCTCTTTCGCGCCTTCCACCAGACCGCCTTCGCCATCCTCGGGGATGAAGCCTTGTCCGCCCATGCTTTGAAACCTGCGGATTCAATCGGGAGAAAAGAAGGCTATCGGCGCCACCGACCCGTCGTTGTAGCATCGGCGCATGCGCAAGCCCGTGCTGGTCCCGGCCTTCCTCGCGCTCTTCGCCTCGCCTGCTTGTCGCGCTCGCCTGCCTCGGTCTTCCCGCGCTCGCGCAATGGTCGGAGCGGGAGTGAGCATCCTGGCGGGCGCCGCGTACGGCGTCTACGAGGCGGCCACCCAGCCGACGCCGCGTCGCGCGCTCGTCGATGCGGACCCCGGGACCTCCAACGTCAACGGCACCGCCTTCACGGCGATGTCAGGACGGTTCTGACCGCGGCGCGGACCCTTGCCGCATCGAGCCGCGGCACGCCGAAGTGCTCCACCGCGCGCGCTCCGCACCAGGCGCCCAGGCGGACCGCCTTCTCCAGCGGAACGCCGCGCGCGAGGCCTGCCGCAAATCCGGCGAGGAAGCAATCGCCGGCGCCCGTCGGATCCCGCTCCTCCGCCCGCTCCGCATCGATCTGAAGCTGGACGCCGCGGCCCAGGACGGTGCAGCCGCGCGGCCCATCGGTGATCAGCAGCGTCAGGCGCTGGCGCAGCGACGGCAGGTCGAGCGCCTCCGCTTCCGCCCGGCTGGCCTTGAGGAAGTCGATCGCCTCCAGCGCCTCCACCTCTGGCGCACGGAGCACCACCTGGCCGTCCGCGGCGATCTCCCGCAGGATCGACTGCGCATCCGCCACCACCGTGCCGCTGATCCGGCGAAGGCGCTGCAGCGTTCGCAACGGCAGCTCGCCGGCGATGGCGCAGGCCAGCGCCAGGTCGTAGTTGCCCCGCAGATCGGAAGGCTCCAGCGGCGGCGCCACCGCCTCGACGCGCTGCTGCCGCTCGGGTCCCCGGTAGTCGTCGATGAAGGCGGTGGTCCGCCCCGGCACCACCAAGGGCTTTTGCGAGACTTCTACGCCGTAGAGGAAATCCTCGCCCACCTTTGCCACCACCCGGTGCGGCTCCCCCAGCGCTTCGAGGATCGCGGAGGCGTACGCCGCCGACCCGCCGAGCGTGCGCTGCGCACCCGCATTGCCGAGCAGCGTGTCGTGGCAATAGTGTCCGGCGACGAGGATCACCGCTCGCTTCTCGCACCCCGGTCCGTGCCGTGCAAACGCTTCCCCGCATCGAGAGCCTGTTCGACACCGGCCAGGCGGGCCTCGGCCTTCCCTCCGCGCTCGCCGAGGCTTACGGCGGAGACCTCTGGCTCCCTGCCGACTGCGTGTTCGCCAACTTCGTCGAATCTGTGGACGGGGTGGTCGCGTTTCCCGATGCGAAGGGCGAGTCCGGCGGCATCGTCAGCGGCGGCTCGGATGCCGACCGGTTCCTGATGGGCCTGTTGCGCGCCTGCGCCGGCGCGGTGCTGATCGGCGCGGGCACGCTGCGCGCGGCGCCCCGCGACCTCTGGTTCCCGGAGACGATCTTCCCCCCTGCCGCGGCGCTCTACGCGGAGCTGCGCCGCCAACTCGGCCTTCCCGAGCGGCCCGCGCTCTACGTCGTCAGCGGTTCCGGCCGCCTGGATCCGGCGCACCCTGCGCTGCAGGGCGCCGTCGTGCTCGGCGGCAAGCGCGAGCCGAAGGAGATCGTGGCCGCGCCGCGGCGCGATGGGCACCGGCGGATCCTCTGCGAAGGCGGCCCCGGCCTGTTCGCGGAGCTGCTCGCGGCGAAGCTGGTCGACGAGCTGTTCCTCACTCTCTCCCCGCGGCTGTTCGGACGCTGGCACGGCGATGCGCGCAAGTCGCTCGCCGAGGGGCGCGACCTCGCGGGCATGCCTCTGCAGCTGCTCTCGCTGCGCCGCCACGGATCGCACCTCTTCCTGCGCTACCGGTGCGGGTGATGGTGGTGGGCGTCGGAGACGTGCGCGTGCGCGTGCGTCAGCGCCTGGTGGCGGTGGGGATGCGCGTGCGGTTCGGTCACGGCGCCCTCGTGCAGGTGCTGGTGGTGGGCGTCGTGGACGTGCAGGTGGTCGTGCTCGAGCGGCTCGTGGGTGTGCGTGTGCGCGTGCTGCGCGATCAGCAGGGCGCAGACTCCGGCCGCCATCAGCGCCGCCGCCGCGAAGTCCGCCAGAGCCGGCCGGTCGCCGAGCAGGACGATGGAGGCGAGCGCGCCGGCGAACGGGGCCGCCGCGAACAGCGCCGCCTGGCGCGCCGCCCCGAGCGTGCGCTGCGCGCGCAGGTAGAGCAACAGGCTCGCGCCGTAGCTGGCCGCGCCGAGCGCGAGCGCGCCGGCGATGGTGGAGAGAGGCGGCAGCGCCTGCCCGAGCGCGAAGGCGATCAGCAGATTCGCGCCGCCGGCGCAGAGCGCCTTCACCCGCAGCACCTGCACCGGATCCTTCAGCGCCAGCCGCGCGGCGATGTTGTTGTCCACCGCCCAGCAAAGACAGGCCAGGGCGATGGCGCCGGCGCCGGCCGCGGATCCGGCCCATTCCCCTCGCAGCCCGAGCAGCGCGCCTCCGCAGACCACCAGCGCAGCGGCCAGCGCCTCGCGCCCGGAGAGGTGCTCGCCGAACGCGAGCACCGCCAACGCGATGGTGAACGGCGCCTCCAGGTTCAGCAGGAGCGACCCGGTGAGGCCGCTCACCCGCGCAAGCCCCCAGAGCATCAGCACCGGGCCCAGCGCCGCCCCGGCGATCACCGCCCCCGCGAGCCAGGGCGCGTCGGCGCGGGTGAGCGGCGCCTCGGCGCGCCGCCGCGGCGCGAGGAGAAAAGCGCTGCCGGCCCCCAGGTAGAGCAGGGCGGCCAGCGAGAGGGGCTGCGCCGTGGGCAACAGGAGCTTGGCGATCGGCGCTCCCAGGCCGAAGAGCAGGGCGGACGAGAGCCCGAGGGCGGATGCCGGCAGCCGATCGCCTGCGTCCATGGCCCGGGAGCTTACGCCGAGAGCGCCTGCGAGAGGTCCTCGATCACGTCCTCCGCGTCCTCCAGCCCCAGCGAGAGGCGCACCAGGTCGTCGTGGATGCCGATCGCCTGCCGCTCCTCCGGGGTGAGCTCGAAGTACGACATGTACGCCGGTTGCTCGATCAAGGTCTCGGTGGCGCCGAGCGAGGGCGCGATGGTCGCCAGCCGGCAGGCGTCGATCACCCGCGAGGTCTCGCGCGCATCGCCGCGGACGCGGAAGCTGACCACCCCGCCGAAGCCCTTCATCTGCTTCGCCGCGATCGCGTGATCGGGATGGCTGGGCAGCCCCGGGTAGAAGACGCTGCGCACGCGGGGGTGCTGCTCCAGCCACTTCGCCACGGCGAGCGCGGTCTGGTTCTGCCGCTGCACCCGCAACGGCAGCGTCTTCAGCCCGCGGATGAGGAGGAAGGCGCTCTGGGGATCGAGCACGCCGCCGAGCACCCCGCGCAGGTCCTTGATCGCCTGGACCAGCCCGGGGCGGCCGCAGACGGCGCCCGCCAGCAGATCGTTGTGGCCGCCGAGGTACTTCGTGCAGGAGTGCAGCACCAGGTCCGCCCCCAGCTCCAGCGGCCGCTGGTTCACCGGCGTGGCGAAGGTGCCGTCGATGATCAGGTTCGCGCCGGGGCAGGCGTCGCGGGCGCGCGCGAAGACCGTCAGGTCCGCCACCCGCAGGTACGGGTTGGTGGGCGACTCGGCGAGGATCACCTTGGTGCGTCCCGGGCGCAGCGCGCGCCGCAGCGCCGCTTCGTCGCCGGGCTCCACCAGCGTGGACTCTATGCCCATCCTGCCGAGGAATTTCGTGACGAACTGCCGGGTGCGCCGGTAGCAGTCGCTGGTGAGGATGACGTGGTCGCCGGCCTTGAGCAGCTCGAAGAGCGCGGTGGTGGCCGCGGCCATCCCGCTGGCGAACAGGGCGGCCTCGCCGGCACCCTCCAGCACGGCGAGCTTCTGCTCGGCGGCGCGCACGGTGGGATTGCCGTACCGCCCGTACTCCTCGCGCTCGATGTCGCCCTTGAAGTACCGCTCGATCTCCGCCGTGTTGGCGAAGGCGTACGTAGCGGACCAGACGATCGGGGTGGTGACGGCGTCGTGCGCCTTCTTGCGGGGCTCGCCGCCGTGGACGGCGAGCGTCCCCGGCTTCGGTTCGGAAGAGCGGATGTTCGCCACGGTGGGCAACCTTCCCGCCCACCCCGATCGGCCGCTGAATGGAAACCCAGCCGCTTAGAGTGAGATTTGTAAGGCGCGTCACTCAAGGTGGGCAAAATTCCGCGCCGCCCGTCGCCGGGCAGGCGGAACCTAGCAGACGCGGCGGCAGTGTCAAACGGGCTTCGGCGCCATCAACACCAGCACCGCGGCGCGGCCCTGCGAGCGGTTCTCGATCCCGTGCTCGCTGCCGGCGGGCGCCAGCACCGCCTCGCCGGCGCGAAGCTCCTGCTCTTCACCGCCGACGCGCGCGTGCACCGACCCCTCCAGGACGGCGTAGACCTTGTCGCTGCCCGCGTGCGCGTGCGCCTTCTGGGCCTGCCCGGGCTCGAGGCAATACACGTCGAGGAAGAAGCGGTCGGTCTCGAAGAGATTGATCTTCTGCAGCTTCGAGGCGTCGAAGCGGCGCTGCGAGAGCACGGCGACCTTCATGGGCGCGGCTCCAAGGGAGAGATGCCGGCCGCCTCGAACAGGGCCATGTCCTTCGCGTAGGCCGGGTTCCCGGTGGTGAGCAGCTTCTCCCCGAAGAAGACGCTGTTCGCGCCCGCCAGCATGCAGAGGAGCTGCGCCTCTTCGTTCATCTGCTGCCGCCCCGCGGAGAGGCGGACCATCGCGCGCGGCATGAGGATGCGCGCGGTGGCGATGGCGCGGACCATGGCCAGCGTTCCCACCGGCGGCGCGTCGGCGAGGGGAGTGCCGTGCACCGCCACCAGCATGTTGATCGGCACGGACTCGGGGTGGGGATCCTGCGCGGCGAGGGTGCGTAGCAGCTCGCAGCGATCCTCCACCGATTCCCCCATCCCCACGATTCCGCCGCAGCAGACGCCGATGCCCGCCTCGCGCACGCTGGCGAGCGTGCGCAGGCGGTCCTCGTACGAGCGGGTGGTGATGATCTCGCCGTACTTCTCCCGGCTGGTGTCGAGGTTGTGGTTGTAGGCGGTGAGCCCCGCCTGCTTCAGCCGCCGTGCCTGCTCCGGGGTGAGCATGCCGAGCGTGCAGCAGGCCTCCATCCCCAGCGCTTTCACCCCCCGCACCATCTCCAGCACGCGATCGAACTGCGCTCCGTCCTTCGCCTCCCGCCAGGCCGCCCCCATGCAGAACCGGGTGGCGCCCGCCTCGCGCGCCTTCCGCGCCGCGGCGAGCACTTCCTCCAGCTGCATCAGGGGCTCCGCCGCAACGCCGGTCTGGTAGCGCGCGGCCTGGGGACAGTACGCGCAGTCCTCCGGGCAGCCCCCGGTCTTCACCGAGAGGAGCGAGCAGAGCTGCACCTTGTTGTCGCCGAACTGCGCGCGGTGGACGGTCTGCGCCTGGTGGACCAGCTCGAGCAGCGGGAGATCGTGGATCGCGCGCACCTCGGCGAGCGTCCAGTCATGTCGGATCATGCGCCGCTGAGTATCACGCGACCGCGTCTTCGACCACGCGGTTGCGGCCCGCCTGCTTGGCTTCGTAGAGCGCCGCGTCGGCGCGCTTGAAGAGGTCCTCGGAGGTGGTCATCTCCGCGTCCATGGTGGCCACCCCGATGCTGATGGTGACGCGCACCTGGCCCGCATCGGTGTCGATCGGCTCTTCCGCCACCGTGCGGCGGATCCGTTCCGCCAGCACCGTCGCGGCGCTCTGCTCGTCGGCGCCGGGGAGGACGATGGCGAACTCCTCGCCGCCGTAGCGCCCGAGCAGGTCGACCGAGCGCAGGGTGGACTTGCAGCGGTCCGCGAGCACGCGCAGCACCTGGTCGCCGACGTGGTGGCCATGCTTGTCGTTGATCCGCTTGAAATGGTCGACGTCCAGCATCATCGCGGTGAGCGCGTGCCCGAAGCGGCGGGCGTTGTCGTACGCCCGCTGCGCCTGCTCCATGAAATGGCGCCGGTTGTACGTCTTGGTCAGGCCGTCGTAGGTGGCGTTGCGCTGCACCTCGTCGAAGAGCCGGGCGTTCTCCACCGCCATCGCGGCCGGCTGGGTGAGCGAGAGCGCGAGGCGGACCTCGGCGTCGGAGTAGGACTGGCGGCTCTCCAGGCAGACCATGCCGATCACCACGCTGCGCCGGACCAGCGGGAGCGCCAGCATCTGCCGGCCGTCGTTGAGGGCCGGCTGGTGCGTGAACACCGCCTCCTCGACGGCCGCGCAGGTGGGGACGAGCCGTTGCGACACTTCCTTGCGGCGCGGTCCGCGGGTGAGGACCACGTCCAGAACGTCGCGGGTCTCCACCAGCACGGAGGCGTCGTCGTACCGGACGGCACGCCCGAGGCTGTCGAGGAGCTTGTCCAGCACCTCTTCCAGCTTCAGCGACTCGGAGAGCGCGAGGGTCAGCTTCAGGCCTTCGCGCTCGCGCAGGCCGCGGGTCATGGTGTTGAAGGCGTCCGCCAGCTCGCCCAGCTCGTCGCGGCTCTTCACCTCGACGTTGGTCTCCAGCGCGCCGCCGGTCACCGCCAGCGCCGCCTCGCGCAGCTCCTGGACGGGAGCGGTGACCGTGCGGACCGAGGTGAAGCCGAGCAGCACCGCCGCCAGCAGGCCGAGCGCGAGCCAGAGATAGGCGTCGCGGGCGAGATGGCGAAGCGGCCGCAACGCCTCGTCGGCGGGCTCCTGGACCACCACCTTCCACCCGAGCAGCGGGACCTGGGCGCTGGCGCCGAGCCATTCGCTGTTCTTGGCGCCCTTCATCAGCGGGTGATCGCGCAGGCTGGCCTGCTTGAACATGAGATCGTGATCGGGGTGGACGATCACCTTGCCTTCGCCATCCAGCAGGAACGCGGCGCCGGACTCGCCGGGGCGGAAGCGAGCGAAGCTCTCCCCCATCCGCCGCAGCGACACCTCGACCGCGACCACCCACCGCGCTCCGTCGTCGTCCCCCGGCACGGCCACGGCCAGGACCAGCCGCGGGATCGGCTTCTTGTCCCCGTCGGCGAGCACATAGACCGGCCCGATCGCGAGGCCTGCCTGGAGCGCGCCCTGCAGCGGCACCTTGCCCGCGTAGGCGGCCAGCGCGGCGTCGTCGATCGGCTCGTGCTCCGAGGCGAGCGCGCCCTGCAGCCGGGAGAAGCGGATGATGTTTCCCACGGCGTCTGCCTTGGCGTCGAAGAGGCCGACGATGTCCGCTCCGCGCGTCTCCTTGTAGATGAGCAACAGCGCGGCGTCCCGCGCCTCCGGATCCAGCTCGGCGAGGCGCAGGGTGGAAGCCGCGAGCGTGAGCGAGTCGAGCTTGTCGACCAGCGTGCGGTGCACTTCCGC
>JBGQLA010000210.1:0-9205 GCA_041499865.1 Deltaproteobacteria bacterium
CCGAAAAGCAGGGCTGTCCAGCAACCCCAATTGAGGCGCAGGGCGTGGGATGGAAAACGCCGTGGGCGTCAACCTGCTTGATCGCTGCGTACGCCTCGAAGGTGTTAACGATGTCGACCATCTGGACCCCGCGGGCGTTCCCGACGCCGGTCCGCCTGACGCCGGTCCGCCCGATGCTGGTCCGCCCGGCGGCGGCGATTGGCGGCAGTACCGCTATGACGCGCGCGGCGGGTCGGTGAACCCCGGCGTGTTCGCCGCGTCCGAAGTCGCGAACCTGACGGAGTTCTGGAAGGCCCCGCTCGAGCTCGGCCAGTACGTCTACACGCAGGCCGTCGCCGCCGAAGGGCTGGTCGTCTACACCACCGCATTCAGCGGCAAGGTCGTCGCCGTCGACGAAACGACCGGCAAGGAGCGATGGCCGGCGCAGACCCTGAATGCGCAGATCTCCACGGCGTGCGGCGGAGCCAAGCAGCCGGGCTTCTGGGCGGCGGCAGCGATCGTCAGCGGCGTCATCTACGCGGCGTCGCCCGACGGCAACGTCCACGCGCTGCGCGCATCCGACGGCGCGAAGGTGTGGACGGCGCGCGTCGCGGACCCCAGCGCCGAAGGGCACGGAGAGTTCGTGCAGTCCTCACCCGCGGTTTCCACCGCGCGGGGGCGGCTCTACCTGGGAGTCGCCTCATCGGAACATTGCGACGAGGTCGCCGGCCGGATCGTGGCCGTCGATCTGGCGACCGGCGCCGTGCAGTCGCGCTCACTGGTCAAACCCGGGCAGCAGGGCGCCACGATCTGGAGCAGCATCGCCGTCGCCGACGACGAAGCCCGGCTGTACGCCACGACCGGCAATCGCGTCGGGAGCGCGAGCGACGAGTCGTTCGCACAGGCCTTTCTCGCGCTCGATCCCGCGACGCTCGAAGTGCTCGACCACTGGCAGAACCCCACCACCCTGGAGAATGCCGACTTCGGCAGCTCCCCGGTCCTGGCCGACGCCGGCGGGCTCAAGCTCGTCGCCGCCACCAGCAAGGACGGGAACCTGTACGTGCTCCGGCGCGACGCCCTCTCCCTAGGTCCCGTCTGGACGGCGCGCATCGCGGTCATCGACCCGCGCGACCCGACGGTGGGCGGAGATCCGTCCGCCGGTTTCGGCAGCATCTCGACCCCGGTGACGGCGCACGGCCTGCTGTATGCCGCGGGCGGGCGCACGCCGGCGGGTGAGCCCGGATCGGTCACCGCCTTCCAGCCGGAGACCGGCCGGGTGGTCTGGCGCCGCGCGATGCCCGGATACGTGATCGCGCCGCTCGCGGCTGCAGGCGAGATCCTGGTTTTGGAGTCGAGCTCGCCCGACGGATCGCAGAGCTGGCTGACGATTCTCGATGCGGCGAGCGGCGACGTGCTGCGCACGTTCTCCGACGGAATCGCGACGTTCGCGGCACCGTCCATCGCCCACGGCCTGATCTTCTGGACGGACGCATACGGGCACGCCGTCGCTCTCGGGGTTCCGGCCTACCGGCGCTGACTCCTACACCGCCGCACCCGTGGGCACCATTCCGCCGTTGCGGTGGTCCGGCCCCTGGTGGTACCGGATTGGGACCGTGAAGCGAACGATCTTCCTCGCGACGACAGCGTTGATGCTTGCGGGCTGCGGCCGCCCCCAGGCCCGCCTGCAGCATGCCCGCGACCTCGCCCTCGCCGGCCATTACAAGACGGCGCTGCTCGAGGCCCGCGCCATCCTGCTTACGTTGCGCGACGAGCAGGGCGACAAGGTCGACTCGGTCCGCCGCGGCACGCTGAAGCTCGCCGGAGATCTCTGCGCCGTGTACCTGGACGATCCGCGCTGTGCCGCCGCCGAGTACCGGGAGCTGGTGAAGCGCTATTCCACCGCGCCCGAGGCCTTCGAGGCGCGCGAGCGGCTGGGAGATCTCGACGTCCGGATCGGCGACGTCAAAGGGGCCATCGAAGCCTGGCGCGATCAGGTGGCCACCGCGCCGAACCGCCCGGGCGCGGACATGGCCCAGCTGAAGATCGCGCGGGCCCTCCTCGACCAGGGACAGTTCCACGACGCGCGCACCGCGGCCTTCGAGCTGCAGCGCCGCTGGCCGAAATCGCCCGTCGCCGCCGCGGCCGGGCTGCTCTCCGCCTCCAGCTATCACCTCTCCGGCCGCCACGCCGACGCCATCGCCGCCTACGAAGCGGTGGAGCGCAAGTACCACGGCACACAGAAGGGCGCGGAGGCGCTGTTCGAGAAGGGCAACTGCCTCGCCGAGATGGGCAACGACGAGGCCGCGGTGAAGGCGTACACCGGCGCGCTGGCGCGCCACGATTCCCCCGACGCCGTCCAGTTCGCGCTCGAGCGCGCCGAGCGCCGCCTGCAGCGTTCCACCCCCGTCAACCCGCGCAACCAGGCCGCCGTCTGGGATCGCGGTTACGCGCAGCGCCGCGCCTCGACTCACTAGCTCGGCGCGGGGTCGCTGTCCCGCAGCGCCGCGGACCGCTGGGAGATGCAGCTGACCGCCTACGGCAGCGACGCCAAGACCGAGCTGAACAGCAAGTAGCCGGGCTTTACCGTGGCGGGCAGGGGCGCTAAACCCTGCCCGCCATGCCTTTGCACACCGATCAGTCCCGGCGCGAGTTCGCGCGCGCCCAGGCGTTGTTCCCCGGCGGAGTGAACTCTCCGGTCCGCGCCTTCAAGGGCGTGGGCGGCGACCCGCTGTTCATCGCCCGGGGCGAGAAGGCGCGCCTCTACGACGAGGACGGGAACGGCTACCTCGATTACGTGCTCTCCTGGGGCCCGCTCCTCGCCGGGCACGCGCACCCGAAGATCCTTGCCGCCATCCAGCAGGCGGCCGCGCTGGGGACGAGCTTCGGCGCGCCCACCGCGCGGGAGAGCGCCCTGGCGGAGATGGTGCGTGCGCTGGTGCCCTCGATGAAGAAGCTGCGCTTCGTCAGCTCGGGCACCGAGGCGACGCAGGCGGCGTTGCGGGTGGCCCGCGGGTTCACCGGGCGCGAGCGGATCGTGAAGTTCCAAGGTTGCTTCCACGGCGCCACGGACTCGCTGCTGGTCCATGCCGGGTCCGGAGTGGAGACGCTGGGCCTGCCGGATTCGCCCGGCGTTCCCAAGGCGCTCGCCGCGCTCACCACCGTGCTGCCCTACAACGACGCCGAGGCGGTGCGCGACTTCTTCCGCGGGCCGCAGGGCCGCGAGACCGCCGCCGCCATCGTCGAGCCGGTGGTCGGGAACATGGGCGTGCTGGTCCCGCGTCCTGGCTTTCTGCAGACGCTGGTGGCGGAGACCAGGCGCGCCGGCGCCCTCTTCATCTGCGACGAGGTGATGACCGGATTCCGGGTCGCCCGCGGCGGCGCGCAGCAGCGGTTCGGGATCGCGCCGGATCTCACCTGCCTGGGCAAGGTGATCGGCGGCGGTCTTCCCGTCGGCGCGTACGGCGGCCGCGAGGACGTGATGAGCCAGGTGGCGCCGGAAGGGCCCATCTACCAGGCGGGCACGCTCTCGGGGAATCCGCTGGCGATGGCGGCGGGCATCGCCATGCTCGAGCTGGTGGCGCAGCCGGGCTTCACCGAGGGCATCGAGCGGCGGACGCAGGAGCTCTGCGCCAGCCTCCGCGAGGAGCTGCGCGCGGCCGGCGTTCCCGGGCAGGTCAACCAGATCGGCTCGATGTGGACGTGCTTCTTCGCCAGGGACGAGGTCTTCGACTACCCGACGGCGAAGAAGGCGGACGTCGCGCGATTCGGCCGGCTGCACCGGGCGTTGCTCGAGCGCGGGGTCTACCTGCCGCCCTCCCAGTTCGAGTCGGCGTTCGTCTCCAGCGAGCACGGCCCGGCCGAGATCGGGGAGACCGCGAAGGCGTTCCGGGAGGCGCTGCGCGGGACGGCCTAGAAGGCCAGATCGCCGATCGTAAAGAGCACCGCCGCGACCCAGGAGAGCGCCAGCATCGTCCTCGCAAACCTCGGCCGGACCGGAGCGATGGGCGGCGCATCCTGCGCCGCGCGCGCGATCCCGATCAGCGCCACCGCCAGCGAGGCGACGAACAGCAGCACTCCGACGTTGCCGTAGGCGCCGCGGTGCGTGAGCCAGCGCGCCGGCAGATCGACGGCGAGGTACGCCGAAACCAGATACGCGAACGGCAGCCCGCAGAGCAGCAGCACCGCAGTCGTCGCAGTCACGGCGCGCGAAACGCCGCCTTTGGCCACCCGCCAGACGTTCCACAGGGACTTGAGCCGCTCGGCGCGAATCCCCCGCCGGTACGCGGCCCGCGAGCTGCCGAGCAGGTTGTCGGAAGGCCGGAGCACGGGCCTCGAAGATAACACGCACCGTTTGACTGTCACTCTCCATGCATGCTAAACCGCGCTGCTTTTTCGGAAGGACGCGTGGCAGACAAGGAGCCCGACGAGCGATCGGAAGAAGCCGGGGAGGGGATCGCCTCCTCGTACCGGAAGGCGGGTCCCTACATCGACGCCAGTTGGCAGCTCGCGGGCGCTGTGGGTCTGGGTACGCTTGCCGGGTGGTGGCTGGACAAGAAGCTCGGCACCACTCCCTGGCTGCTGGTCGCGGGTGCGCTGTTTGGAATCGGGCTCGGCTTTTACCTCTTCTTCAAGATCCTCATGCACCTGAACAAGGGCGGCAAGTGACCGGGACGCGCAGCCAGGCGACGCCGTTTGCCATCGCCAGCGCCGCCGCCTGCGCGCTGGGCATCGCCGTCGCGTTCCTGCTGCCGGGCCCCTTGCGCGCGCCCGCCCTCTACGGGGCCGTGGCGGCCTCCCTGGGGGCCCTCTGCGCGTTCACCGCGCTGGTGCGCTCGACCGGCAAGGGCGTCAACGGCTTGCTGACGGGCTTCGCCATCGGGTTCCTCTGCCGGGCGGCCCTGGTCGGCATCGGGCTCGTCGCCAGCGGCGCGCGCGACAATCTGGCGCTGGTGTATGTCGCCGCTTTCTTTACCCTGTACGCTTCCACGCAGGTGATCGAGGTCCTGTTCGTGCACGCCAGCTCGCGCCCGCAGGGAGTCCCGCGATGATCGTCCTTCTCGCCACGTTGCTTCTCGCCCAGGCGCAGCCCGAGCACGCGCGGGAGCCGGTGCCGGTCCCCGACACCGCGCATCCCGCGGCCAACGGGCACGGCGCGAAGTTGGGGCACCAGGAGGTGGCGCCGGGGGCCGGGCACGCGCAGGGCGAGCACGCGCAGGGCGGCGAGGAGCACAAGGGCGGCATCGCCGAGCACATCTTCGAGCACGTGCAGGACGAGGTGGTGGTGCAGCCCGGGTTCTGGCTGTTCCACCGGCACATCTCCCTCCCAGTCATCACCAAGCACGTGATCAACATGTGGATCGCGGCCGGCATCCTGCTCATCGTGGTGGGCCTGGCGACGCGCAAGCGCGCGCTGATCCCCAAGGGCGGCTACAACATGTTGGAGATGATCGTGCTTTTCATCCGGGACGAGATCTCGGTGAAGAACATCGGCCACCACGCGAGCCAGTACACGCCGTACCTCTGCTCCGCCTTCTTCTTCATCCTCTTCATGAACCTGAGCGGGCTGTTGCCGATCCCCCGCTGGGGCGGGTTCCCCGGCATCTCCACCGCCACCGGAAACATCTCGGTGACCATGGTGCTCGCGCTCTTCACCTTCGTGCTCACCCAGATCGCCGGCATGCGCGCGCAGGGCGCGGTGGGCTACTGGACGCACCTGGTCCCCTCCGGCGTCCCCAAGGCGCTGTGGCCCTTGATGTTCGTGATCGAGTTCTTCGGGCTTTTCACCAAGCCCTTCGCGCTCACCGTCCGCCTCTTCGCCAACATGGTGGCGGGGCACATCGTCATCTTCTTCCTCATCGCGCTCACGCTCTTCATCTCCGTGTACGTGGCGCCGCTCAGCGTCGGGTTCGCGCTCGGCATCTTCATGCTCGAGCTCTTCGTGGCGCTGGTGCAGGCCTACGTCTTCACCATCCTCAGCGCCCTGTTCATCGGGATGACGCAGCACGCGCACTGAAAACGCGGTCTCATCGCGGGCTGGGCCACTTCACAGCGGCCTCGGGTCCATACCCCGCGACAACATGCCACTCCTCGCCGCTGGGGCTCGGGGCAAAACAGCAGTGGGAGGCAGTGACATGAACCAGTACTCGCTCGGTTACTTCGCCGCGGCCATCGGGGCCGGAATGGCCGTGCTCGGCGCCGGATGGGGCATCGGCCGCCTCGCCGCGGCAGCCATGGAAGGGACTGCCCGCCAGCCGTCCGCTGGAGGCGACATCCGCACCTCGATGATCATCGCCGCGGCGCTGATCGAAGGCGTCACCCTGTTCGCCGAGGTGGTCTGCATCATCCTGGCGGTCAAGGCGTAGGAAAGCGCCCCGCGGGGGCCTGTGATACAAGGCCCCCGCTTCGCTTGGAGGAGATCCATGGTCGTCGCAGCCGGCCTCACCGACGTGAACTTCGCGCTCAGCTTCTGGACCGCGCTCACCTTCCTCATCCTCATCGTGGTCCTCGGCAAGTTCGCCTGGGGCCCGATCCTCCAGATGCTGGAGACGCGGGAGAAGACGATCGCCGACGCCATCGAGTCGGCGAAGCGGGAGCGGCTGGCGGCGGAAGCGGCGTCCGCGGAGATGAAGGCGGCGCTGGAGAAGGCGCGCGCGGAGTCGGCGGAGATGATCCGGCGCAACCAGCAGGAAGTGGCGGCGGCGAAGCAGGAGCTGATGGCGCTGGCGAAGAAGGAGAGCGACGAGCTGCTCCTGGCCGCGCGCAAGAGCATCAACGAGGAGAAGCGCCAGGCGCTGGCGGAGCTGCGCGCCCAGACCGTGGACCTGGCCATCGAGGCGGCGAGCCGCCTGGTGCAGATGAACATGGACGAGAGCAAGCAGAAGCAGCTGGTCGAGGAGTATCTCTCCCAGCTCCCGAAGGAAGCGCGCGTCTAGCCCGGCGCGGGGTCGCGCCGGCTGTCCCGCAGCGCCGCGGGGGTCCGCGCGCTGCCGTGGGACTGCCGGAACGCGGTCTACTTGAGCTGCTCCGACAGGTAGCGCTCGGCGCCGATCTGCTTGATCGTCTCCTGCTGCGTCTCCAGCCAGTCGACGTGCTCTTCCTCTTCCACGAGGATGCGCTCGAGCAGCTCGCGGGTGCCGTTGTCCCCGGCGCCGCGGCAGGCCTCGATGCCGTCGTTCAGGCGCTTCACCGCCTCGTACTCCACCTGGAGGTCGAGCTGGAACTGCTCGGGGACCGTCTGGCCGACGTTCACCTTCGCGTACCGCTGCAGATTCGGAAGGCCCTCGAGGTAGAGGATGCGCTCGATCAGCTCGTCGGCGTGCTTCATCTCCTCGATGCTCTCCTTGCGCACCTTCTCGTAGAGGCGGTCGTAGCCCCAGTGATGGCAGAGCCTGGCGTGGAGGAAGTACTGGTTGACGGCGGTCAGCTCGGCGGTGAGGACGTCGTTCAGCAGCGTCAGGACCTGCTTGTCGCCCTTCATCCGGTCGCTCCTTCCGTCAGAGAGCGGCGGAACGTAGCTCAGGCTCGCGGCGAGGGCAATCGGCGCAGGAGCCGCTGCAGGCGCGGTCCAGGCGCTGCTCGATCATGCCCCGGCAGCAGCCGCAGTCGGCGCCCGCGCCGGAGGCCCGCGAAATCTCAGCCAGCGAACGGGCCCCGCCCTCGATGGCGGCGTCCACCTCGCGGTCGCTCACCGAATGGCAGATGCAGAGGATCATCGCGTCCGGCTCCGGTGAAATTGAGAATGAGTCTCAATTTCACTCCGGAGTGTAGCGCCATCGCTTCCCCTGCGCAAGCCCCCTCTCAGGAAGGCCGGTAGAGCGCCTCGTACTGCCCGGCGGCGCGGTCCCAGGAGTGGTCGCGCGCCATCGCCCGCTGTTGCGCGGCGCGCCAGGCGGGCCGGTCGCGCCACAGCACCAGGGCGCGGTCGAGCGCCTCCAAAAGCGCCCCGGGCGTCTCCTGATCGAACCGGAACCCCCAGCCGTGGGGCCCTTCCAGGATGCTGTCCGCCAGTCCGCCCACCGCGTGCACCAGGGGGAGCGTCCCGTACCGGAGCGAATACAGCTGGTTCAGCCCGCAGGGCTCGAAGCGCGACGGCATCAGGAACACGTCCGCACCCGCCTCGATCCGGTGCGCCAGCTTGTCGTCGAACCGGAACTGGGCGGAGACGCGGCCGGGAAAGCGCACCGCCAGCGCCGCGAACTCCTCCTCCAGCAGCGTGTCGCCGGTGCCGAGCAGCGCCAGCTGGACGCGGCGGTCGACCATCGCCGCCGCCGCCTGCGCGAGGATGTCGTATCCCTTCTGGTGCGCGAGGCGTCCGATGGCGGCGCAGATCATCGTCCCCGGCTCCTGCTCCAGGCCCAATTCCTGTTGAAGCGCGGCCTTGCACACCGCCTTGCCCGAGAGATCGTTCGCCGAGTAGCGGTGCGCGATCGCGGGATCCTTCTCCGGGTTCCAGCGCTCGTAGTCGACGCCGTTCATGATCCCGGTCAGGTCCGCCTGCCGGTGGCGCAACAGCCCCTCCAGCCCGGCCCCGATCTCGCTGCTCTGCACGATCTCCTTCGCATAGGTGGGCGAGACGGTGGTCAGCTTCTCCGCGAACACCAGCCCCGCCTTCATCAGATTGAGGTTTCCGTAGAACTCCAGCGCGTCGGAGTTGAAGAGGTCGCCAGGGAGGTCCAGCTCCGCCATCGCCTCGCGGGGGAAGATGCCCTGGTAGGCGACGTTGTGGATGGTGAAGATGCAGCGCGCGCGGATCGGCGACGGCCGTCCCGCCCACCCGCGCTTGACGATCAGCGGCACCAACGCGGCCTGCCAGTCGTGCGCGTGGATCGCGTCGGGGATGAAGTTCCATTGCCGCGCGGCTTCCAGCGAGCCGGCGCAGAGCAGGGCGAAGCGCTTGTGGTTGTCGCGATAGTCCTTGCCGTTCTCGCCGTAGAGCTCGCGGCGGTCGTACCAGGGATTCTGCAAGAAAAGGTACCGCAGCCGCTCCGCCGGAGCGTGCACGTGGATGTGCGCCCCCGCGTTCAGGTTGGGGAACTGCACCTCGACGCGCCTTCCGGTGTCTCGCAGCCCGAACTGCTGCGCGTCGATCGCCCCGTAGCGGGGAATGACCGCCAGGATGTCGTGCCCCCGCGCGGCGAGCGCCCGGGGAAGCGCGCCGATCACATCGCCCAGGCCGCCCGTCTTCACGTACGGCGCCGCTTCCGACGCGACGAAGAGGATCTTCACG
>JBGQLA010000211.1:0-9136 GCA_041499865.1 Deltaproteobacteria bacterium
CGCGGAGATCGCGCAGCTGGAGAAGACCATCGGCGAGGTGAAGTCGATCAAGGACGACAAGAAGGCGCTCGAGGACAAGCTGAGGATCCTCGACACCTTGAAGAAGGGCCGCACCGGCCCGGTGAAGGTGCTCGACGAGCTCGCGTCGCTGATCCCGGAGAAGGTCTGGCTGCTCGATTTCACCGAGCAGGCCGGCGGCGTCTCCATGGTCGGCCAGGCCTCCAGCTACGAGGATCTCTCCACCTTCTCCAAGAAGCTCAAGGCGTCGACCCACTTCCTGAACATCACCATCAAGGGTGCGCGGCAGCGGGCGGACGGGACCGTCGACTGGACCATCACCTGCACCGCGAACTACTCGGCCTGAGGCGATAGAGATGGCGCTCACCGGACAGGAAGTCCTCAACGCGGTCAACAAGATGCCCCTCGGCCAGAAGGTCGGGGTGGTGGCCGCGGTGGTGATCCTGCTCTCCGCCGCGAACTGGTACTTCTTCATCGATCCGATGCAGACCCAGATCACGCAGCGGCAGAACTCGCTGCGGCAGCTCGAGGACGAGCTGATCCAGAAGCAGTCGATCGCCAACAACCTGGCGCAGTTCAAGCACGAGAAGGAGATCCTCGAGCGGCGCCTCGCCCAGGCCCTCACCGAGCTGCCCAACGAGTCGAACATCGACGACCTGATCCGCTCGCTCTCCGAGATCGGCACCAAGAGCGGGCTGACGATCACCAGCATCGATCCCCAGCCCGAGGTGCGGCAGAGCTTCTACGCCAGCATCCCCATCGTCATGGCGGTGACGGGCAACTACCACGAGATCGGCGTCTTCCTCGATTCGCTCTCCAAGCTCGCCCGCATCGTCAACGTCACCAACATCAAGATGGGACAGGCGCGCCTCACCAACGAGAAGCTGGTGGTGAACGCCACCTACGTGGCCACCACCTTCCGCTTCCTCTCGCCGGACGCGGGGAAGACCGCCGCGACGAAGGGGGCCGCGCAATGAGCCGCACCGCCTTCATCGCCGCGGCGCTGCTGGTCGCCGCCTGCGGGAGCCCGCCGCCGCCCGCGCGCAAGCCGGCGGTGGCCGCGACCAATGCGCCCAAGCCGATCACCGACGACGACATCAAGCCGCAGCTGCCGGCCAACATCTACGTGTACACGCCCATCGGCAAGCGCGACCCCTTCCAGAACCAGTCGGTGAAGCAGACCGGGTTCGGGCGGGCCTCGTCGAACCCCGGGCGGGTGAAGACGCCGCTGGAGAAGTGGGGCCTCGATCAGCTCAAGCTCTCGCTGACCGTCACCGGCACCGCCAACCCGATGGCGATGGTCGAGGACCCGGATCACCGGGGCTGGCCCGTGCGCATGGGCGACTTCATCGGCCAGAACGGCGGCAAGGTCACCGGCATCCACCGCGAGGAGATCGTGGTGACCGAGACCATCACCGACCATTCCACCGGGCGCGTGTATCCGCAGAACGTGAAGCTGACGGTGCCCGTTTCCCGCGAGGAAGAGCGGGATCTCACGGCGCTCCACGAAGGCGAGCACCTCGGCGTCGCGAAGGGGGAACGATAGTGCGCGCCGCCACTCGGAAGGAGAAACGAATGGCCATCCTGATTCTCTTCGCCGCGGCGGTGATCGCGGGCGCTCCGGCGGCCCGCGCGGCCGTCCCGGTGAAGGCGGCGTCGCCGTCGGACCCGAACGTGGTCCTCTCGCGCGAGGACGTCCAGCAAGTGAAGGACCCGGCGCACCGCCTGGGGACCGTCGCGGTCACCGCGGAGGACGGCGTCGCCCTGGTCCGGATCGGCGCGGACGGCGGGATCGGCAGCATCGGCATCGTCGAACTGCGGAACCCGGCCCGGCTGGCGCTCGATCTGCACGGCCTGGGCGGGAAGTTCGGCAAGGCCGAAGGCGCCCTGCTGGTGAAGGGCGTCCGGATCGGCCGCAACGACGAGGGCATGCGGGTGGTGATCGACGCCGAAGGGGAGACCCTGCCGGCGTACCAGATCTCCCGCGTCGCCTCGGGGCTGGAGATCCGGGTCGGCGCCGCGAGGGACGCACGGAAGGCGGCGGCGCCTGCTCCGGCCGCGGCGGAAGCGAAGGCGGATTCCGTTCCCGCGACGACGGAGGCGAAGGCCGCGCCCCCAGAGGTGACGAGGATCCCCGCGAGCCCGAAGCTGGCGCAGATCCGCGCCGTGGACCTGCGCACGCTGGAAAACCGCACCGAGGTCCTGGTGGCGCTCGACGAGGCCGTGCGCTTCGAGATCTCCCGGCCCGACGCCACCACTTCCATCCTCACCCTGCACAACGCCGTGCTCCCCGACCGGCTGGAGCGCAACCTCGACTCCAGCTCGCTGGGCGGCCCGGTGACGATGCTCTCCAGCTACCGGGTGCCGGGCGGAGGCGGCGACGTGAAGGTGGTCGCCACCGTCGCCAAAGGCACGCTCGACGAGATGACGGCGCAGCGCGGAACGTTGATCTGGAAGTTCGGCGGCCCGAAGTCGGTCGCCCAGGCCGTCAGCCCCGCTCCGCGCGCCGCGGCCATGGCTTCCGACGCGCGCGCCGCCGCCGCCCAGAGCAGCGTCTACGACGCCTCGCAGTACACGGGCCGGAAGGTCGACTTCAACGTCAAGGACATCGACATCAAGAACCTGCTCGGCGCCATCGCCGAGATCAGCAAGAAGAACATCATCGTCGCCGACGACGTGCGCGGCACGGTCACCATCAAGCTGCGCAACGTCCCCTGGGACCAGGCGCTGGACATCATCCTCAAGTCCAAGGGCCTGGGGCGCGAGGACATCGGCAACATCATCCGGGTCGCCCCCATCGAGACCCTGCGGGCGGAGCAGAAGGCGGCGGCGGAAGCGTACAAGAACCGCCAGGCCACCGAGCCGCTCAAGGTCCGGCTGATCCCGGTGAACTACGCCAAGGCGGAGGCGCTCACCGCGCAGCTGAAGGACGCGCTCACCGAGCGCGGGACGGTCTCGGTCGACTCCCGCACCAACACCCTGATCGTCAAGGACGTGCAGGAGGCGCTGCTGCGCGCTGAGGGCATCGTCCGCAACCTCGACACCCAGACGCCCGAGGTGCTGATCGAGGCGCGCATCGTCGAAGCGGCCACCAGCTTCGCCCGCAGCGCCGGCATCCAGTGGGGCGGCAACGTCAACCTGGCGCCGACCTTCGGCAATCCCACCGGCCTCATCTTCCCCAACATCCTGGCGGTCGCCGGCGCGGCGGACGACCCGGGGGCGCCGACCACCGGCCTGCAGGGGGTCTCGACCCCGAACTTCGCGGTGAACATGCCGGCCCCGATCGGCCTCAACAACGGCGGTGGTCTGGGCTTCGTCTTCGGCAGCGCGGGCGGGGCGGCCAACCTGAACCTCCGCCTCTCCGCGGCGGAAAACAGCGGCACCATCAAGACCATCAGCTCGCCGCGCGTGGTCACCGTGGACAACGTCGACGCCAGCATCAGCCAGGGCGTCAGCATCCCGTTCTCGCAGACCAGCGCCGCCGGCGTGACCACCTCCTTCATCGAGGCCCGCCTCGAGCTCCGCGTCACCCCGCACGTGACGCAGGAAGGCTCGATCCAGATGCGCATCAACGCCACCAACAACCAGCCCAACCCGCAGCTCACCGGCTCGAACGGGCAGCCCTCGATCAGCCGCCGCGAGGCGCGCACCGAGGTGCTGGTGCGCGACGGGGAGACCACGGTGATCGGCGGCATCTACACCCGCCGCAACTCGGAAGCCTGGAACGAGGTGCCGGTGCTCTCGAAGATCCCGGTGCTCGGATGGCTGTTCAAGAAGAAGGCGGTCACCGACGACCGCACCGAGCTGCTGGTCTTCATCACCCCGCGTATCGTCAACCGCTCTCAGTCCGTCGTCGCCGCCGTCCCACCGGCGGGCGACGAAGGAAAGCAGTAGGAGGCACGGACATGAACATCCGCAACGGCATCGCGCTGCTGGGGCTGCTCGCCGCCGCCTGCTCCACCAACAACCAGCGCTCGGACCTGGTGATCACCAAGGTGATCGAGGGGACCGACACCGGCACGGGCTGCGTCTTCAGCACCACCGCCGACGAGCTGGTGTTCTCGACGCTCAACCCGACCACGAACGTGGGCGAGATCGCCGCCGTGGTCGAGAACCGCCTGTCCGACCCGAGCAGCCTCAATCCGCTGCTGCGCACCAACAGTGCGCAGTTCCAGCCGCACCAGGTGGTGGTCGATTACGAGGTGCTTCCCCGGACGGCCGGCGCGCCGCCGCCGTACGGACCCATCCCCCGGCAGATCGTCGCCGCCGGAGGAGTGGTGGTGCCGACCGGCGGATCGGGCACCGTCGGGGCGCCCTTGTTCCTCCCCGGCGTGCTGCCCGCGGGGGCCGCCACCGGCGACATCATCCGCACCACCTTCCACGTGGAGGGCAAGCTCGCGGACGGGTCCACGGTCCGGACCAACGACCGCGAGTACCTGTTCCGGATCTGCACCACCTGCGCCACCACCAACGCCTGCCTCTGAGGCGCGAGGAGCTTGACCGCCTCCGGGGCCGCGTGACAGATCGGCCGCTGTGACGCGGACGCTTGCGGAGCTGTACGTGCGGCAGGGCTTGATCGGGCGGGCTCGCGAGATCTACCGCCGGCTCGCCGAGGCGGGCGACGAGACGGCCCGGCTGCGGCTGACCGAGCTTCCCTCGGCGCCAGCGCGCATCGCGATGCTCCGGGACTTGCTGACGCGGGTGCAGGACCGCAGACGAGGACGCTGAAGATGGGCTTCAAGGAAGACCTCGAGCAGATCTGCGGCAAGGTGGACGGCTCCTTCGCCGCCAGCGTGATGGGCTTCGACGGCATCCCCATCGAGACCCACGAGGCCCGTCCGCCCGACGGGATCGAGCTGCAGAGCCTGCTGGTGGAGTACTCGGGCATCGTTTCCCAGGTCCGGCAGGCCGCGGAGTCGCTGCAGATGGGGAAGGCCAGCGAGGTCTCCATCCGCACCGAGAAGCTGGTGGCGGTGGCGCGGCCCCTGACCCCCGACTACTTCGTGGTCCTCGCGCTCTCGCCGGAAGGCAACGTGGGCCGCGCCCGGTACGAGCTGCGGGTGGCCAGCGCCAAGCTCGTCGCACAGCTCTAAGGCGTCGTCTCCCTGGACGATTCCCCCGGTTTGCGATAGACCCGCGCGCCCTCTGCGAAAACAGGGCAAAGGGAGACCGCAGCGATGGCGGATGTGATCGACACCAGCGAGTTCCGCAACGGGCTCAAGATCCTCATCGACAACGAGCCTTTCGTGATCGTCGAGTTCCAGCACGTGAAGCCGGGCAAGGGCTCCGCGTTCGTGCGCACCCGCTACAAGAGCCTGATCAGCGGCCGGACGCTGGAGAAGAACTTCAAGTCCGGCGAGAAGGTGGGCCGCCCCGACATCGAGGAGAAGAAGATGCAGTACCTCTACAAGGAGGGCGACCACTACGTCTTCATGGACTCCAAGAACTACGAGCAGAGCCACATCGACGCGGCGGGCCTGGGGGACTCGAAGAACTTCCTCAAGGAGAACCTGGACGCGTCCGTGCTCTTCTGGAACGGCCGCGCCATCTCCGTGGACCTGCCCAACGCGGTGGAGCTGCGGGTGAAGACCTGCGACCCCGGGGTCCGCGGCGACACGGTGTCCGGAGCGCTGAAGCAGGCGACGCTGGAGACGGGGTATACGCTCAACGTGCCGCTCTTCATCAACGAGGGCGATCTCTTGAAAATCGACACCCGCACGGGCGAGTATCTGACTCGCGTCGGTTAGCCGCTCCCGCAGGAAATGCGTTCCAGAGCGAAAGGGCGCGTGTGGACGTCGACAAGCTGAGAGCCATCCTCACGGCGCTGCAGGGCACGGACGTCACCCGGCTGACCTGGGTGTCCGGGCAGGAGACGCTCGACGTCCGCCTGGGCCATCCGCCCGTCGCGCCGGCCGCCGCCGCGCCGGCGGCAATCCCTCTGGCCGCCGCCCCGCAGCCGTCGCCGGCCCCGCCTCCTCCGGCGGCCGGCGCTCCAGTGGCGCCGGCGCCGAAGCCCGCGGACGACCAGAAGACGTTCACGGTCAACTCGCCGTTCGTCGGCACCTTCTACCGCTCCGCCTCCCCCGACAGCCCGCCCTTCGTCGACGTGGGGCAGGTGGTGAAGAAGGGACAGGTGCTCTGCATCGTCGAGGCGATGAAGCTGATGAACGAGATCGAGGCGGAGCAGCCCGGGCGCCTGACCGAGGTGCTGGTCCAGAACGGCAGCCCTGTGGAGTACGGCGAGCCGCTCTTCCGCCTCGAGCCCGCCTAGTGTTCCACCGCATCCTCATCGCCAACCGCGGCGAGATCGCCCTGCGCGTGATCCGCGCGGCGCGCGAGCTGGGGGTGGAGACGGTCGCCGTCCACTCCACCGCCGACGCGAGCTCGCTGCACGTCCGCTTCGCGGACCAGTCGCTCTGCATCGGTCCGCCGCCGTCGAAGGAGAGCTACCTCAACATCCCGGCCATCCTCTCCGCCGCCGAGGTGAGCGGCGCCGACGCGATCCATCCCGGCTACGGTTTTCTCAGCGAAAACGCGGAGTTCGCTGAGATGGTGCAGCACTCGGGGCTGGGCTGGATCGGCCCCCGCCCGGAGATGATCCGGATGATGGGCAACAAGATCCGGGCCAAGGAGGCGATGAAGGAAGCGGGCCTCCCGCAGCTTCCCGGCAGCGAGGGCGTGGTCCAGGACGAGCGCGACCTGGTGAGGCTGGCGGAGAAGATCGGGTTTCCCGTGATCCTCAAGGCCGCATCGGGCGGCGGGGGCCGGGGGATGAAGATCGTGCGCGAGAAGGAGCAGCTCGCCCCCATGTACCGCACCGCCTCCGCCGAGGCGTTGGCGGCCTTCGGCAACGGCGACATGTACGTCGAGCGGTACGTGGAGCGCCCGCGCCACATCGAGATCCAGATCGTCGCCGACGAGCACGGCAGCGTGATCCATCTGGGCGAGCGCGAGTGCTCGGTCCAGCGCCGGCACCAGAAGATGCTGGAGGAGAGCCCCTCGCCGGCGCTGAACGACCGGCTGCGCGAGCGGATGGGCCGGGTGGCGGTCGAGGCGATGCGGAAGATCCGCTACAACAACGTCGGCACCATCGAGTTCCTCCTCGACGAGCGCAACGACTTCTACTTCATGGAGATGAACACCCGGATCCAGGTCGAGCACCCGGTGACGGAGAGCGTGACCGGGCTGGACCTGATCAAGGAGCAGATCCGGCTCGCGGCCGGCGAGGAGCTGGGCCGGACGCAGAAGAGCATCTCCATCAAGGGGCACGCGATCGAATGCCGCGTGAACGCCGAGGATCCGGTGTCGTTCGCCCCCTCACCCGGCCTCATCACCGCCTACAACGCGCCCGGAGGGCTGGGAGTGCGCATCGATTCGGCCGCTTACGAGCAGTACCGGGTGCTGCCGTTCTACGATTCGATGGTGGCGAAGCTGATCGTCTTCGCCGACAACCGCCCGGCGGCGATCATGCGGATGCGGCGCGCGCTCGAGGAGTACATCGTGGAAGGCATCCGGACGAACATCGCCTTCCACAAGAAATTGCTGGTGTACGAGCCTTTCGTACAAGGTAGGTACGACACCAGGCTGGTGGAAAAGCTGCTGGCGGACAACCCGAACTGAGGCCGTGTCGCAGGGTGGGAATCTTCCGCCCGGATGGAGCGTCTACCTCGGGTTACATCCTTGACCCAAAAGCGGATTCCCCGTTACCTTGGGACGCTGGTCCTTCCCTCCCCTCCGCCTCCCCGAGCCTCCGGCCGATGGACAAAAACAAGGTCATCGAGTCCGCCGCGAAGCTGATCGCGAAGGGCGCGTTCGACAAGGCGGTCAAGGAGTACCAGCGCGTCCTGGAGATGGATCCGGACGACGTCCGGGTCCTGCAGAAGCTCGCCGAGCTGTACCAGAAGATGAACCGCAAGTCGGACGCGGCGGACTGCTTCGAGAAGGTGGCGCGCACCTACTCGCAGCAGGGTTTCTACCTCAAGGCGGTGGCCCTCTATAAGCAGGTCCTCAAGGTCATCGACCGCATCGAGGTGAACGTCCGCCTCGCCGAGCTGTACCAGCAGCTCGGGCTGGTCGGCGATGCCACCAAGGAATGGCAGAGCGTCGCCGCCCACTACGAGAAGGCGGGAGACACCAAGGCCAGCCTCGACACCCTGAAGAAGCTGGTCGACCTCGATCCGGACAACGTCGCGGCCCGCATCCGCCTCGGCGAGCAGTACGCGCGGCAGGACGACCTGATCGAGGCCGTGGCCGAGCTGCGGCGCGCCGCGCAGTACCTGCAGCGCAACGGCCGGCAGGACGATTACCTGAGGGTGGCGGAGCGCATCAGCCACCTCGACCAGAACGATCTGGCGCTGGCGAAGGAGCTGGCGGAGCAGTACCTGGCGAAGGGCGACTCGAAGCGCGCGCTGGCCAAGCTGCAGATCTGCTTCAAGGCGGACCCGCGGGAGCTGGCGACGCTGGAGATGCTGGCCCGCGCCTTCCAGGATCTCGGCCAGGTCTCGAAGACCGTCTCTGTCCTCAAGGAGCTGGCGCGGGTCCATCTCGACGCCGGGCGCGCCGCCGAGGCGAAAAAGACGTACGCCCAGGCGCAGGAGCTGGCGCCCGACGACGCGGAGCTGAAGGCGGCGATCCGGAGCGTGGAATCGGCCGCGGCCCAGCGCCGGACGCCCGAGCCCGCGCGCCCCCCGCCGGCCAAGGCTCCGCCGGCCCCCGCTGCAAGGCCGGCCCCCGCGGCGGTCGTCACTCCGCCGCCGCCCCCGAAAGCCAGGCCGCCTTCGCCGCCGGCCGCAGCGTCGCCGCCGGTCCGTCCGGCGACCGCACCCATCGTCGGCGCGAGGCCGCCGTCGGCCCCCGTCCAGCCCAGGGGAGCGGTTGCGCCGCCGCCCTCGCCGGCGCAGATCCCCAAGCTGCTCAAGGAGACCGAGGTCTACGTCAAGTACGGGCTGCACGAGAAGGCGCTCGATCACCTGCGGCGCATCTTCTCCGTCGATCCCGACAACATCGACGCGCCCGAGAAGGCCTAGGCGGTGGCGCTGGCGACGGGCCGGACGGAGGACGCCGGCGCCTCGCTGAACACCATGCTCCGGCTCTGCGAGTCGAAGCGCGACTCCCGCGC
>JBGQLA010000212.1:0-9123 GCA_041499865.1 Deltaproteobacteria bacterium
ATCCTCCTCACGGAAGGATTGCGCTGGAACCCGCTGATCGCGGCGGCGGTGGTGGGGATCGGCGTCTCCCTCTGCTGGAACCTGCCGCTGCACCGGATCTTCGTCTTCCGCGAGCAGACCTCGCGGCCCCGGCCGGTGCTGGCGCTGATCGGCGCGGTCGCCTCGGGATTCGCCGCCATGGCGGTGCTGATCGTCTCCTACGGCAACCCCTTCGCCGAGGAGCAGGTGCACGGCTTCTCCAGCACCCTGCCCGATACCGCCAACCTGACGCAGGCCAACTTCCTCCCCAAGCTGCGCCAGGAGGCGTTCTACTCGGAGAGCTACTCGTTCCTCTTCAGCGCCGAGGACGGCTCGTTCGCGCGGGTGCAGTTCCTGGTCAGCAACGCCGGCCTGGAAGGGCACGGCAAGGGCGCGGTGCGCGCGGTGGTGGTGTCGCCCGACGGGCGGACCATCGAGGACGGCGAATCGTTCGAGAGCGGCGAGTGGGGAGTGCAGGCCGAAGGGGCCATCGAGATGGGCACTTCCCGCCTGACCATGGGCCCCGACGCGAGCCACCACGTCCACTTCGCCGGGCGCAAGCTGGTGGTGGACGCGACGGTGCTGCCCGAGACGCAGCCGGTGCGGCCGGGAGGCGGCCGGGTGGTGTTCGACGCCGGCGGCCACGCGGTGTTCGACCAGACCATCTTCGCCTTGCGCAGCAAGTTCGAGGGCACGATCTGGACCGGCGGGACCGGCAGCCGGAGTGTGCGCGGCTACTGCTACGCGGACACCTCGTATTCCACCGTGCCGGCCTACAAGAGCGCGTCGCTCTGGTACCGCATGGAGGCCTTCGCCGACGATCACGGCACCAGCGCGGCCCTGGCGGTCCTCTTCCCGCCCGAGGGCACGCGCATGGCGCCACAGGGCTGGCTGTACACCAGCGTCGGCGGAAAGACGGAAGTCCGCTCCGCGGACGTGAAGATCGCCTTCGATGCGCTGCGCCACGAGCCCGGCGGACACTTCGAGTACGACGTTCCGCAGCGGGTCGCGGTGGTGGCGCGCGGGGCGGGCGGCGAGACGGTCACCGTGCGCGTCGACGCGAAGAAGCTGCTCTACCGGCAGGACGTGCTCGACGAGATGACGCCGCTCTCGCGCCTCCTGGTGAGCACCTGGGCGGCGCCGATGGCCTACACGTACGAGAACCGGTACGAGCTGCGGATCGAGAAGCCCGGAGAGGCGCCGGTGGTGCGCGGCGGGCAGGCGCTCTCCGAGTTCTCCTTCGCGAACAAGCCGGCAAACCTCCCCGCTTTCTAAACCCGGGTTCGGCCGCCGGACCGCGGGTGTGCGCCTCCGCGGAAAGCGGTGACGGCGCTGCGCTTTCAGGATCTTTTTTGCGTTCGTCACGCCCCTCTGAGATGTGTTAGACGTGCCCGCGCCGTCACCCGGCGGGTCGGAACCGAACAGGCCACAGCGGCTTCTGAAGACGACGAATGGCTCTCAAGGCCCCGCACATCCAGACGGAGATTCCGGGGCCCCGATCGCGGGAGCTGGTCGGCCGCGAGCAGCGTCATCTCGCCCCCGGGCTGCAGGGTTTCGCGCTCAGCTCCGGCATCGCCGTCGAGCGCGCGCAAGGCTCGGTGATCGAGGACGCGGACGGCAACCGCTACCTCGACCTGATCGGCGGGATCGGCGTCAACAGCCTGGGCCACTGCCATCCCGCCTACACCAAGGCGCTCCACGAGCAGCTCGACAAGGTGACGGTGGGCTCGTTCACCAGCGCTCCGCGCGCCGAGCTGATCAACGAGGTGGCGAAGGTGACGCCCAAGGGCGTGGACAAGGTCCAGCTCTACTCCAGCGGCGCCGAGGCGGTGGAGAGCGCGTTCCGGCTGGCGATGAACCACACCGGCCACCACGAGGTGGCGGGCTTCTGGGGCGGCTTCCACGGCAAGACGGCGCGCGCGCTGTCCGCGAACGGCGCCGGGAACGCGAAGACGTACGGGCCGGTGCCGCCCGGGCACGTCCTGCCCTTCGCCAACTGCTACCGGTGCCCGCTCAAGCTCGAGCCCAAGAGCTGCGGCATCGCCTGCGCGGATCTGGCGGCGGAGCAGCTGCGGCGCCAGACCACCGGCAGCGTGGCCGCGGTGATCATCGAGCCGCTGCAGGGCACCGCCGGAAACGTGATCCCGCCGCCCGAGTTCATGGTGCGCGCGCAGGAGATGGCGAAGGAGCACGGCGCCCTGCTCATCTCCGACGAAATGATCACCGGCTTCGGCCGTACGGGGCGCTGGTTCGCCTGCGAGCGGAGCGGCGTGACGCCCGACATCATCACCATCGGGAAGGCATTCGGCGCGGGCTTTCCCATCAGCGGGGTGGTGGCGAAAGCGGAGGTGGCGCAGGCGAAGCCCTGGGCCAACCCGAGCGGATCGTCGTCGTCGTACGGGGGCAACCCGCTCGCCGCGGCCGCCGCGCTCGCCAGCATCCGGATCCTGCACCGGGAAAAGGTGCTGGAGAACGTGCGCGAGGTGGGCAAGGCGATGCTCGACGAGCTTCGCACCTGGCCGGAGCGCCTGCGCTGGGTGGGCGACGTGCGCGGCGAAGGGCTCTTCCTCGGCGTCGAGCTGGTCGCGGACCGGCAGACGAAGGAGCCGCTGGCGAAGAAGATCTGCGACGAGATCTTCCAGGACGGCCTGCGCCGCGGGCTCCTGGCGATGAGCTACACCCACGCCATCCGCCTGCAGCCGGCGCTCACCATCGACCGGCAGACGGCCCTGGCCGGGCTCTCCCTGTTGCGCGAGTCCATCGAGGCGGTGGCAAGACGGCAGGGAGCCTCGTAGGCAGATGGAACAGCTCTCGCGGACCGCGCGGTTCTGGCAGTGGTGGGCGGCGGTCTCGCTGCGGCGGCCCTGGACCATCGCGCTCCTCGCGCTGCTGGCGTTCGTCGCCTCCTTGCCCGCGGGAGTTCGGCTGTACGGCGACCTGCGCACCGATCTGCGCGAGCTCCTCCCGCAGGGAGCGCCGGCCGCGGTGGCGCTGCAGGAGCTGGAGAGGCGGATCGGCGGCTTCTCCCACCTGAGCATCGTGGTGCGCACCGACGACCTGAAGGCCGGCGAGCGGTTCGTCGACGCGCTGGCGGTGAAGCTGAAGCAGCTTCCGCCTTCGCTGATCTCCCAGGTGCACTGGCGGGTGGACGCGGAAAAGGAGTTCCTCGACCGGCACGGCGCGCTCTACGCGGACCTCAAGGACCTGGTCGCGGCGCGCGATGCGCTGAAGGCGCAGGTGGCGAAGGCGAATCCGCTGCTGCTCGACCTGGCGGACGAGGCGGAGACCGCCAAGGCGCCGAACCTCGACGAGACGGTGGGCCGGATCAAGTCGGCGTATGTGCGGCTCGACCGCTACCCCGACGGGTACCTGGCGGGCGAGAACGGCCACACCCTGGTGATGATGCTGTCGCCGCCCGGAGCGGCGGTCAGCCTCGAGCACGACCAGCTGATCTTCGATGCCGTCGACGGCGTGGTGAAGGCGCTGAACCCGAAGAGCTTCCACCCGAGCATCGAGATCGGTTACGGCGGAGAGATCCGCGGCGTGATCGAGGCGCAGGAGGCGCTGGTGCGCGACCTCGCGCTCTCCAGCGCGCTCACGCTCAGCGCGGTCGGACTGGCCCTGATCCTCTACTACCGGACCATCCGCTCGGTGCCACTCCTGGCGATCCCGCTGTTCACCGGGGTGGCGCTCACCTTCGCGCTCTCGCGGGGAGTGATCCATTACCTGAACCCGAACACCGCCTTCCTCGGCAGCATCATCATCGGCAACGGGATCAACGCCGGCATCATCCTGCTCGCCCGCTACATGGAGGAGCGCAGGCACGGCGTGGACACCGCCAGGGCCCTGCCGCTCTCGCTACGCGCCACCTGGATCGGCACGTTCGCGGCTGCCGCGGCCGCCGCCGCCAGCTATGGCTCGCTCGGCGCGGTCAGCTTCCGGGGCTTCAACCAGTTCGCGTTCATGGGCTTCTTCGGAATGGTGATCTGCTGGGTCACCACCTATGCGGTGATGCCGTCGGTGATCGGGCTTCAGGAAAGGTACTGGCCGTTCCGGGATCTCTCGCGGCCGAAGCGCGGGCGGGTGGTGGGATGGCTCGCGGGGCCCTTTGCGCAGCTGGTGACGAAGCGGCCGCTGATCCCGGTGGCGATCACGGTCGTGCTGGGCGGCGCGTCGCTGTACGCCGGATATCTCTTCGCGCAGGACCCGATCCAGTACGACTTCACCAAGCTCGGCAGCCGCTCCAGCGAAAACCGCGGCCAGGGCTACTGGGACAAGCACGTGGACGCGGTGCTGCAGTCGTACCAGACGCCGACGGTGGTCCTCACCGGCTCGCCGCAGCACGCGCAGGCGGTGGCGACCGCGCTGGAGAAGCTGAAGGAGCAGGAGGGCGAGAACACCACCATCGAGTCCATCGTCACCCTGCAGCAGTTCCTGCCCGAGAACCAGCATCGCAAGCTCGAGCTGCTCCGGGAGATCTTCTCCATCCTCGACAAGCGGCCCGACGCGAAGCTCCCTCCGGAGATCCGGCGGCTGCGGCAGCAGACGAAGCTCGAGCCGGTCTCGCTGGCGGACGTTCCCGACCGGCTGACCCGCGCCTTCGTGGAGAAGGACGGCCAGCGCGGGCGGATCGTCCTGGTGTTTCCCACCCTGGCGACGGACAGCTCGAACGGCCGCGCCCAGATCCAGCACGCGCGCACGGTGCGCGAGACCGCGCACCGGGTGGACAAGGACGCGATGGTCGCCGGGCAGATCGTGCTCACCACCGACATCGTCCAGGCGATCACCGACGACGGGCGGTTCACGGCCCTGCTCAGCTTCCTGGCGGTCGCGGTCCTGACCGTGGTGGTGATGCGCAGCCTGCGCGACGGCGCCTGGGTGCTCGCATCGCTGGCCCTCGGCGTCCTCTGGGGCGCCGGCGCGCTGCAGGCGCTCTCCCTGAAGCTGAACTTCGTCAACTTCGCCGTGCTGCCGATCACCTTCGGCATCGGCGTCGACTACGCGGTGAACCTGTACCAGCGCTACCGGCAAACCTGTAGCGTCGAGGAGGCGCTCTCCTCGTCCGGCGGCGCGGTCGCGCTCTGCTCGGTCACCACCATGATCGGATATGCGACGCTGGTGACCGCGGACAACCAGGCCATCCAGAGCTTCGGGCTGACGGCGGTGATCGGCGAGATCACCTGCCTGACCGCGGCGCTCTTCGCGCTCCCGGCGGTGATCTCGCTCCGCGATCGCCGCAGGACGGCCTCGCTTCCCGCGGACGCGGCGGAACAGGGGGCCGCGTAGCGTGTTGCCCGACCTGCGGCCGCGCCCCGCACAGCTGCGGACGGCGCATCCGTTCTTCAAGTACTGGATCCCTGCCCTCTCCGCGGCGTACATGGCCCTGCTCTGCGTGCTCGGCGGTCCGGGCCCGGAGCACTTCATCCTCATCGGCCTTTCCCTCTGGCTGGCGCTGTGGAACGACGCCAGCCGCCGGCTGGCGCTGATCGGCCTGCCCTACCTGCTCTACGCGCTGGTCTACGACTCGATGCGCTGGTACGCGGACTCCATCCGCTCGCCGGTGATCCACGTCCACGAGCCGTACGACTTCGATCTGCGCTGGTTCGCCATCCACGGGCAGACCCCCAACGAGTGGCTCCAGCAGCACACCAGCCGGATCCTCGACTTCTTCTGCGGCCTCGCCTACACGCCGATGTTCTTCATCGGCGAGTCGATCCTGCTCAGCATCTGGTTCGTCACCAAGGGACAGCTCCGCCGCGCGCAGCGGTTCACCTGGATCTTCGTGGTCTCGAACTTCATCGGGTTCGCCTGCTACTACGTCTATCCCGCCGCTCCCCCCTGGTACGTGGCCGCGCACGGATTCGTGGTGGACCTGAGCGTGCGCGCCTCGCCGGCGGGCGCGATCCGGTTCGATCACCTGATCGGGATTCCCCTGATGCAGGGATTCTACGGGAAGAGCGCGGACGTGTTCGGCGCCATCCCCAGCCTGCACGTGGTCTACCCCTTCCTCTCCTTGATCTACGGCTGGCACCTGCGCCGCTTCCGCTGGATCGCGGCGCCGTACTTCCTGCTGGTGTGCTTCAGCGCGGTCTACCTCGACCACCATTACCTGCTGGACATCTTCCTCGGCCTCGGCGTCGCGCTCGTGGTGATGGCGGTGGCGCGCGTCGCCTTCGGCTCGGTCGCGGCCCGCCGCGTCTCCGAGCAAGAGCAGGAGCCCGGTCTCGCCCCCGCTCGGACCTGAGCGACGTTCCGCTATAGGATGTGTTCCGGCAAGGTCGGCTCTCGCCGCGTGGGGGAGTGGTGATCCGGATCACGCACCTGTCGGGAAGCCAGAAGGGCACGGTGGCCACTTCCGGAAAGCCGGCGGTGCGCATCGGCCGCGGCGCCGACTGCGACGTGCGGTTCGACCCTGCGCGGGAGCCGAAGGTCTCCGCGCACCACGCCGAATTCCTCTACGAGGACGGCTGCTGGTTCGTGGTGGACACCGCGAGCACGAACGGCACGCTGATCGAGGGGAAGCGGGTCGTCAAGCACCGGCTCCGGCAGGGCGAGGAGGTGCAGCTGGGGTCGGGCGGGCCGCTGGTGAAGGTGGAGTTCGACGCGAAAGACGGCCACGGCGGCGCGATGAAGACGGAAGCCGTCCAACTCGACTCGCTGCAGGCGGCGGCCCGCATCGATGCCACGTCCGAGTTGCAGCGGGTCTCGGTGGACCTTCAGCAAAACGCCGACACCGCCACGGCGCAGCTGGCGGAGCTGGCGGCGAAGCACGTGGCGGAAGAGCGGGCCAAGGTGGGCGGAGGGTCGTCGGGCCGGACATTGATGATCATGGCCCGCACCATGAAGCAGGTGCAGGACTCCACCCGCAAGAAGATGGCGCGGCGCTGGGTGAAGGTGGTGGCTGCCGTCGTGGGCGTGGCGGCGGTGGTGGTGCTGGCGATGGGGATCGTGATCGCGCGCCAGCGGAGGCAGATCCGCGATCTGGTGGAGCAGAAACAGCGCCTCGACAAGGAGATCGAGGCGGTGCAGCACGAGATGAACGAGGAGACGGACGGCGAGCGCCTCACCGCCCTGGAGGAGAAGCTGAACGCGCTGACCGGGAATGCGCGGCACACGCTGGCTGCCCTCGGCGAGTCGGACAAGACCGCGGCGACCGAGCTGGCGGACGCGGGCGACGACCTGGACCGGCAGATCCGGGACATCCTGCGCAAGTTCGACGCGGACACGTACGCCGTCCCGCCCATCTTCAAGGATCGGCTGAAGTTCCACATCGACGAGCTGATCAAGGCGCCGAATCTGAGGTTCGTGTACCAGCGCAAGCAGCGGTACTGGCCGATGATCACGCGCGAGTTCGGCGCTCTCGGGCTGCCGGAGGAGATGGCGTACGTCGCCTGGGCGGAGACGCAGTTCGATCCCAAGGCGAAGAGCCCGGTCGGCGCCGCGGGGATGTGGCAGATGACGGTGACCACGGCGCAGGGGTACGGGCTGCACGTCAACGGGAAGGTAGACGAGCGGTTCGATCCCGACAAGGAGACGCGGGCGGCTGCGCGGCACCTGGCGAATCTGCTGGCGGAGTACGGGAGCGATTCCTTCATGCTGGCGATGGCGTCGTACAACCGCGGCGAGGCGGGGGTGCGGCGGGTGCTGCACCAGCTCGCGCAGGAGCCCGGCGGGTTCCGGAAGGAGAAGCGCGATTTCTGGCACCTGTACCGGCTGAAGAAGCTGCCGGAGGAGACGCGGGAGTACGTGCCCAAGGTGCTGGCGGCAGCCATCGTCTCGGGGCAGGCGAAGCAGCTGGGGCTGGAGGACTGAAGCACTGCCGCCTGGTCGCGCACGCGCGCCTTGACCTGCTCCCGGCGCTGGCGCACGGTGAAGCGCGAGGGCGCTGATGAGCACGCAGACCACGCCCCGCGATCGCGCAGTGGGCGCTTCGGAGCCAGGGACAACCTTGTCGTCCGACGCGGCCCTCTATGGCGGCCGCTATGTTCTCGAAAGCAAGCTGGGCGAAGGCGGGATGGGGCAGGTCTTCCGCGCGCGCGACCTCAAGCTCGGCCGCGCGGTCGCGCTCAAGCTGCTCCCGCCGGGGACGCACGACGAGCAGCAACGCGATCGCTTCGAACGCGAGGCCCGCGCCGCGGGAGCCCTCAACCACCCGAACATCGTGGTCGTGCACGACGTGGCCCGGGACGCCATCGAGCACGCGCTCCGTGTTTCGCCGGAGCACAACCATGACTCCTTCCACCTCACGGTGATCTTGCTGCTCGAGCGGCGCCCGGCTGAGGCGCTCGCCGCCGCCGAGCGCAATACGGACGAAGGCCGCAGGCTGCAGGCCAGTGCACTTGCCCTGCACGATCTCGGGCGTCTCGACGACGCGCGGCGCGCGCTCGAGAGCCTCATCTCGGGCTACCAGAGGACTTACGCCTACCAGATCGCGGAGGTGTATTCCTGGTTCGGGATGCGCGATCAGGCCTTCGAGTGGCTCGAACGAGCCTTCGCGCAGCGTGATGCCGGACTCCGTGCCCTGAAGTACTCCGTTCTCCTGCGCAGCTTGCACGGCGATGCTCGCTTCAGCGCGCTGCTAGAGAAGATCAACCTCCCGCCGGACTGACTGCGAAACATGAATGAGCGGACATCGAACAGGGCGGCGCAGGGGCCGGTGCGCTACCGCGCCGATGGACCGCCGCGCGCTCCGCCACGCGCGGCTGTCGCGCCTGCCCCGCCTGCGTCGCGGCCGATTGCCTCGGCCAGAGTGAGCCCGTCGCGGCGCAGCAAGCCAGCGAGGCCCCGCGAGATGCGCCTGGGCAACCCCGGGCCCTCGTACACCAGCGCCGTGTAGATCTGCACCAGCGACGCCCCCGCGCGGATGCGCGCATACGCATCCTGCGCCGTGGAGATCCCGCCAACTCCCACGATGGGCACCGAGACGCTTCGATAGAGCAGGCTGCAGACCTGCTGCGCCCGCTCCCGCAGCGGCGCGCCGGAGAGCCCGCCCTGCTCCGCCGCGCGGGGATGGCCGCGCACCGCGCTCCGATCGAGCGTGGTGTTCGTCGCGATGATCCCGTCCGCGCCCGCCGCCTGCGCCGCCTGGGCCATCTCCACCAGCCG
>JBGQLA010000213.1:0-9022 GCA_041499865.1 Deltaproteobacteria bacterium
AGCGTGCCGCAGAGCATCAGGTCGTTGAAGGCGCCCAGGTGCCCGATCCGGAAGAGCTTTCCCTTCAGCTTGCCCAGGCCCTGCCCGAGCGACATGTCGAAGCGATCGAGGATCACCGCGCGCAGCTGGTCCGCGTCGTGGCCGGCCGGCATGCGGATGGCGGTGAGCGCCGCGGAGTGCTCGCGCTCGTCCGCGCAGTTCACCGTAAGGCCCCAGGCGCGGACCGCCCGGCGGGTGGCCTCGCCGTGGCGGCTGTGGCGGCGGAACACGTTCTCCAGCCCCTCCTCTTCCAGCATGGCGAGCGACTCGCGCAGCCCGTAGAGGAGGTTCGTCGCGGGCGTGTAGGGAAAGAAGCCGGCCTCGTTCGCGCGCAGCATCGGGGCCCAATCCCAGTACGAGCGCTGCAGGCCCGCGCTCCGCGAGGCCTGCAGCGCCTTCTCCGAGACCGCGTTGAACGAGAGCCCCGGCGGCAGCATCAGGCCTTTCTGCGAGCCGGCCACCGTGACGTCGACCTTCCACTCGTCGTGCCGGTAGTCGATCGATGCCAAAGAGGAGATGGTGTCGACGAGCAGCAGCGCCGGGTGCCGGGCGCGGTCGATGGCCGCCCGGACTTCCGGGATGCGCGAGGTCACGCCCGTCGAGGTCTCGTTGTGCACCGCGCAGACGGCGCGGATCCGCTGGCCATCATCCGCGCGCAGCTTCTCTTCCACCGCCGCCGGGTCGATGCCGTGACGCCAGTCGCCGGCGACGAACTCGACCGTCAGGCCCAGCCGCTGCGCCAGGTCCTGCCAGAGCGCGGCGAAGTGGCCCGTCTCGAACATCAGCACCCGGTCGCCCGGAGAAAGGGTGTTCGCCAGCGCAGCCTCCCAGGCTCCCGTGCCGGATGCCGGGTAGACGATCACCGGCTGCCTGGTCCGGAAGACGCGCTGCAGTCCGGCGAGCACCTCCTTCGCCAGCACCGCGAACTCCGGGCCGCGGTGGTCGATGGTGGGCCGATCGATCGCGCGCAGCACGCGGTCGGGGACGTTGGTCGGGCCCGGGATCTGGAGAAAGTGACGGCTGGTCGATGGCGCCATGGGAATCCTATTTTCCCGTCCAGCGCGGCTTGCGCTTGGCGAGGAACGCTTCCACGCCCTCCCGGAAGTCCGCGCTCATGTAGTTGCGCACCACGAAGTCGTCGCCGGCGCTGTCCGGCGTCCAGTGGCGGATGATCCGGTTCAGCGCTTCCTTCGCCGCGCGCAAGGTGAGCGGCGCGTGCTCGAGCAAGGTGCGCGCGACCTCGGTGGCGCGGGTGTACACGCCCTGCTCGGTGGTGATCTCGTTGAGCAGCCCGACCGCGCGCATCTCCTGCGCGTCCATCAGCCGGGCGAGGAAGAGGATGTCCTTGGTGCGCGCCACGCCGATCAGCGCGGCGAGGCGGGCGTGGTTGCGCATGGAGAGCGTGTTCCCCAGGGTGCGCGCGATGGGGAACCCGAACTTCGCCGAAGGCGCGCCGAGCCGCAGATCGCAGGCCGCCGCGATCCCCGCGCCGCCTCCGGTGCACGCGCCCTGGATCGCGGCGATGGTCGGCACCGGCACGTCCTCGAGCGCGTCGAACACCGCATCCATGGTGGCTTCGTAGTCCAGGGCGTGCTTCGGGGTGTCGAAGCTGCGGAACTGCGAGATGTCGGTGCCGGAGACGAACGCCTTCTCCCCGGCCCCGCGGAGGATCAGCACCTTCATCTTCGGATCCGGCGCGCGGCAGATCTCGCCCAGGCGCTGGTACATGCCGAAGGTCATCGCGTTGCGCGCCTCCGGGCGGTTGAACGTCAGCCAGGCGATGCCGTCACCGCCGACCTCGAAGAGGATCTCGTCCTTGCTCATCCTGGCTCCCGGATCACGCCCGCGGCCGCGAGCTTGCCGACCTCGTCCTGCGAGTACCCCAGCTCGCCCAGCACCTCCGCCGAGTGCTCCCCGAGCAGCGGCCCGGCGTGGACCATGCGGGGCGGCGTCTGCGAAAGCCGCATCGGCGAGCCGATCTGCTTCACCGGCCCGAGCTTCGTATGCGGCGCATCGGGGAAGAATCCGCGCGCGTTCAGGTGGGGATCGTGGAACACCTGATCGTAGGTCTGCAGCACCCCGCAGGGCACGCCGGCGCGCTCGAGCGCGTCTACCCAGTGCCGCGCGGGCCGCTTCGAGGAGACGTCCTCGATCAGCGGAATCAGCTCGTGCCGGTTCTGCTGGCGGAGGTGGTTCTTCGCGAACCGCGGATCCTGCTTCAGCCTGGCGAGGCCGAAGACGTCGCAGCACGCCTCCCAGTTGCGCGCGGTGGTCGCGCCGAGGGTGAAGAACCCGTCGGACGCGCGCAGCGCCTGGTACGGAGCGCTGGTCTGGTGCGCGGACCCGAGCGGCTTCGGCACCTCGCCGGTGGCGAAGTAGCGGCCCGCTTCCCAGACGGCCAGCGAGACGGCGGACTCGAAGAGGCAGACGTCGATGAACTGGCCGCGCCCGGTCCGATCCCGGACGCGCAGCGCCGCCAGCGCGGCCAGCGCCCCGTAGAGGGCGCAGGTGAGATCGGTCACCGGCACGCCGACCTTGACCGGCGCTTTGCCGCCTTCCTCGCCGGTGATGGACATCAGGCCGCTCATCCCCTGCGCCATGATGTCCAGCCCGGGCCGCTGCGCGTACGGGCCGTCCTGCCCCCAACCAGAGGCGGCGACGTAGACCAGGCGCGGGTTCAGCTTCGAGAGCCGCGGATAGTCGAGCTCCAGGTCCGCCATGGTGCCGGGGCGGAGGTTCTCCACCAGCACGTCGGCGCGCGCGATCAGCCGCCGGAACACTTCCTTTCCCTGCGGCGATTTGAGGTCCAGCGCCAGCGAGCGCTTGTTGCGGTTGAGCCGGACGAAGCTGGACGACTCGCCGTCGAGGAACGGCGCGGTGGTGCGCACCTGGTCCCCGCCGTCGGGGTTCTCGATCTTCACCACGTCCGCGCCCAGGTCGGCGAGCTGGAGGGTGCAGAACGGCGCGGCCATGAAGTTGCCGACCTCGACCACCTGGATGCCGGCCAGCGCGGACTCGGGCATGGAGGCTCCTTTACACCCAATCGGCCCTTCAGAAGAGGCGCGCGCGCACCCCGCCGCGCACGAAGAACGGTTGTCCCAGAGTCGCCACCCCGCCCTGCAGCCCGGCGAGGTACCGGCGGTCGAGCAGGTTCTCCGCCGCGACGAAGACCTCCCATCCCGAGGCGACCGCGCGCGAGAGCGACAGGTCGACGACCGCGAAGCCTGGAAGGCGCAGCTGGTTGCGGTCGTCCTCGAACTGCTCGGAGGTCCAGCGCACCGCGAGCTCCACCTCCGCCCAGCGAGCGTCGGCGAAGGAGACGGCCGCCACCAGGCGGTGCCGGGGATCCTGCGGTAGCGCGCGGCCGTCCACGTCGGAGGAGGTCGCTTTCGCGTCGGTGAAGGTCCAGGCGGCCGAGAGCCGGAGCGGCGAGACCGGGCGCCACGCAGCCTCCAGCTCCAGCCCGAGGACGCGGGCCGAGCCGAGGTTCTGGCGCATCTGCAGCCCCGGCCCGACGGTGGCGTTGGTGATCGGATCGCGCAGGTCCGCATAGAACGCGGTCATCCGCAGCCACCGGGTGTCGAAGCCCGCCTCGGCGCCGAGCAGCGTCTCCGGGCCGAGCCGCGGATTCGCGTCGGTCCGCACCTGCCCGACCTGGAATGGCCGGTACAGCTCGTTGAGCGTCGGCGCGCGGAACGAGCGGTACGCGGCGGCGCGCACCGACATCCAGGACAGCGCCTGCACGCGCACCGCCAGCCGCGGGCTCACCGCCACGTCGCTGCGATCGGGCAGGTCGGTGTCGGCGGGGTCCCCCGCCGACGACACCTCGTGGCGGACGCCGCCCAGGTTGCGCCAGAAGTCGAGGCGCACCGCGGCCTGCACCCGCATGAAGGAGAGCGGCTGGAAGAGCTGCTGCGCGAACGCTCCGAACGAGCGCTGCTCGCCGGAGGCGCTGCGCGACGCGACCGGCCCGGCCGGCATGTTCTCGATCGATCGCCCGAAGATGCGGCGCGCATCCGCCCCGAGCAGGAGCCCGCCGCGCCTCCACTCGATCGACGCGCCCTGGTCGTCGGCCGGCGCGCGCTGGGTGGAAGCGAGGCTCTCGGCGTTGCGGTCGGGCGAAAGGCGGGCGCGGTCCTGATCGAAGCGGGCCCAGCGCGCGAACGCTCTCGCCTCCACGCTGCCGGCGGAGAGGTCGACGGACGCCAGGGCCTGCCGGGCGGACGCGGTGGTGAACCCGGTTCCGCCGTTCTGGTCCTCGGTGAACCCGGAGAGGCGGGCGGTGGCGATCGCTCCGCCCCCGAGCGAGGCCTCGATCCGGGCCCGCGCGGCGGCCCTCCGGGATCCGGCGGCGCGGTCCACGGCCCCGGGCTCCGCGACGATGCCGTAGCCGTCGGTGCGCAAGCCTTCGGCGTCGAGCGAGGCGCCGACCCGCTCGCCGCGGCCGGACAGGGAGAGCGCGCCTTCGGCGGTGCCGAAGCGGCCGCCCTCGAGCTCCACCTCCAGCCGGTCCTCGACGGGCCGGGTGATCACCTGCACCACCCCGCCCAGGGCGGAGGAGCCGTAGAGCGCGGAGGAGGCGCCGGGCGCGATCTCCACCCGCTGGACGCCGAGCCGGGGCACCGCGCCCCAGTACACCCAGCCGCCGAAGCCGTCGTTCAGGGGCACACCGTCCTCGAGGACCAGCGCGCGGGAAACGCCGGAAGGGCCGATGCCGCGCAGGTTCACGCCCTGCGAGGTGGGATCGGCGACCAGGCTCGAGGATCGGCGGAACACCGCGAACGAGGGATCGCGCCGCAGGGCCTCGTCGAGCGCCTTGGCGCGCGCGATCTCCTTGCCCGGGATCGCGGTCACCGCCCCGGACGCCTCCGTGGCCGGCTCGGACTCACGCGCCGCGCTGACCACGATGGTCTCGGTCAGCTCCTCGGGCCGCGCCGGCAGCGCGAGCGCGAGCAGCGCCGCCGCGGCGCGCTTCAAGGCCGGACCGCGATGCCCCAAGGCGATTTCCCGGCGGCGATGCGACGGAGGACGTTGCCGCTCCGCGGATCGATCACCGCCACGTCGTCGGACGGGCCGTTCGCGGTGTAGAGACGGTCGCCGTCGGGGCTGAGCGCGACGCCCCAGGGCCGGAGACCGACCGAGTCGAACGTCTTCGACACCCGCTCGCGCCGGACGTCGATGCAGGCCACCGACCCGCCGCGCCCGGTGGAGACGAACAGCTGCGCGCCGTCGCGCGACATGGCGAGGCCCATCGGCTTGGCGCCTTTCCCTTCGATGCGGATGCGGCCCGTCCGCCGGCGTGTCCGGGTATCGATCACGTCCACGGCTGCGCCCTGCTCGGCGCTGACGAACGCGCGCGCTCCGTCGGGAGTGAAGGCGACGGCGCGCGGGCGCGCGGCGACCTCGATGCGCGCGAGCACCGCGAAGCGCGCCGCATCGACCACGTCGACCGCGCCGCCCTCCTCGCTGGTGACATAGATCGCGCTCCCGTCCGGGCTGACGGTGACGCCTTCGGGCTCCGCGCCGACCTTGACCGTCCGGACCACGCGCGCCGCCTCGATGTCCACCACGCTCAGAGCGGAGGCGTCCTCGTTGGAGACGAAGAGCAGCTTTCCGTCGCGGCTCAGGTCGAACGACTCCGGGTCGGGGCCGCCCGGCAATCTCGCCACCACCTGCCCGCGCGCAAGATCGACGACCGCGATTCCGTCCTCCTTGCGGTCCGGCGGGGGCAGATCCTCGTCGCGCTGCCCGGGGCCCCCGCGGGGCGATCCGCTCACCGCCACGTACAGCTTGTCGCCGGGCCCGACCCGGATGCCCCGGGGCCGCTTGCCGACGGCGATGCGCGCCACCAGCGCCTCGTTCTCGATCACCGCCACGTCGCCCGAGACCTCGTTGCTCACGTAGACGCGGTAGGGCGCTGCGAGCAGCAGGGCGGCGACCAGGACCATGCGACGTGCTTGGCCCGAACGATCGGTCGTGTCAATCGCCCGAGGGGAGTATGTTCGCGCCCATGCTCACCCTCCTCGCCATCCTCTTCGCCGCGGCGCCCCTCGAAGGGCTGGACCAGCTCTATCCGCAGCTCGATGCGCTGTATCTCGACCTGCACCGGCACCCCGAGCTCTCGATGAAGGAGCAGCAGACCTCCGCGCGGATGGCCGACGAGCTGCGCAAGCTCGGCTACGAGGTCACCTCTGGCGTCGGCGGCACCGGGGTGGTGGGCGTGCTGCGAAACGGCAAGGGCCCCACCGTGCTGCTGCGCACCGAGCTCGATGCGCTCCCGATCGAGGAGAAGACGGGGCTGCCCTACGCGAGCACCGCCACCGGCGTGAACGCCGCCGGGCAGACGGTCCCGGTGATGCACGCCTGCGGCCACGACGCGCACATGGCGGCGTGGACCGGGGCGGCGGCGCTGCTCGCGCGGATGAAGGACCGCTGGCGGGGCACGGTGCTGATGATCGGCCAGCCGGGCGAGGAGACGGTGCAGGGCGCGCGGGCGATGATCGCCGACGGCCTCTTCCAGCGGTTTCCCAAGCCGGACTTCTCGGTGGCCGTGCACGACAGCTCGGACCTGCCCGCCGGCAAGGTCTACGTCGTGCCGGGCTATGGCATGGCGGCGGTGGATTCCGTCGACGTGACGATCTTCGGCCGCGGCGGCCACGGCGCCAAGCCCAACACCACCATCGACCCGGTGGTGATCGCGGCGCGCACCGTCCTCGCCATCCAGACGCTGGTCTCCCGGGAGAAGGATCCGCTGGAGCCCGCGGTGGTCACGGTCGGCTCCATCCACGGAGGGACGAGGTACAACATCATCCCCGACGAGGTGAAGCTCCAGCTCACCGTGCGCTCGTTCAATCCCGAGGTGCGCAAGCTGCTCAAGGAAGGCATCGAGCGGATCGCGAAGGCGGAGGCCGCCGCCGCGCGGGCGCCGAAGGAGCCGGTGGTGAAGTTCAGCGAGCCGCAGGACGCGACCTACAACGATCCGGCGCTGGCGCAGCGGCTGGCGGGCGCGGTGGCGAAGCAGATCGGGGCGGCGAACGTGGCCGAGGCGCGGCCGGAGATGGTGGCCGAGGACTTCGGCGAGTTCGGCAAGGCCGCCGGCGCTCCTTCGGTCCTGCTACGGGTGGGAGCGGCCGAGCCGTCGAAGTACGAGGCATCGGTGAAATCGGGAACACAGCTCCCCTCGCTGCACTCCTCGGGCTTCGCGCCGGACCGCGAGCGGACCATCAAGACCGCCGCGACGGCGCTGACGCTCTCCGCCCTCGAGCTCCTGGGAAGACCCGGCGCGGTTCAGTGAACGGCAGTGCGCCGGGAGGCGTGGAGGATGCGGGCATCCGCGTCCGCGAGCGCCGCCTGCCAGGTGGACCCGCGCCCCCGGATCCAGAACCGCCCGCCGCGCAGCTCGCCCACCAGCCGGCGCGAGCGCTGGTACTCGCCGGCGACGGAGATCGCGTCCCCCGCGCCCCAGCGGCGGTGCGCCTCGGCGATCGCATTGTCGGCGGAGAGATTTTCCAGATCGAGCTCGCGGAGCATGGCAGGAAGAGTGGGTACTGCCTCGCAATCCGGCCAGCGGGAGGATGCGTCCTGGCGAAGGCGGGCGGCCGGCCGGCCGTCACTCGAGGATCGTGAAGTGCTGCTGGGGCAGGAACCCGGGTTCCGCCAGCAGCCGCAACCCCGCCGCCGTCGCCGCCTGCCGGACGTCGTCGTGGTCCACTTTCTCGTGGAAGTCGACGATCGCGAGCCGCCCGCCGGGCCGCAGCGCGCGGGCGGCGCGGCGCAGGTACGCCGGCGGGTCGGGGAAGTGATGGTACGCGTTCACCGTCAACACCAGGTCGCAGGAGCGCGCGGGGAACACCGGATCGTCGGGAAACGCCAGCGCCGGAATCACGTTGCGCACGGCGGCCGCGGCGATGCGCTGGCGAAGCACCTCCACCAGCCGCGAGTCCGCGTCGCAGGCGTACACCAGCGCGACGGCACGCGCGAGGCGGAACGTGAAGTAGCCGGAGCCGGCGCCGATCTCGCCGACCACCATCTGCGGCTTCAACTCCAGGGCGCGCAGGACCTCGTCCGGCATCTGCCATGCGTCCCGCTCCGGGTCGTCGAGCCTGCAGAGATACCCCCGCAGATCGTCGGGGTTGCCGAACTGCTCGCGGGAATGTCCCACGCTACGCGCCTTCGCACCGGGCGAGGATCACGGTGGAGTTGTCGATCCCCCCGTTCGCGTTGGCGGTGTCGAGCAGCTTCTTCGCGCAGGCCTCCAGACTTCCCGACTGCTTTCCGAGGATGGATTCGAGGATGCGGTCCTCGACCATTCCCGAGAGGCCGTCCGAGCAGAGCATGAACAGGTCGCCGGGGCGCGGGTCGTGCGTGCTGATCTCCACGTCCACCTGGCGCTGCTGCCCGAGGGCGCGGAGGATGATGTTCTTCTGCGGGAAGTTCTTCGCGTCCTCCTCGGTGATCTTCCCCATCCGGAGGTATTCCTCGACCAGCGAGTGATCGATGGTGATGCGCCGGAGCTTGCCCTCGCGGAAGAGGTAGACGCGGCTGTCGCCCGCGTGCGCGACCAGCGCCTTGTCTCCTTCGCCGCGCTCGACGAAGTGCAGGGAGACGCAGGTGGTCCCCATGTTCTTCTTCGAGGCGTCCTGCTCGCTGACCTCCATGATGCGCGCGTTGCAGAGCTTGATCGCGGTCACCAGCCGGTTCTCGTCGTAGCTGCGGGCGCGGTCGTCCTTGAACGGCCAGGTGGCCTCCGGATCCTTCCCGGTCAGCTCGAAGAACTCCTTCATCTCCCGGACCGCGATCCCGCTCGCCACCTCGCCGGCGGCGTGCCCGCCCATGCCGTCGAACACCGCGAAGAGGTTCTGCTCGGGGTAGACGAGGAAGTTGTCCTCGTTGTTGTCCCGCTTCATCCCGACGTCGGTCCGCGCGGCGTGGCTGAGGCGCACGATGCGGCTGTACAGTACGTGTCCGATGGCGTCAATCAGCC
>JBGQLA010000214.1:0-8987 GCA_041499865.1 Deltaproteobacteria bacterium
CAGCTCCCCGCGCCAGGTGAAGAGCTGGTGGTGCAGGTCGATCCGCACCGGGCAGACGTCGCTGCAGGATCCGCAGAGCGACGAGGCGAACGGGAGGCCCGCGTGCTTCTTCGCATCGACATGGGGCGCCAGCACCGAGCCGATGGGCCCCGCCACCGCCACCCCGTAGCTGTGGCCGCCGCTGCGGCGATAGACGGGGCAGGTGTTCAGGCAGGCGGCGCAGCGGATGCACTTGAGCGCGTTGCGGTACTCCTCGCGGCCGAGGATCCCGCTGCGCCCGTGATCGACGATCACGATGTGCATCTCCGCGCCGGGGCGAGGGCCGTGGAAGTGCGAGGTGTAGGTGGTGATCGGCTGTCCCGTGGCGCTCCGCGCGAGGAGACGCAGGAACACCGCCAGCTCGTGGGGAGAGGGGACCACCTTCTCCACCCCCATGCAGGCGATGTGGATCGGCGGCAGCGAAGTGCCCAGATCGGCGTTCCCCTCGTTGGTGCAGACCACCACCCCGCCCGTGGAGGCGATGGCGAAATTCACGCCGGTGAGGCCGGCCTGCGCCCCGAGGAACTTCTCGCGGAGATGGCCCCGCGCCGCCTCGGTGAGCTGCTTCGGATCGGAGAGGCCCACCGGCGTCCCCAGCTTCTCGTGGAACAGCTCGCCGATTTCCTCCTTCTTCAGATGGATGGCGGGCATCACGATGTGGGAGGGCGGCTCGCGGCGGAACTGGACGATCCGCTCGCCCAGGTCCGTGTCCACCACTTCCACCCCGTTCTCCTCCAGGTGCTCGTTGAGGTGGCACTCCTCGGTGAGCATGGACTTGCTCTTCACCAGCCGCGTCACCCCGCGCTCGCGGAGGATGCCGTGCACGATGCGGTTGTGCTCCGTGGCGTCGCGCGCCCAGTGCACCTTGGCGCCGGCGGCGATCGCGTTGCGCTCGAACTGCTCGAGATAGTCGGCGAGCCGCGAGAGCGTGTGCGTCTTGATCTGCGATCCCAGGCTGCGCAGCTCCTCCCATTCGGGCACGAAGCTGCGGGCGATGTCCCGCTTGTTGCGCACGAACCAGACCGCCTTGTCGTGCCAATGAAGCCGGGCGTCGTCGGCCACGAACGAAGCTGCGCGCGCCGCGTGGTCCGTCATCGGGTGGCCTCCTCCAGCAGCTGCGCGACGTGCAGGACGCGCAGCTTCTTGCCCTCGCGCCGGATCAGGCCTTCCAGGTGCATCAGGCAGCTGGAGTCGGCGCCGGTGATCACCTCGGAGCCTGCGCGCTCGTGATCGGCGATCCGGTCGCGCCCCATCGCGCAGGAGACTGCCTCCTCCGCCACCGCGAACGTGCCCCCGAAGCCGCAGCACTCGTCGGAGCGGGAGAGCTTCGTCAGCTCGAGGCCCTCGATCCCGGAGAACAGGTCGCCGATCTTCGAGAACGGCGTCACCAGCCGTTCGCTGCCGCTGCCGAGGCGCAGCTCGCGCAATCCGTGGCAGCTCTGGTGCAGGCCGACCTTGTGCGGGAAGCGCCCGCGGGGGCGGACCTCGAGGACGTCGTGAAGGAACTCGCAGAGCTCGAGCGTCTTCGCCCGCAAGGCGCCCACCCGGGGATCCTTCGGCAGCAGCAGCTCGTACTGGTTGCGGACCATGCTGACGCAGCTTCCGGAGGGGCACACCACCTGCTCGTACGGGGCGAAGACGTCGAGCATCCGCCGCGCGAGCACGCGGGCGTCGTCGAAGAAGCCGGAGTTCGCCATCGGCTGACCGCAGCACGTCTGCGCCTCGGGGAAGTGGACGGTGACCCCGTATCGCTCCAGCAGCGCGGCGGTCGCCAGCCCGACCTGCGGATAGACCTGATCGATGTAGCAGGGGACGAACAGCGCAACTTCCATTGGCCGATTGTAGTCGATCGCGCCCGCCGCGGGCGTTCTCCCCGGGCGATCAGCGGAAAACGTCGGCCTGGACGACGTGGTGCACGGTCACCGCGTGCAACGCGCCGAGCGAGTAGAACACGATCGACTGCCCTGCCCGCAGCGTGGACGGCGCCCCCCTGCCGGAGAAGTCCACCGCGCCCGGCGCCAGCGCCGCCACCTCGGCGACGTCGCAGAGCATCTCCACCAGCCTTTCACGGACGTCGGAATCGAGCGACTGCAGGTCGGACGCCGCAGTCGGCGCGACCTGCACCGTGTGGCGGCGGTCCGGGAGGGTGTCCGGAAGTGGACTGACGCTGCTCAAGGAATTCTCCGTGTGGATGCGACTCCGGCAGTTCCCGAGCAGAACGCCTGCCGCTTTTCGCGTTTCTCAGCGGATGCACGCGCCCGCGCTCGGGATCCTCTGAACGGAGCGCAAAGTTTGCAGGCGCCGGACGGCGCGGCGCAGGAAAATCCGCTGGCCCCGCGATTGCTCAATGGCATCCCGTGATCGAAGGCCGGCAGATCGAGATCCGCGGCACCGTCCAGGGCGTCGGGTTTCGCCCCTGGGTGTACCGCGTTGCGCACGGCGTCGGAGTGGCGGGGCGGGTTTTCAACGATGCATCCGGGGTGGTGATCGAGGCGTTCGGCCCACGCGCGCTCCTCGACCGGTTCGTCGCGTTGGTGCGGGTGGATCCGCCGCCTGCCGCGAAGATCCGATCGGTGAAGGTCCGGGCGATCCCGGCGCAGCCGATCCCCGACTTCGTCATCGCCCCCAGCGTCGCCTCGCGCGATCGCCGCGTCTCCATCCCGCCGGACCTGGCCACTTGTCCCGACTGCCTGCGCGAGATCTTCGACCCGCAGGACAGGCGCCACCGCTACCCGTTCACCAACTGCACCAACTGCGGCCCCCGCTTCACCATCGCGAACGACGTTCCCTACGACCGTCCGGCGACGACGATGGCGCCGTTCCGGATGTGCGCCGAGTGCGCGCGCGAGTACGAGGATCCGCTGGACCGCCGCTTCCACGCCCAGCCCAACGCCTGCCCGAAGTGCGGCCCCCGGCTGCGCGCGGAGCCGCAAGACGCCGATCCGATCGCCGCCGCCGTCGCCGCGCTGCGAAGCGGGAGGATCGTCGCCGTCAAAGGGATCGGCGGGTTCCACCTCGCCTGCGACGCCGCTTCCTCCACGGCCGTGCTGCGCCTCCGCCTGCGCAAGCACCGCGAGGAGCGGCCGTTCGCGGTGATGGCGCGGGACCTCGGCGAGGCGCGCGCTCTCGCCGATCTCGTGCCCGCGGAAGAGGCCCTGCTGCTCTCGCCGGAGCGGCCGATCGTGCTGGTGCGGCGCCGCGCCGACGCGCCGATCGCGGAAGAGGTGGCGCCGCGCAGCCCGCTGCTCGGGTTGATGCTGGCGTATTCGCCGCTGCACCACCTCATCCTGGCGGAGTTCGGCGGCGCCCTGATCATGACCTCGGCCAACGCCAGCGAGGAGCCCATCTGCTACCGCGACCGCGACGCCGTGGAGCGGCTGGGCGGGATCGCCGACCTGATCCTCCTCCACGACCGCGAGATCGAGACGCGCTGCGACGACTCCATCGCCCGGGTGATCGCCGGCATGCCCGCGATCCTGCGCCGCTCCCGCGGGTACGTCCCGCGCGCGATCGCGCTGCGCGCGCCGGTGCCGCGGCCGATCCTCGCGGTCGGCGCGGATCTGAAGAACACCTTCTGCATCGCCGTCGGCGAGAGCGCATTTCTCGGCCCCCACATCGGCGACCTGGGCAGCGCGGAGACCTGGCGGTCGATGCAGGAGTCCGTCGAGCGCATGCTGCGTTTTCTCCGCGTCAAGCCGGAGCTCGTCGTCCACGACCTGCACCCCGACTCGATCGCCGCGGCGTACGCGCGCACGCGGCCCGAGCCGCGGCTCGCGGTGCAGCACCACCATGCGCACGTGGCGAGCGCGATCGCCGAGCACGGCATCGCCGGTCCGGTGATCGGCGTCGCGTACGACGGGACCGGCTACGGCACCGATGGGACGGTTTGGGGCGGGGAAATCCTCGTGGCCACGGCGAAGGAGTACCGCCGGGTGGCCACGTTCCGACCCATCCCGCTCGCCGGCGGAGAGCGCGCGATCCGGGAGATCTGGCGCATCGCGCTCGCCGCGCTCGACGACGCCTTCGACGGCGCGCCGCCGCTCGCGCAGCTGCCGCTGTTCGAGGGCATTGCCGCAGCGGAGATCGCTACGGTGCGCCAGATGATCTCTCAGGGCGTGAACGCGCCTCTGGCGCGAGGCGCCGGCAGGTGGTTCGACGCGGCCGGCGCGATCGGGCTGGGGCGGCGGAGGGCGACGTTCGAAGGCCAGGCCGCCATGGAATGGAATAACACCGCCGCGGGCGGAGCCCGCGGCGGAAGGTACCCTTTCGAGTTCTCCCGCCCGAGCTCTGAACTCATTGAACTGGACCTCCGCCCGCTGATCCGCGAGCTGGCCAACGACACCATCGCCCAGCGCCCCGTATCTGAGATCTCGGCGGCCTTTCATGACGCGCTCGCCGAAGCCACCGCCGCAATGGTGCGCCAGATCGCGCAACTCCATGGCCGCCGCCCCGTAATCCTCACCGGCGGCTGCTTCCAGAACGCCCGCCTCGCGGAAACCATCCGCACCCTGCTCACGCCGGAGTTCGACGTCTTCCTGCACCGGGATGTCCCCTGCGGGGACGGCGGGATCGCCCTCGGCCAGGCCGCGATCGCTGCAGCCGGCTGAGCGCACGCCTTTCGGTGCGATTCAGTCGTATCCGAACCGTTTGCGCAGCCGCGCAAGGATCTCCGTCTCCTCCCACTCTGCAATGCGGACCTGATCACTCCGGTTCGTGGTTTGCAGCCCCACCGCGCATCCCGCAAGGAGCAGCCATGCCACAGCGAAGGCTGATTGAGCGGCTCGAGGCCAAGGGCCTCAGCAGGCGTGACTTCATGCGCACCGTCACGATGGCCGGTGCCGCGCTGGGCCTTTCGCCCACGTTCGCCGCGGATGCGGCGCAGACGAAACGGCGCCCATCCGTGATCTGGCTGCATTTCCAGGAGTGCACCGGGTGCACCGAGACGCTGCTCCGGCCCTCGCACCCCGACGTCACCGAGGTGATCCTGGAGACCATCTCGCTCGACTACCACGAGACGCTCTTCGCGGCGGCCGGCCACCAGATCGAAGCCGCGCTGAAGACGGCGATGAAGGAGAACGCCAACAAGTACATCTGCGTCGTCGAGGGCGCGATCCCGGCGAAGGACAACGGGATCTACTGCAAGATCGGCGGCAAGACCGCGCTGCAGATCCTCGACGAGGTGGCCAGCAACGCCGCCGCGGTGATCGCCATCGGTTCCTGCGCCTCCTTCGGCGGCATCCCCGCCGCGGACCCGAACCCGACCGGCGCGGCGGGCGTGCCGCAGCTGTTCAGCAAGAAGCCGGTGGTGACACTGCCCGGCTGTCCGGCGAACCCGTACAACCTGCTCGGCGTCGTCCTGCAGTTCGTCACCTACGGCACCCTGCCCAAGCTGGACGGGCTGGGGCGCCCGATGTTCGCCTACTCGCGCACCATCCACGAGGACTGCCCGCGCCGGCCGCACTTCGACGCCGGCCGGTTCGCCGAGGCCTTCGGCGACGAGGGTCACCGCCAGGGCTTCTGCCTCTACAAGCTCGGCTGCAAGGGCCCGGTCACCTACGCCAACTGCTCGCTCAAGCACTTCTGCGAGGTGGACGGCGCATGGCCCATCGGCATCGGCCACCCCTGCGCCGGGTGCACGGAGAAGCAGTACGCGTTCCGCGTCCCGATGTTCGAGACCGTGCCCATCGAGCGGCCCACGCCGCCAGACACCTATCCGCCCATCGCCACCGAGCACGGGCGGCCGAGCGCGGTCGCCATCGGGTTCGGCGGAGCGGTGGTCGGCGCGGCCATAGGCGCCGGCGTGATGACGGCGCGCAAGCTCTCCGCTGAGAAGAAGAACGACGAGTCAGGGCCCACCAAGGAGGCGTGAGATGGACCGCCGCAACCTGCTCAAGGTGCTCTTCGCGGGCGGCGCGGCGGCGGCCCTTCCGGCTGCCGCTCGCACCGGGCGGACCGCTGCTCCCGATTCGGTGGGGATGCTCTTCGACTCCACCCTCTGCATCGGGTGCAAGACCTGTGTGGTGGCCTGCCGCGAGGCGCAGGGGCTTCGGCCCCAGGTCAAGGACGGCATGCACGACGTCCAGACCGAGCTCGACGGGCAGACCAAGAACGTCATCAAGCTCTGGAAGGACGAGAAGAACCCGGCCGCGTACGCCTACGTCAAGCAGCAGTGCATGCACTGCGTCGACCCGGCCTGCGTCTCCGTCTGCATGCTGGGCGCGCTGAAGAAGACCGCCGGCGGCCCCGTCACGTACGACAAGGACACCTGCATCGGCTGCCGGTACTGCCAGGTGGCGTGCCCGTTCAACGTTCCCAAGTTCCAGTGGAACTCGGCGACGCCGCAGATCGTCAAGTGCGACCTGTGCCAGGCGCGCATCGCCAAGGGGGCGAAGCAGCCCGCCTGCACGGAAGTCTGCCCGCGCAAGGCGGTGATCTATGGCAAGCGCGCGGATCTCCTGACCGAGGCGCATCGCCGCATCGATGCCAACCCGCGCTTCTACGTCGACAAGGTCTATGGCGAGGACGAGCTGGGCGGCACCAGCGTGCTCTACCTGGCCTCCGTCCCATTCACGAAGCTCGGCTTCCCGGACAAGGGCACGCGTTCCAGCCCCTCGGTCACCGAGACGCTCCAGCACGGGGTGTATCAGGGGATGCTCACGCCAGCCATCCTCTACGCCGGCCTCACCGCCGTGGTGATCCGCAACCGCAAGAAGGACAAGGAAGGTGACGAATGAGCCGCGCAGCGCCAATGGGCGGCCGCATCTTCACGCCCCGGTTCAACGTCCTGCTCGCCCTCGGCGGGCTGGCCTGTGCCATCCTCCTCTGGCGTTTCATCGTGGGCCTCGGCCCCACCACGGGGATGAACGACGGATATCCCTGGGGCATCTGGATCGCCTTCGACGTGGTCACCGGCACCGGCATCGCCTGCGGCGGCTACGCGATGGCGCTGATGGTCTACATCTTCAACAAGGGGCAGTACCACCACTTGGTGCGCCCGGCGCTGCTCACCACCGCGCTCGGGTACAGCGTCGCCGGCGCCTCGGTGTTCGTCGACATCGGCCGCTGGTGGAACGCCTGGAAGGTCCCCAGCTTCTTCTGGACCTGGAACTTCAACTCGGCCCTGCTCGAGGTCGCGCTCTGCATCATGAGCTACATCATGGTGGCGTGGATCGAGCTCTCGCCCTCGTTCCTCCCCAAGCGCTTCGTCCGGTATTTGGAGAAGGCGCTGCCGTTCTTGATCGCGCTCGGGATCCTCCTGCCCACCATGCACCAGAGCTCGCTCGGCTCCTTGATGATGATCTCCACCAAGGTGCACCCGCTCTGGAACACGCAGCTCCTGCCGCTGCTCTTCCTCGTCAGCGTCATTGGCATGGGTTACGCCGGCGCGGTCCTCGAGGCCACCGTGTCCGGGAAGGCCTTCCGCCTGGAGCCGGAGTGGCACCTCCTGGCGAAGATCGGCAAGGCCGTCTCCTGGTGCTTCATCGCCTTCCTCGCAATCCGCATCGTCGGGCTGGCGCTCAACGGCTTTCCCGGCTTCGGCGCGAACGGGATGTCGCTGCTCTTCATCGCCGAGATGGCGCTGTTCGCGGTGCCCGCCTGGCTCTTGATGGACGAGCGACGCGTCCGCGATCCCGGCCAGCTCTTCGCGGCCGCGATGCTCGCCGTCCTGGCCGGCGCCGTCTACCGGTTCGACGTGTACCTGGTCGCCTTCGATCCCGGCTCGAACTGGCACTACTTCCCCAGCATCCCGGAGATGCTGGTCACCATCGGATTCGTCGCGCTCGAGATCGCCGCCTACACGTTCATCGTGAAGGTGTTCCCGATCCTGCGCCCCGCGAGGAGCAACCCATGACGCGCGTTACCATCGATCCCGTCACCCGCATCGAAGGCCACCTCCGCATCGACGTGGAGGTGGAGAACGGCAAGGTGAAGGACGCCTGGTCCTCCGGTCAGATGTGGCGGGGCATCGAGCTGATCCTCAAGGGGCGCGACCCGCGCGAGGCCTGGTTCTTCACCCAGCGCATCTGCGGCGTCTGCACCACCGTGCACGCCATCGCCTCGGTGCGGGCGGTGGAGAGCGCGCTGCAGCTCGAGGTGCCGCTGAACGCCCAGTACATCCGCAACCTGATCGTCGCCGCCCACTCGCTGCACGATCACGTGGTCCACTTCTACCACCTGAGCGCGCTCGACTGGGTGGACGTGACCAGCGCGCTGAAGGCGGATCCGGCGAAGGCCGCGGCGCTGGGCGAGAGCCTCTCGGCCTGGCCGGGGAACTCGCGCCGGGAGATGGAGGCGGTGAAGAAGAAGCTGGAGACCTTCGTCGCCGGCGGACAGCTCGGCATCTTCACCAACGGCTACTGGGGCCACCCGGCGATGAAGCTGCCGCCGGAGGTCAATCTCCTGGCGGTCGCCCACTACCTGCAGGCGCTCGACTACCAGCGCAAGGCGAACCAGGTGGTGGCGATCCTCGGCGGCAAGACGCCGAACATCCAGAACCTGGCGGTCGGCGGGGTCGCCAACGCCATCAACCTCGACAACCAGACCGCCCTGAACATGGAGAAGCTCGCCCACGTGCGGGATCTCCTGGTCGAGGTGAAGCAGTTCGTCGAGCAGGTCTACATCCCGGACGTCTGCGCCATCGCGGCGATGTATCCGGAGTGGTTCGGGTACGGCGCGGGCGTGCGCAACTACCTCGCGGTCCCGGACCTTCCCCTGGACACCAATGGGGAGAAGTTCGACATGCCCGGCGGCACCATCTTCGCCGGCGACCTCGCGACCTTGAAGCCCATCTCCTCGTTCCGCGATGAATACTTCCGCGACAACGTGGCGGAGAGCGTGGCGCACGCCTGGTACGAGGGCTCGGGCGAGCTGCACCCGTACGAGGGCGAGACGAAGCCGCAGTACACGGACTTCGACGCGCGCGGGAAGTACAGCTGGTGCAAGTCGCC
>JBGQLA010000215.1:0-8981 GCA_041499865.1 Deltaproteobacteria bacterium
GTGACGCTGGTTCCTCTGCTGGTGGTCTTCGGGACCCGCGATTCCGTCGCGGGCTGGACCTTTCCGGAGATGCTGGTGGTGCTCGGCTGGTTCGTCGCGCTCAAGGGAGTCCTCGAGGGCACCCTCAGCCCGTCGCTGCTTCAGGTGATCGAGCACGTGCGCAAGGGGACGCTGGACTTCGTCCTGCTCAAGCCCGCCGACGCGCAGCTCCTGGTCTCGCTCTCGAAGATCGAGCCCTGGCGCGTGACCGATCTGGCGGGCGCCGCGGTGATCTTCACCATCGCCTTCCAGCGCATCGGCCACGCGCCCGAGGCACGCCACCTCCTGCTCGCGGCCGTGCTCCTCTGCGCCGCGGTGCTGGTCCTCTACTCCATCGCCATCGTGGTCGTGTCCATCGCCTTCGTGGCGGTGCGCGTCGACAATCTCCTCTACCTGTTCCAGTCGGTGTTCGACGTGGCGCGCTGGCCGAGCAGCGTCTTCCGCGGCGTGCTCGGCATCCTCTTCACCTTCGTGCTCCCGCTGGCCCTGATGACCACGTACCCGTCGCTGGCGCTTCTGGGAAAGCTGACGGCGCAGACTGCGGTGGGCGCGCTGGTCGGGACGCTGCTGTTCGCCTTGGTGGCTCGCGGGATCTGGTTGGCAAGCATCCGGCGCTACACCTCCGCCAGCTCGTAGCCGCGGCGTCCGCGGGTTCAGCGCGCGGGTGAGAAGGCCTTCAGGGCTTTCGTGCAGAAGCGGCCTGTGCAGCGGAGGTGGCCCTCTGGAGAGGCGGCGCACTGGCCTCAATTCATGCCTCGCCTGTCTCATTCCTTGCGAGTTCGAGCCGGTCGTCCTGCGACGAGATAGGCTAAGCGCCGGCCGTCCTTGCAGGGACGCTTCGCGGGGAGGACAGGCGATGAGCGAGAAACGGCGGGCGCGCGTCGTTGCGTTGATCGGCTCCGCGGCATTCCTCGTTCTCGCACCGGGCACCATCGCGGTGTACCTGCCCTGGACGATGACGCGCTGGAAGATGCAGCCGCCGCTGCTCGGACTTGCGCCGCTGCGGATCGTGGGCGCGGCCCTTCTCGCGCTCGGGCTCATCGGGCTGCTCGACTCGTTCCGCCGCTTCGCGGTCGAGGGCCTCGGCACGCCGGCCCCCGTCTTCCCGACGCGCACCCTGGTGGTGACTGGACTCTATCGCCATGTGCGCAACCCGATGTACTGCGGCGTCGTTGCCGCGATCATCGGACAGGCCCTTCTCTTCGGAAGCGCGACGCTGATCGTCTACGCTGGCGTGGTCTGGCTGGCATTTCACCTGTTCGTCATCGGTTACGAAGAGCCTCGCCTCCGCGCCACCTACGGGCCGCGCTACGACGAGTTCCGCGCGCACGTGCGGCGATGGATTCCCCGGTTCGCCCCGCCACCCGACTGGGAATGAGCCGCTGGATAGGCCGCGAGAGCACGCATCTGGCGAGGGAGCGCGTCGATGGCAGCCGCGACCCGCGCCAGGCCGGCCGCGTGCGCATCGCTTCCACCTCGCCCCGCGAAAGCTTCACGAGCTCCCGCGACGGTTACCCCGGGGCGATCGTGCCGCCTGAGACGTTGTAGCTCGTAGTGGTGAACTTCCCGGCCAGGTCGCCCGGCGTCGCCGAGTAGTCGTGGGCGACTTCGCCGTTGGGGATCTGGTGCAGGGTCGCCTTCACGCCCTGTCCCGTGATCTCGACCACCGTGAAGCCGTGCTTGTCGGTCGAGTTGAAGAGGATCTGCGGGTTCGAGGCCTGCAGCAGGCCCTCGAGACTGTTGACCAACGCGGCCGCCGCCGCGCCCAGCCCGAGCTCCTGCACCTGGCTGAGGAGCTCCTCCTTGAGGGTCTGCGAGCTGATGGCGGGCGAGGTGATGACCGGCAGGTCGTTGCCGGACCCGGCGTTCACCTTGCTGACGAACCCCGCGTGGATGTCCCCGCAGACGAAGAGGGCGTTCTTGACGTTGGCCTGCGTGAGGAAGGCAAAGAGCTCGGCGCGCTTGCTGGGAAACCCGTCCCACTGATCGCAGTCGAGGTAGAACTGCTGCTGCAAGGTGGCCGGCAGCGCCGTCTGCGAGCGCAGGTCCAGGATCATGCTGGTGAACGAGGTCGAGCTCACCAGCACCTTGAAGGTGCGGTCGGAGTTCTGCAGGCGATCGCGGACGAAGGACTCCTGGTCGTTGCCGAGCGCGTTCTCGCTCTGCTTCCCGGTCGCCTGGAACCGGTAGCCGGCGTAGAGGTCGAAGAGCGGCTTGACCAGCAGATAACGCGACCCGAGGCGGCTGAAGAGATCCTGCTTGCCCATCTGGGCGTAGGCGAGGCCCTTGTCCTTGCCCGCCGTGGGGATGGGCGCCACGCCCGCCTGCGCCAGCACCGCGTTGACCACCACCAGCGCCAGATTGCCGGTCGCCACCGAGGCGGCCTTCGCCGAGGCGTCGGCGGACGAACCGAGGCCGCCGAGCGCGTAACCCTGCGACAGCGCTGCGACCAGGAATGACTTCTGCACCGAGTACTGGGGATCGTCGATGTTCACGTACGCGAACAGATCCTGGGAGAGCGCATCGTAGAGCGGCGACTGGCCCGCCGCCGCCAGCACCGCCTGCAGCGTCGCCTTGTCGAGCACCACCGTGCCGGGAAAAGCGTCCTCGGGGATCAGGTGGTCGGGCCGGAAGCTCCGGTAGTCCGTCATGATCAACTCGAGATTCTTTCCGAAGGAAAGGCTGCGCCACAGCTTCACGTTCGGGTAGAGCGCCGAGCGCTGCGTATCGATCACTCCCGAGGCCGCGCCGTCGTCGACCGGCATGAACTCGAAGAAGGCCTGCTCGGCGTTGCGCCGCCTCTCGGTGTCCTTCTCGTTCTTCACGCCCGCGGTGTAGGTGGCGACGTCGCCCCAGCAATCGTCGGAATATTCGTGATCGTCCCAGGTGGCGATGACGGCGTACATCTCGTGCAACGTCGCCAGATTTCGGTCGCTCTTGTAGGTCTGGTAGAGCTGCCGATAATTGTCGACGGAGCGCGCGGCCTGGAAGGCGCCGGCGCCCGTACCTACGGTCTCCGCACCGGCCTGGTCCGTGAAGGTGATGGAACGCCCTGCGGTGGGCGTCTGGAACGATTTGTCACCCGTGGTCTCGTAGATGTAATCGCCGACGGCGAGCATGAAGTCGAGGTCCAGGTCGAGCTGGGCCAGGCGCTGCATCGTGTTCCAGTAGCGGCCGATGTAGTCCTGGCAGTTGAGCACCGCGAAGCGCACCGGCACGTCGTCGCCGGGGGCATGCGCCGTCCGGGTGCGGCCGGTGCGGCTGGCCCACTTCCGGCCTTGAGCGTCCTGGTAGATGAATCGATAGAAGTAGACCGTGCCGGCGGTCAGCGCCGTCACCTTCACCTTGATGCTCCCGTCGTGCGCGGCCGTGGCGGACAGCCCCGACTGGTCCGAGACGAGGTTGTCGAAGCTCCGGTCCCTGGCCACCTGAAGGCGCAGCGCGAGGTCGCCGCCCGCCGCGGAATCGTGGACGCGGGTCCAGAGCACGACGCTGTCGGCCTTCGGGTCGCCCGAGGCGACGGACTGCGGGAAGTAGCTGGCGCCGTCGCTCAGGTCCGGGCTCCCGCAGGCATCGAGCACGCTGCCGGCGACGCCTGCACCCGCTACCACCACGATGCTCTTCAGGATCTTCCTGCGGCTGATCTCTTTCGTCATCTTCCCCCTCCGCGAAATCGACGCTGGCTACATATGTCGCGAGGGAACTCTGACGCAAACGCCGGCGTCATCACCGGCCTGCGTCCGCTGCACGTCCGGCTTCGCAGCCGCTGTAGAAATGCCACCTGGGCCGGCTCATCCGCGTCCGGCGGAGTGGCCTGGTGAGCGCGTCAACTGCGCGAACGGCGCAGCGCCTTGGCGATCTTGCGCGCATCGATGGCGATCTCGCGCAGGTTGCCGCTGATGGGATTCGAGTAGCCGAGGAAGTACATCCCGGGTGCTGCGGGGTGCGTCTTCGCGCCGTGCGCGACCGGCAACCCATGCGCGTCGAGGACTCCCAGATGCCCCACGAGCCGCTCGAGCGCCCGGAGGTATCCGGTGGCGGCGATGACAGCGTCGGGCTGGATCCGGCTGCCGTCCTCCAGAACGACGTCGCCTCCGTCGAAGGCGCGCACCGCGGAGACGATCGTCACGCGCCCCGACTTCACCGCGTCGACGAGTCCCACATCGAGGATGGGAATCTGCCCTTCCCGCGCCCGCGTGTACGTGCCACGCGGCGATGGGGGCAATCCGTACGGCGTGAGATCTCCCACCGTGAGCCGCTGCACCAGGCGGGCGATGGGGTCGACGATGGCTGGAGGGATGTGCCGCAGCGCGAGGCCGAGCCGCTGCGTCGCGAGCCCCGCCACCTCGCGGCGGACGATGTTCGGCGGCGTGCGGACCGCGATGCGCACGGAGGCGGCGCCGCCCTCGACCAGGTCGACGGCGATCTCCGCCCCGCTGTTCCCCGTCCCCACGACGAGCACGTGCCGGCCGCGGAACCGCTCCGCGTTCTTGTATTGCGCCGAGTGAAGCAGCTCACCGCGGAACGAGCTGCTCCCGGGCCACTCGGGGATGCGCGGCGTGTGGTTGTAACCGGCTGCAATCACCGCCGCGCGGGCCAGCAAGGGCCCGGATGGGGTCGCGAGCTTCCAGGCGCCGCCTTCGCGCTCGACGCGTTCCACAGGAGTCGAGAGACGCAGCTCGATCTGGTGGTGCGAGGCGTACTCCTCGAGGTACTCGACGACGCCGGCGCGCGACACCCACTTGCCGTGCTTGCGCGGGATGGGCAGGCCGGGCAATCCCGAGAGGGCGCGCTCGGTGTGCAGGTGCAGCCGATCGTAGTGCGCGCGCCAGGTCGATCCCACCTCGGCGGCCTTGTCCACGACGACGGCGCGCACGCCCACGGCACGCAACGACGCGGCCGCGGCCAGCCCCGCCGGCCCGGCTCCGACGATCGCAGCCTCGTGGAGATTCGGGGACACCATACGCAATTCACCGTGCCAAGCCGGGGCGGGACTCGGGTCGACCAACCTGAGGATGGATAGCACAGCGGCGACGAACCGAGGCCCCAGCGACGGGCGCATTGCGACGGCGACGAGCTCGTCTGGAGCCGTTCAGCGCAGCAGGGAGGCCACGAACGCCTTGCCTTCCTTCTCCGCGCGCTCGCGCAGCCGCGTTCCGAATTGCGTCAGCGGAGAAGAGGCGGAGCGCACTGCGGCAGCGATCTCGCGCACGTCGCGGTCCTGACGCGCGAGCTCGTCCTCGCCCAGGGCCTTCTGCGCCGCGGCTTCCAAGCTCTTCTGCGCGGCGAGGACGGCCTGTTGCGCATTGCCGGAGAGATACGTCTCGAGGGCATGGTGCGTCGCTGCCACGAGCGCCTCGAGATAGGGCGCCGGCACCTTCGGCGTCGGCTCGATGTCGACCAGCACCCAGCATTTTTGCGACAGGTCCGACAGACGCCGGGGATCGGGCCGCTGCGCTCCCTCGAGGACGCGCCAGAGGTCCGTCAAGGCCACGCCGGCGACGAGCGGGGTCGCGCCCGACGGGACGTGCGAAAGCAGCGGACGCAGCCGCTCCGCGCAGGAGATCGCGAAGAGGCTCGCGCCATTTCTCCCGAGCGACGCCAAGGCGGTCTTCCGCGCCTCTTCCGATTCCATCCCCCGATGCTAGCAGACCTGGCGCCCGATCCTGCTTTCACCGCCGCCGACCCGTGACCAGGACCGCACCGTTGTGTGCTCATATGGAAGCTCCTTGTCACTCCGCGAGCATCGAGCGCTGTCGCTCGCAGGCATCTCTTGATAGCGCAGTCGCCGGCTTGCTGTCGTCATGCGCGAAAGACGGCTCTCGTGCATCGTTGTGACAGCGACCGCGCGTGCTGGCGGTCTCGAGCACGTCGAGGAGAGGTGGCTCCGGCTGCGCGCCAGGAGCGTGTTGCCGTATTCACGGCAACACGCAGCAACTACGTAGCGGCATACTCCGCCTTCGGCGGAGAGCCGCTGGCCCCTGCCGGGCGCGCGCACCAGCGCAGCGCCCTGGGACAGTCGGCCGTTGCCTTTTCGGCAACGGCCTCCTAGCCCGATCGGCCGGTCTCAGCCGGCGGCGGTGCGAGCGAGATCGAAAACGTCTCGCCGGCCCCGACGGCGCGGCGAACGCGGTCCATCTGCTCCGTCGAGAGATAGACGACGCGGAAGTTCGCCGCGGCGATGTGGTCGTTCGCCGCGAGGATCTCCTCGAGGAGGCTGCGCATCTCGTGGAAGAGCGTCACCATCTCGTCTGGCGGCAGGTTCGTCATCTCGTTCTCCTTCTCCATCGGGCGCGGGCGGCGGATCTCACGGCTCCTCGCCGGAAGTCGGCGCAGCCGCCGTCCCCGCCGGGGCCTGTAACCGGAAGCGCCAGGGATCGATGCTGTACTTGCGGATCTTGTAGCCGATGATCCGCTCCGTCGTGTTCAGCAGGCGCGCCGCCCCCGCGATGCTCCCGCGCGAGCTCTGCATCGCGTCCAGGATCAGGTCCTTCTCGAACTGCTCGACCGCGCCGCCCAGCGAAGTCTGGATGGGGATCCCGGAGACGAGGGAGCTCTGGAGCGAGGGCGGCAGGTGGTGCCCGTGGATCGCCTCTCCGTCGCAGGCGAGCACGGCGTGCTCGATGGTGTTCTCCAGCTCGCGCACGTTGCCGGGCCAGTGATGGCCGAGGAGCAGGTCCATCGCCGGCGCCGAGATGCGGCTGACGGGCTTGCCGTAGTGCTGCGAATGGCGGGCGATGAAGTGGTCGATGAGGAGGGAGATGTCGGACCTCCGATCGCGCAGCGGAGGGAGGAAGATCGGGACCACGCTGAGCCGGTAGTAGAGGTCGGCGCGGAAAGCGCCCGCTGCGACCCTCCCCTGCAGATTTCTGCTCGTCGCGGCGATCACGCGCACGTCCGTCCTGTGCGTCCCGATCCCGCCGACCCGCTCGAACTCGCGGTCCTGCAAGGCGCGCAGGAGCCTGGCCTGCGTCACGCCGTTCAGCTGGTCCACGTCATCGAGGAAGAGGGTGCCGCCCTCTGCCATCTCCAGGCGGCCGCACCTGGCGATCGCGGCGTTCTCCTCCTGGCCGAAGAGAACGGACTCGGCCGCCGTCGCCGGCAGGGTGGCCAGGCTCACCTTGACGATGGGTCGCGTCGCCCGCGCCGAGTTGTAATGGAGGGTCTGGGCGATCAGCTCCTTCCCGCTGCCGGGCTCGCCGTGGATCAGCACGGTGGCGTCCGTCGGAGCCGTCTGCGCGATCTCCTCGCACACCTGCCGCATCGGCCCGCTCTTGCCCACGACGCCGGAGAAGTCGTATCGCTCCTGCAGCAGCATGCGCAGGCCGCGGTTCTCGTCCATCAGCCTCCTGCGGCTCTTCCCGATCGACCGGCGCGCCTTCAAGGCCTGTCCGATCATCGAGGCCACCACGGCGAAGAAACGCTGCGCCGCTTCCTCGTCGCGGGAAGGGTGGTCATCGACTTCGACGGCCAGCGCTCCGGCGGGCCTGCGATCCACTGGGATCGGCACGCAGATGAAGGTCTCTCCGCTTCGCCGGTCCCGGTCGCGCTCGAGGAAGAGCGGTTCGCGGTCGATCGCAGGCACCACCACGGCGTGGCCGCTCTCGATCACCTGGCCCGTGATGCCTTCGCCGAGGCGGCAGCGCGCCTGCCTCGCCTCGGCGCGAAAGCCCACCGAGACCTCGACCCGGATCTCGCCGGTTTGCTCGTCGAGCATCATCACCGCGCCGCGGACGATGCTCCGATCGCGCTCGAGCGACTCGAGAACGCGCCCGAGCGCCTGGGGAGGCTCGAGCTCGCTTCCGAGGGCCTGACCGATGTCGAGGAGACTGGCCACCGGATCCTGCGCGTCGCCGAGCTCGGCGTCGCTTCCTCCGGGACGGAACGCATCGTCCGGGAATCTGCGCGACATCAGGATCTCGCCGGCGCGACGCGCGACCTCGCCGCCGCCGGGTAGCGCCGTGGATGGAGCAGCAGGTCCACCGAAGGCCCTACTGCTCCGCGCGGGCCAGGGCCGCGCCGCGGTAGCCCGGCCAGAGCCGGCGCAGGCGTTCGACGAGCGCGAGCGGGCTCCGGTAGGCGCCGCGCTCGACCCCCTGCCGCAAGAGGTTCCGGATCGCTGCTGCCTGGCGCCGCGCCATCTCCGCTTGCGCAAGGTTCCGCGCCAGCGACGCCGCCCGCCGCGTGTGCTCTTCAGCCTTCCTGCACACCCGCAGGCGCATCCACAGCTCGCCCATCTTCAGCTGGGCGAGGAAGCTGTCCGGCTCCAGTCGCACGGCTTCGCCGAGCTGCTCCATCGCTTCCTGTACTTGATAGTCCACGCACAGCGCCATGCCGAGCACCACCCGGAGCTCCGCGGCTTCCGGACGCGCGGACACGCTCTCTCGCAGCCTGTCGATCAGCTCGGCCGTCTCGGCTTTTTCGAGTGCATGAGGATCGACGAACATCCTCGAGAGCAGGCCGCGCGCCTGCTCGGGAATTGCGAGGAGCGGCGAAGGAACGCGGGCCGCCAGCGCGCCGGCCTCAGCTGTCGTAGTCAAATCCGTGTTCATGAAGCTCCCGTTCTGGATGCGCGAGAAGGGATGGCAACCCCGGGTGGCGCCGCCATCCCTCCTCGCTCGTGTTCAAGCAGCCACGGAGAATGTGGGCTCCGGGCGGAAGACGAACTCGGGGTACCCAAGCTGGCCCATTTCCGGAATGTCCAGGCCGTCCAGCTCGGTCTCCGCCGACACGCGGTGCCCGATCACGTACTCGAGCACCATGTTGATGGCGAAGCTGCCGGTGAAGACGACGCCGAGCAGGGTGGAGATGCCCACCAGCTGCGCAGCGAGCTGGCTTGCGTCCCCATAGAAGAGCCCCGTCACCGATCCGTTGACGCCGTTCCAGCTCCCACCGTAGTTGCTGGTGCCGTCCGCGAAGAGGCCGACCGAGAGCACCCCCCA
>JBGQLA010000216.1:0-8938 GCA_041499865.1 Deltaproteobacteria bacterium
AGGGCACCAAGCTGCTGAAGGAAGTCCGCGACCGCGTGGACCGCCCCGACACGGAGGTGCGCAGCACCCTGGTCGAGTCGGCCCGCCCGGCCGAGGCGCTGGCCGAGCTGGCAAAGGAGCCCGACGTCGAGCTGGTGGTGGTCGGCCACCGCGGCCGCAGCGCCGTGATGCGGGCCCTCCTGGGCAGCGTGGCGGACCGGCTGGTGCAGATCAGCTCGAAACCAGTGCTGGTGGTCCGTTAGCCCAAACCAGGAACCTGGTCACAGCTCGTCGCGATCATCGCCCGAATCAAGCTGGGACCTGGGTTCGCGCGTCCGGCGTCTCGTGCTCCAGCGTCGAGGCCAGAGCGACCAGACCAGCAGCGGCGCGAACTGCAGCGCCTAGGTCATGACCACGCCAAGGCCTCGGGCCGTGAGCATCCGCACGCCGATGGGCGCCACCGGAATCGGCGTCCAAGCGGCGAAGTAGCGCCGGTTGGAGAGTGGCCACAGGAGCGCAACGCCGAGCCCACCATCGGTGAGCGCGTCCAGCACACCATGCGTCGTCGCGACCGCGGCGCAGAGCAGCCAGAGCCGCAGGCGCGCCTGCCCGCCGCCGGTCTGTTCAGGCGTCAGGCGAGTCGCGAGCGCAGCAACGGAGGCGAGCGCGACCGCTGCGAACACCGAGTGCGCGGCTCCCCGGTGGCCGAACGGCGCGTCGTATGGAATGCCGAGCCGGAAGGCGATGACGTCGAGGTCGGGCGCCAGCGAGAGCGCGCTGAACGCAACCACCGCCCGCACGAGTGACGTGCTGTCCCGCGGATCGCCGCCTTGCTCGCCCCTGAACCCCGTCCAGAGGCGCCCCGCCACCAGCCCGACCGCGACGTGACCCAGGCTCGCCACCGCGCAGTTCTATCGCGACTTGGATGGCAGCAGATGCGGCACCCCAAAACGCAATGTGCGCGCCCCCGCGGACGCGCACATCGACTGCCCAGCTGTCCAGCTCCTACGCTGCCGAAGGCGATTGCTGCTCTCCACCCGCTTGGTGCTGCCGGTCCAGCTGCGCATACTCCTTCATCCGGTACTGGATCTTCCGCGCCGAGATCCCCAGCATGTCCGCCGCCCGCGACGTGGACCCGCCGACCAACTCGAGCGTGCGCAGAATCGCCTCGCGCTCGATCTCGTACAGCGTCGCCCCGGGAATCAGCGATCCCGCCTCGCGCCGGTCCGGCCGCGCCCCGCGCAGCGAAGGCGGCAGGTCGTCCGCGCCGATCTCCCGGCCCTGCGCCAGCACCACCGCGCGCTCGATCGCGTTCTCCAGCTCGCGCACGTTGCCGGGCCAGTCGTGCGCCAGCAGCGCATTCAGGGTTCCGGGCCCGAGGCCGCGCACGTCTTTGCCGTAGAGCTTCGAGTACTTCTCGATGAAGTGCGAGGCCAGCGCCGGCAGGTCGCCCTTGCGCCGCCGCAGGGGCGGCAGGGTGACCGCCACGACGTTCAGGCGGTAGTAGAGGTCCTCGCGGAACTTGCCCGCCCTCACCTCGGCCGCCAGGTCGCGGTTGGTGGCGGCGACCAGCCGCACATCCACCTTCAGCGTCTGCGTTCCGCCGACCCGCTCGAACTCCTTGGTCTGCAGCACCCGCAAGAGCTTGATCTGCGTGGCCGGCGAGATCTCCCCGATCTCGTCCAGGAACAGCGTGCCGTTGTCGGCCAGCTCGAAGCGGCCTTCCCTGCGCCCGACCGCGCCGGTGAACGACCCGCGCTCGTGGCCGAAGAGCTCGCTCTCCAGCAACGTCTCCGAGAGCGCCGCGCACGACACCTTCACGAAAGCCTTGTCCCGCCGCGGGCTCTCCTCGTGCAGCGCGTGGGCGATGATCTCCTTGCCCGTCCCGGACTCGCCGAGGATCAGGACCGTCGCCTTGGTGGGGGCCGCCTGGCGCACGACGTCGTACACGGCGCGCAGCTCGGGGGCATCACCGACCAGCCCGTCCAGGCGGTACTGCTCGCGGACGCGGTCGCGCAGCGAGAGCGTCTCGCGCTGCAGGCGCCGCTTCTCCAGCGCCTTCTCCAGGAAGATCAACACCGCCTGGAGGTCGAGCGGCTTGGTGAGATAGTTCTCGGCGCCGGCTTTCATGGCATCGACCGCGGCCTGGACGGACGCGAAAGCGGTCATCATCACGAACGCCGCCTCGCTGCCCGCCTCGCGCGCCTTCCGGAGCAGGGTGATGCCGTCCATCTTCGGCATCCGCATGTCCGTGAGAACGACCGCGGGATCCAGCTCCGCGATCTTCGATAGCGCTTCTTCGCCGTCCGCTGCCTCGGCGATGTCGTATCCTTCTTCGCCAAGAAGGGTGCGGAGCGCGGTGCGCGCGTTCTTTTCATCGTCGACGACGAGGATCCGTTCCTTCATTGCCATGGGCCGATCCTTCGCAAGTCGCGTGCCGCAGGTGAGGGCCCCTGGCGGCGGGGGGCGCCGCCAGGGGCCGCTCTAAAGCGCTCATTTACCGAACGAGCGCACCAGCTTCACGAGGTTGTCGATCTCTTCGCCAGACAGCTTCTCCTTGTAGCCTTCCATCTCGCCCTTGTCGGTCTTCACGCCGTTCGTGATCGCCGTCTTGAGCTGATCGTCCGTCTTCGACTTCTGGAACGAAGCGTCGGTGTAGTCCGGGATCCCGAGCTTCTTTCCCTGGTCGGTGGCCGCCTTGCCATCGGCGCCGTGACACGAGGCGCACTTGGCCTTCCAGGTGCGCTCGGTCTTCTTGTCCACCTCGGCCCGGGCACTGAGGGCGATCAGGCTGAGGGAGAGAACGGCGAAAAGCGTCTTCTTCACGGGCTTCTCCTTGAGGTTCAGTGAAACAGCGGTGTGCAAGCCATTCCGATGAGGATTGCGCCCATCCAGAGGATGAGAAGCGCGGTTGCTCGCGAGCGTGGATTCGGCGTCGTCCCCGGATGCATCGCAAAACCTCCTCGTGACGGCTGGTGATTGAGCAAGAGGCGTGCCCCATTGCCGCCGAGACGTCCGACGGGGGTCTGCACGCATGAAATGCATTGCGGTCCGGCACCCACCTCCTCTCCGCGCATCCTTTGCGCCTCTCGAGGGCCGCGCAGGGTTTTCGCACTGGCCCCGGCAAGCAGATGAAGCTGCTCCTTCCGGTGCCCGGCGTCGGTCCCTTCCTCCTCGCCGCGCTGATCCTCTTCCTCGCCGCGGCGGTGGCGTACTCGCTGCGCGACCGCGAGAAGCTCGGCTTCCGCCTGACGCTGACCGCGTTCCTTTCGCTGACGCTCGGGATCGGCGTGATGGTGGCGCAGATCGCCTCCGCCGCCGGAGTCGAGCTGCCGGCCGGGGTCCAGCCGGTGGAGCTGGGGCCGTACTTCTTCGGCATCGCCTCCAACTTCGCGCTCGGCCTCCTCGCGCTCCTCTGGGGCACCACGCTCGGATTCCTGATCACCGCCCGCTGGCGCCCGCGCATCGAGGCGCTGCTTCCCGACGCGCGCCGCCTCGAGGACGTCACCTACCGCACCGTGATCGTCGGCTGGCCGCTTTTGGGAGTGGGCATCGTGCTCGGCGGGGTCTGGGCGAACGAGGCCTGGGGGCGCTTCTAGGGATGGGATCCCAAGGAGACCTGGGCGCTGATCACCTGGATCGTCTACGCCGGCTACCTGCACACCCGGATCACCCTGGGGTGGTCCGGCAAGCGCACCGCCGCCATCGCGGTCGCCGCCTTCGCGGTGGTGATCTTCACCTTCATGGGCGTCAACCTGGGCCTCACCGGCGACGGGCTGCACAGCTACGGAGCAGGGTGATGGCCGACCGCATCTTCCGCGCCTTCTGCTCGCTGAAGCTGACGCTCGCGAACCTCTTCGCGATCTTCCTCGCCATGGTGGCGGGGACGTTCGTGAACCCCGGCTACGCCCCCCCCAGCTGTACGCGACGGGGCTGCAGATTGCGCGCGATCCGTCGACCCCGATCATCTACGCCGGCTGCTTCTTCCTCTTCGTCGGGTGCGCCATCGCGTTCTACACCGCGCACAAGCGCATCTGGGCCCCGCGTCACCCCGGCCGGCGTGGAGCTGGGCGGAGCGGCGCACCGCAACGCCGACGCCTTCCGCCTGGAACTCCAGGAGATCTGCGCCGGCATCGGGCTCGAGGCCCCCCAAGCAAGGCGCCGCCCGCGCCGCTTGACGCGGCCGGCGATGGACTTTCGATCGCCGCATGGGTTACGGGCGGGCGGCGGTCGGGTCCGAACGTTCCGGTCCTATCCGTGCTCCGCCGTTCCTGCTCCCCCCGCAGGCAGCGGCGGAGCCCTTCCTTCCGCTACCGGACCACCGTCACCGGCTTCGTGCAGATCTGCACCAGGCGATCCGCCACGCTGCCCGTGAGGAGCCGGGAGACCGCGCCGCGGCCGCGGTGACCGACGACCACCATGTCCACGTCGCCGGTCTTCGCCTGCTCCGCGAGCGCCTCGGCGGGCGGTCCGCTCAGCACCAGGGTCTCGATGCGGAGGCCGGGCCGGGCCGCGCCCACCGCCGCCTCCTTCAGCGCGCTCGCGGTGCGCACCTTCTCGTGCGCCTCCCACTGCGCAACCTTCAGCTGCAGCTCGGGGGCCCCGAAAGCCTCCTGGAAATAGACCGAACTGGCGATGCTCAGCTGGCAATTCATCGCCTGCGCCAGGTCGGCGGCGAAGTTCACCGCCACCCGCGACTCGTTGGAGCCGTCGTAACCGGCTAGGATTCGCTTCATGGCATACCTCCAGCGCAGAGGTGTTCAAGGAACGTGCCGTTCCCTTCCAGACGAAACCGGCCCAGAGGGGCGCAGGATGTGCGCACCCGCACCCTAGCAGCTGCGCGAGTCGCTGCAGCCGCTCGACGTCCGATCGCCTCGGCCTGCAGTTCGCGCCAAGCCCGCCGAGCTGGTCGCGGTTCCGACGATCAGGTCGCGGCAGGCGGCGGCCAGGCCGGCCATGTGGTCGTCCGGCCGGTCCATGCCATGCGGCGCCTGGGGGAACGCCGGCGGCAGTCCCCAGCGCAATTCCGGCGGTGCTCACGCGCGGGCGCGCAGTCCGTGCGTTCACTACAATGGCTCTGGAAAGTCGCTCAACGGCTCATCCCTTGCACCGGGTCTCGCAGGCGGAGGCGACACATGACGCACGAGGAACGTCGGCAAACCCTGCACGCGCAGCACCAGCAGCTTCGCGGGGTGATCGCCGAAGTCCGCGAGGCCGCGCTCGAGGTCCTGGGGACGGGGCCCGACGAGTGCGCCGCGCTGCGCATGCGCATCTCCGTGCTGCGCGACGACATGGAGCGGCACCTCACGACCGAGGAAGCGCTCCTCGGCCCGGTGCTCGAGCGCATCGACGCCTGGGGCCCGGTCCGCCTGGACCTGCTTCGCGCCGACCACGCGCACCAGCGCGCGGTTCTCAGCGTGCTCCGCTCCGACCGCGCCGCGGCGCTGTCGCCTCTGGTCCTTTCGCGGCGGGTGCTCGGGCTGCTCGACGACATCATCGCGGACATGGAGGCCGAGGACCGCGACCTGCTCGACCCGCGCGTCCTGCGGGACGACATCATCCAGCTCGACGCCAGCGACGCTTGAGGAACCAAGGTAGACTGGTTCGCTGATGGCCAAGGAACGCATCCTCGTCGTCGACGACGAGCACAACGCCCGTTCCGCGCTGCGCCTGATCCTCGGCGAGGAAGGCTACGAGATCGCCGAGGCGTCCGACGGGGAGGCCGCGCTCGCCACCCTGGAGGAGTTCGCGCCGGCCGTGGTGCTCGCCGACGTGCGCATGCCGAAGATGGACGGGCTGACCCTCCTGCGCAGGGCCAAGGAGCGCGGCAGCGACGCCATCTTCATCATGATGACGGCCTTCGGCACCGTGGAGACGGCGGTGGAGGCGATGCGCGCCGGCGCCGAGAACTACCTGACCAAGCCGCTGGACGTGAACTCGGTGCTGGTCTTCCTGCAAAAGGCCCTGGAAAAGCGCACGCTGCTGCGCGAGTCGCAGACGCTGCGGGAGCGCGTGCGCGACCGCTACAGGCTCAGCGGGATGGTGGGCGAGGCGCCCGAGCTGCAGGCGGTCTACCAGGTGGTGAAGCAGGCCGCCCCGACCAAGGCCACCGTCCTCATCCTCGGCGAGTCCGGCACCGGCAAGGAGCTGATCGCCCAGGCGGTGCACGAGGAGAGCGATCGCGCGAGCAAGCCGTTCATCAAGGTCAGCTGCGCCGCCCTCTCCGAGACGCTGCTGGAGAGCGAGCTGTTCGGCCACGAGAAGGGCTCGTTCACCGGCGCGATCGGCCGCAAGGAAGGCCGGTTCGAGCTCGCCGACGGCGGCACCCTGTTCCTCGACGAGATCGGGGAGATCGCGCTCTCCACGCAGGTGAAGCTGCTTCGCGCGCTGCAGACCCGCGAGTTCGAGCGCGTGGGCGGCACCCAGACGGTCAAGGTCGACGTCCGCCTGGTGGCGGCGACCAACCGCGATCTCACGGCCGAGGTGAAGGCCGGCCGGTTCCGCGAGGACCTCTTCTACCGCCTCAACGTGGTGGCGGTGACGCTTCCCCCGCTGCGCCGCCGCAAGGGCGACATCCCGGCCCTGGTCAGCCATTTCGTGGAGAAGTACGCGGCGAGCTACGGCAAGGAAGTGAAGGGCCTGGCGCCGGGCACGCTCAACGCGCTGCTCGCCTACGACTGGCCGGGCAACGTCCGCGAGCTGGAGAACGCCGTGGAGCGCGCGGTGGTGCTGTGCAAGGGGCGCGAGCTGACCGCCGACGATCTCCCTCCCACCCTGCAGGGTCCGCGGCCGGCGGGCCGCGATGCCTCCAGCCTGATCCCGGGCGCAACCATGGCCGAGATCGAGCGGGAGGCCATCCTCCGCACCATGGAGCTGGTCGGGGGATCGACGGCGAAGGCGTCGGAGATGCTCGGCATCTCCATCCGGAAGATCCAGTACCGGCTGAAGGAGTATTCGGGCGAGATCCCGCCGCACCTGGGCGACCAGGAACCCGAAGCCTGAGGTCCGCCCGTCAGGCGCGCGGCAGCCGCACCCAGAACCGGGCGCCGCCGAAGACGGACTTCTCGTAGCCGATCGAGCCGCCGTGCTGGGTGATGATGGCGTGCACGATCGGGAGCCCCAGCCCCGACCCGGCGGCCTTGGTGGTGAAGAACGGCTCGAAGATCCGCTCGGCGTTCTCCTGCGGAATGCCGGGCCCGCTGTCGTCCACCGCAAACACCACGTCCCGATCCACCGCCCGCGCCGTCACCCGGACCCGCCCGCCCTCCGGCGTCGCCTCCAGCGCGTTGAGCGTCAGGTTCATCATCACCTGCCGCAGGCGCTCCGGGTCCCCCGAGATCGGCGGCAGCTCCGTCTGGATCCGCCGCTCGAGAGCGATCCGCCGGCGCTCGGCCTCGCCGCCCAGCAGCCCCAGCACCGCCTCCAGCACGCCGTGCGCGTCGACGGGGCGCGCGTCCAGCTCGCGGGGCCGGGCGAACTGGAGGAAGTCTTCGAGCAAGTGTTCGAGCCTGCGGATCTCGTCGCGGACGAGGCCGAGCGGCTCCAGCAGCGGAGCGCGCACGGTCTCCGCCAGCTTCTGGATGCGCCGCTCGAGCACGGCGAGCTGCAGCCCGGCCGCGTTCAACGGATTGCGGATCTCGTGCGAGATCCCGGCGGTCAAGGTGCCCACCGCGGCCAGCTTCTCGGCGACCTGCGCGCGGCGGGCCAGCTCGCGCTTCTCGGCGTGCAGCCGGACCTGCCGGAGCGCCTGCTCGATGGTGAGCAGCAGATCCGCGGTGCTGCAGGGCTTCACCAGATAGGCGAACGCCCCGGCGCGCACCGCGCCGATGGCGGTCTCCAGCGTGGCGAAGCCGGTGAGCAGCACGATCTCGCCGCCGGGCGCGACCTCCTTGAGCTGCACGGCCAGCGCCGTTCCCGATGCATCGGGCAGGCGGAGATCGACCAGCGCGACGTCGAACCCGGTCGCCGCATCCTCCAGCGCGAGGGCGGCGGAGGGCGCGGTGGACACCCGATAGCCTTCCTCCTCGAGGATCTGCCGGAGGTTGTCGAGCAGCGCGGTGTTGTCGTCGACCACCAGGATGCGCGCGTCCTTGCTCAAGGGGCTCTCCGGCGGTCATATATCCGCTCGATGGTCTGCAGCAGCGTCCCGGTGTCGAAAGGCTTGGCGAACACCGTCGCGCCGGTCTCGCTCATGCCCTCGGCGAAGGCGGTGATCACGATCTGCGGCAACTCAGGGAAGCGCCGGGAGAGGAGGTGCATGGCTTGTCCGTCGGGCCCGCCGGGGACGCGGCGATCCACCAGCGCCACGAAGGGCCGCACGTCCCCGAACCGCTCGGCGTCGGCGATGGAGCGCGCGGTGACCGCGGAAAACCCGCGGTCGCGCAGCGCCTCGCAGAGGTTGTCGGCGAGCGCGGCGTCGTCCTCCACCAGCGCCACCAGCGCGCCGCGCCGGGCGTGGCCGAGCAGCTCGATCAGGCGCTCCACCGGAACGGGCTTGGGAAGGACGGCGAGCAGGCCCTCGTTGCGCGCGGAGATCAGGTCGTCCTCGCCGGTGTAGGCCGTCACCACGATCGCCGGCAGCTCCGGATCGCCGCGGCGGATCTCGTGCACCACCTTGGCGCCGCTCATCACCGGCATGCGCATGTCGGTGACCAGGGCATCGAACTTCCGCTCCCGGGCCGCGCGCAGCGCCATCTCTCCGCCGTTCGCGATCACCACCTCGTGGCCGCAGTCGCGGAGGATTTCCGCCAGGTTCTCCGCGAACGCGGCGTTGTCGTCGACCAGCAGGAAGCTCTTCATGCCGGCCTCGGGAGCCGCACCAGGAACCGCGCTCCCTCGTCGCGCGGAGCGTAGCTGATGGTCCCGCCGTGGCGCTCGACGATGCGCCTGACCAGGGCCAGCCCGAGGCCGATGCCCTTGGCCTTGGTGGTCACCAGCGGCTCGAACAGCCGCGCCCGGA
>JBGQLA010000217.1:0-8930 GCA_041499865.1 Deltaproteobacteria bacterium
CTCGCTGCCGGCGCTCGCCGAGCCGGTCGTGCTGGAAGGCGAGGTGGCGTGGATCCTCACCTCCGGGGACGCGGAGAAGAAGGGCGGCGAGCCGGGCATGGGAATCCGGTTCGTGTTCGCCGACGAGGGCGCGCGGCGCGACTTCGAGCGGCTGGTGGAGCGGATGATGGAGGAGAGCCTGGGCGCGGACGCCGCGCGCGGACTGCTCACTCACTCACGTCGATGAATGCCGCGCGGGCGCCCGGCCCGACGCCGTGCGCTCCGGCCTCTCCGCCCGCGACCTCCACCACGTACCGCGAGGGCTTCCCCACCGTCCGGGGCGTGTCCGTCTGCGGGGCGGCGTTCGCCACCACGCCGACGACGGTCCGGGTCTCGTCGAGGAAGATCATGTCGAGAGCGATCAGCGTGTTGTGCATCCAGAAGGAAAGCAGCTCCGTGTCCGGGAAGATGAAAAGCATCCCGTGGTCGGACGGGAGCGCGCGCCGGAACATCAGCCCCCGCGCCCGCGAAGCATCGTCGGCGGCGATCTCCACCTTCACCATCCAGGGACCCCGCGCGGTGTCGAAACGCACCGCGCCCTGCGGCAGACCGGGCACGTTCTTCTCCGCGGCCTCGCCGTGGCAGGCGCCGATGCAGATCAGCGCGGCGACGATGTGGCGCATGCGCGCCACGTTACCTCAGTGCGACCGGACGCAATACCAGGTCGAGCCGAGCTGGCCGAAGAGCTGCTGGTACCGATCCGGCGGCAGGCGCGCCTTCATGGTGTCCAGATATTGCTGGTCGAGAGCCAGCTGGGTGCAGGCGAGACCCGACGGACAGCTTCCGCCTGCGCCGCTGCAGGCCTGGGAGCAGTAGCCGCCGCTGGCCCCTTGGGTCGCGAGGCAGGCGAAGCTCTCGCACTCGCTGGACCCGAGGTACAGGTACTGCCGGCCGGGCAGCGGGACCAGCTCGCCGCCCTGGGCGTTCTCCACGTGGCAGGGCGCGCCCAGATCGGTGCGGGCGCAGCCCGCGCCGAGCAGGACTGTCAGCAGCACGACTCTCCGCAGGGCGGCCATGGCGAGGGAAAGTTGGTCCCCGGCTCGCCGGCCGCAAGGGGTTGCCCGCCTGACCCTCACCCCCCATGTTTGCGGCGCCATGCGCGCAGCGATCGCTGTCCTACTCGCCGTCACTTCGGCCGCCGCAGCCCGCGCGCAGTCGGCGGACCCGGCGGACACCATCACGGCGGTGCAGAAGCGCCCGATGCGCCAGGCGCACCGTCTGGAGCTGACCCCGTACGGCGAGATGGGGATCGGCGACCCGTATCTCCAACGCTGGGGAGGGGGGCTCCGCGCCATGTGGCACCTGCGCGAAGGCCTCTCTCTCGGCGTCGACGGCAGCGGTCTGGGAAGCTGGGCGACGCAGGAGCTGGTGATCGCCAAGCGCGAGCTGCACGCGCGGATCGTCGAGTCGCGGCAGCGCGCCTCGCTGGCCGGGTTTGCCGCCATCGCGCCGCTCTACGGAAAGGTGGCCTTGCCGGGGGACCTGCTGGTCCACTTCGAGACCTTCCTCGACGCCGGACTGGGCGCCGCCTGGACGGAGACCGACGCCACCCGCGGCGTACGGCCGATGATCGCCGCGGGGATCGGACAGCGCGTGTTCCTCGGGGAGAACCTGGCCCTGACCGCGCGCGTCGGGGGCAACCTGTACGCCGAGCGGGTGATGGTGGACGGCTCGGCGCAGACGAAGGCGATGGGCTTCTGGAGCATCCGGATCGGGTTTTCCTTCTATCTCGGCGGTGGGCAGTGAAGGCTGCGCTCGCGGCGCTGGTGCTGATCGCCGCCCAGGCGCGCGCGGAGGAGGCGGCGCAGGCGGTGGGCGCAACCAAGGTCGCGCAGGTGACGCCCGCCGTGCTCCCGCCCGTGGCCTCGGCGCCGAAATACGGCGCGCCGGCCTCGCTGCCGCCGGTCACCGCGCAGCTCTTCCATCTCGGCGGCCTCTGGGAGGTGCAGCCGATCTTCGCCTTCTCCATCGGCGATCCCTTCTGGCGCACGCTGGGGATGGGCGTCCGCCTCGAGCACCACTTCGACGAGCGCTGGTCGATCTCCACGCACGCGCTGGGCGGCCTTTCCCTGCTCGCCGCGCCGGTGCAGGTGTGCAGCGAGACCTGCTCGGATCCGGCGGCGGCGAAGCTGCGTTCCACGCCGGGCAAGCTGCAGCTCCTCGCCGGCGTCGAGGTGGGCTGGGCGCCGATCTACGGCAAGCTGTCGCTGATGGGCGAGCGGACGCTGCACTTCGACGCCTACATCTCGGCAGGACCCGAGCTGGTGCGGGAGCTGATCGCCGCCGACGCCGCGTCGCCGGAGGTGGGCCGCTGGGCCGCCGGAGGGCGCGTCTCCATCGGGGAGCGGCTGTTCCTGGGGGACCGGTTCATGGTGCGCATCGCCGCCAGCCAGCTCGTCTACGCCGGACGCATTCGCGGGCAAACGGAGATCGAGCGCAAGCTCACCATCGAGGGCGGCGTCGCCTGGCTCTTCGGCGGCGGGCGCTGAACGGGGGGCCCTGATGATTCTCGCTCTCGCATTGCTGCTCGCGGCGGCGGACCCGTCCGCGGCCTACAAGGACCTCGATCGCAGAAGGCTCTCGGGCGACGAGGCGCGCGCGCGCATCGCCACCGCCGTGCAGTCGCTGGAGGACTTCGCCATGCCGCACAGCGCGACCGTGCTGCTCGCGGCGCTGGCGGCGGACCCGGCGCAATCCGAGGGCGTGCGGGCGGCCGCCAGGGAGAAGCTGGCGGCGCGGGCCGAAGGGGATCCGGCGCTGGCACAGCTGCTGATCGCGGAGCAGGGCGATCCCGGCAAGCTGCCCGGCCCCATCGTCGTGGCGATCGCGCGCAGGCACCTGGAACAGGCCCTGCGGATCGCGCCCGTGGAGGAAGGGATCGCATTCGAGGCCCTCCCCGGGGAGGCTTCGGCGGCCAAGGTGAGCGAACAGGCGCGGTCGCTCGACAAGGATCTGACGGTGGAGATGGGCCTCGCCGCTGCGGAAGCACCGCCGCCGCAGGCGCCGCAGCCGCAGCACCGGGTCTCGAACGAGGCGCAGCGCGAGCTGGACCTGGCGCGGGCGCTGGCAAGCTCCGTGACCGCCGGAGATCCGGTGGAAGGCGATGCGCGCGAAGTGGCGGGGCTGGCGGCGCTCGCCGCCGGAGACTCCGCCGGCGCGACCCGGGAGTTCATGGCGATCGTGGACCTGCCGGTGCGCCGGGGCGACGCCGCCGCCGCCGGGCGCCGGGACAAGGCCTGGCTCCAGCTGGCGCGCCTCGCGTACCAGGGCGGAGACGACGCCCTCGCGGCGCGCCTCTACGAGCGGGTGGGCCGCGGCGCCCCGGAATGGCTCGACGCGCTCTTCGAGGCCAGCTGGGCGCACTTCCGCCGCGGCGAGGACGAGAAGGCGCTGGGCAATCTGCTCACGCTGCACGCGCCCTTCTTCCAGGAGAGGTTCTTCCCGGAGTCCTTCGTGCTCAAAGCGCTGGTGCTGTACGAGAATTGCCGCTACGCGGATGCGCGCCGCGCCCTGGTGGAGTTCCAGCAGCGCTACCAGCCGCTCCACGACGCGCTCGCGCAAGCGCTCGTGGCCCTGCCCACGCCGCAGTCCGCTTCCGACCTGATCGCGCGCGGACCGGTCGGTCTGCAGCAGATGATTCCCGCCCCGGCGCGGGAGGAAGTCGCCCGCCTGGAGCAGGCCGGCGATCTCCGCGCCGCGATGGCCGCGGCCGCGCAGCTCGCCCGGGAGATCGACTCGATCGATCGCCGTCCCGAGCCCTTCCGGAACTCCGCGCTGATCGCGCGGGTCGCGCCGCTCGCGCGCAAGGCGCGGGCGCGGCTCCTGGAAACGGCGGGCCGCAGGCTGCTCGCCCGCCTCGCCGCGGAGCGGACCACGCTGCGCGAGCTGATCGGACAGTCCCTGCGCCTCTCCTACGAGATCGCCGGCCGCGAGAAGGAGCTGGCCGGCGCCGCTCCCGACGCCGCCCTGATCGCGCAGGCGCACAAGGATCCGCCGCAGGTGGCCGACGACGAGGAGCTGTGGCCCTTCCAGGGCGAATACTGGCGCGACGAGCTGGGCAGCTACCGCTACCAGCTCGGGCAACGCTGCAGGCGCCCGCGAACGCCGCTGCCAACGGCGGCGCAGCAGCCGCCGGCGCCGGCGGAGGTCGCGGGGACGCCGGAGAACTGAGAACCGGTTTTCCCAGCCGTGCCCTTTCCGTTCCCGGCGCCTGAGAGGAAGCGGTCCCGGGAACGGAGGTTGCACGGGGGCCATCGAGGGGAGCCGGCTGCCCGCGCGCCGGCAGGGAGGGTTTCATGCTCGCGCTGCTGATCGCCGCCGCCGTCGCCCAGCCCGGGAGGAACCCGGCTCTGCTCCATCGCGACGCGCAGCCGGTGATCGCCGCCCGGGAGCAGGAGCAGGAGGCCACGCTCCGGCGCATGCTCGAGCTGGGTGGCCCCGCCTCCGAGCAGGCGGAGGTGGTCGCGCGCCTCGCCGGGCTGCTCCGGGCCCGAGGCCTCGCGCTCTCCATCCGCGCGTCCGCCGAGGCCGACGCCGGCGACGAGGCGGCCGCTTCCCGCGACCGGCGGGCCGCCGCGGACGCCAGGGCGGAGGCGATCTCGCGCTACCGCGAGCTGCTGAAGAAGTATCCCGGTGCCCCGCGCACCGACGAAGCCCTCTTCTTCCTCGCGGACACCCTTCAGGAGAGCGGCCGCGACCCCGAAGCGATCCTGGCCGCCCGCGAGCTGACCCGGCGCTTCCCCCTCTCGGCCTGGGGGCCTGCCGCCCATGTCTTCGTCGGCGAGCACTTCTTCGAGGCCGCCAGGCTCGCCGAGGCGCTCAAGGAGTACCGCGCGGCCGCCCAGGTTCCCGACGACGACGTCTATCCGTATGCGCTCTACAAGGCGGCCTGGTGCCGCTTCAACCAGAGCGCGTTCACGGACGCGATGAAGCTGTTCCGCCGGGTGGTGGAAGTCTCCGAGAGGTCGGGCGACGTGAACAAGGTGCAGCTCGCCCGCGAGGCGCGCCGGGACTACGTGCTCACGTACGCGCGGGTGGGAAAGCCCGAGGCGGCGCGGGAGGAGTTCGCGCGAAAGTTCGGAGCGGACGCCGGCCTGAAGATGCTGGAGCAGTACGGCAAGCTGCTCTTCATCACCGGCCGCGAGGTCGAGGCGCAGCTCGTCCACCGGCAGCTGCTCGGTCTCCACGGCGATGCGCCGGCCGCGGCCCTCGACCAGACCCGGCTGCTGGTGCTCGCGCAGCGCGGCGGCAAGCGCAGGGATCTGCTCTCCGAGGCGAAGCAGCTGGTCGACGTCTTCCTCCGGGTCCGCGCCGGGATGGCGGCGAACCAGGGCAAGCCGGGCTCGGCCGAGCGGGACGAAAGATTCGAGGAAGCGAACCAGCTCGGCGAGGAGACCCTGCGCGAACTGGCGGTGCGGATCCACAACGAAGCGCGCAAGACGCACCTGGAGGAGACGTGGGCCGCGGCGCGCGCGCTCTACGCCGAGTATCTCACCCTGTTCCCCAACGCTCCCGACGCGTATGACCTGCGCTTCTTCTACGGCGAGCTGCTCTACGCGCGCGGGATCAAGGCGGAGGCCGCCGATCAGTACGAAGGAGTGGTGCGGCAGGATCTCGCCGCGAAGAAGCCGGGACGCTGGCTGCAGAAGGCCGCCTGGAGCGCGGTGCTGGCACGCAACGAGGCGACGCTGCACGGCGCCGAGGAGCAGAAGGACACCGGCGAGCGCCGCGCGCAGCGTCCGCTGACCGCCGAGGAGCGGAAGCTCGCGGCGGCGTGCCTGCTCTATTTGAAGGCCCTTCCCGACGGGCCGCACGCCGTCGAGGTGGCATTCAAGGCTGGACGGCTGGAATACCTCTCGGGCGACTACGACGCTTCCCGCAACCACCTCTCCTGGATCGCGCTCTCGCACCCCGAGCACGAGCTCGCCGAGTACGCCGCGAATCTGGTGCTGGACATCGAGAACCTGCGCGGGAACTGGGAAGGCGTCCACCGCTGGGCCCTGCGGTTCCTCGAGGACCGGCGGCTCACCGCCCACGGGACGCTCCTTCAGGATCTGCGCCGCATCGAGGAGCAGAGCGCATATGCCCTCGCCGATGCGGTGGCTCCGGATGCGAAGAAGGCGGAGGCGCTGCTCGCCTTCGTCAACGGGCACCCGCGCGGCCAGCTCGCGGACAAGGCGCTGTTCGGCGCCGCGGCCGCGCTGTCCCGCAGCGGCCGCATCGACGACGCGCTGGCCGCCCGCGCCCGGGTCTGGAAGGAGCAGCCGCACTCCGCGCTGGTCCCGCGCGCGGTCCTGGCCGCCGCTTCCGATCTCGCCGCCATCGGCGAGCTCGGCGAGGCCGCCGGCTTGCTGGAGAAATATGCGGCGGGGTACCAGAAGGAGGCGGCTGGCGCGCGCTGGCGGCGGCAGCACCCGGGGAAAAAGGCTGCGGCCGGGCCGCCGCTGTATGAGGAAGCAAAGGCCCAGACGGCGCTGCACGACGCCGCGGTTCTCCGCGAGGCGCGCGGGGAGCTGCACCAGGCGCTCGCGGATCGGACCCTCTCCCTGCAGCTGTGGAGCAAGCCGCAGGACGCCGACGAGCAGCGGTTCGCGCTTGCGCAGCTTCGCGGCCGGGCCGGCGAGTCGCTCCGTGCCGCCCGGGAGATGGCCGGGATCGCGCGCGGCGCGAAGGAGAAGCCCGCCCTGCAGATCGCCGCCTGGCGCGAGGCGGGGCGGCTCTTCGCCAAGGCGAAAGAGACGGGGAACGCGCAGTGGTCGTGGACCCAGCTCGAGCGCCTGTATCGCGGGCTCGCCCCCAAGGCGCGCGAGCAGCTCCCGGGCGAGGCATTGGCCGCCTCCGCCGAGGCCCACTTCGCGCTCGGCGAGGGCGAGTTCCGGAGGTTCGAGAACCAGCAGATCCGCCAGCCGCTGATGGCCACGCTCAACCGCAAGATCGCCCTCCTGCAAGCGGTGAAGAAGCGCGCGGAGGAGACGGTCTCGATGCGCCAGGCCCAGCCCGCGGTGTGCGCGCTCACCCGCCTGGGAGAAGCGCAGATGCTCCTCGGGCGCGCCATCGCCGGCAGCCCGTTTCCGCCGAGGCTGAACGCCGGGCAGCGCAAGCTGTACCGGGCGGCGCTCAGCGAGAAGGCCGAGCCGCTCTACGGCGAGGCGCGCCAGACGCTGCAGGGCGCCGCCTCCAGGGCGCGCGAGCTGGGGGTGGGCGGCGCTTGCAGGCAGAGGATGGCGGCCCTGCTGGAGAAGATGTCGGTCAAGCCCGCGGAGCGGATCGCGCTGGCAGCGGCGCCCGCGCCGGCGATGGATCGGCCGGAGATGGTGGACGCGCGGGGAGTGCAGGGCGAGCGCGCGCGGCGCCTGGTCGGAGAAGCGGTGGCTGCTGCTTCCAGCCTCCCCCCGCGGGAAGCGTTGGAGAAGTTCCGGGCGCTCGCGCAGGCAGAGCCGTCTCCGGTGACGCAGTTCGACCTCGGCATCGCGCTGGACGCGGCGGGCCGCGCGGCGGAGGCGGAGCAGGCGTATCGCTCCGCCGCGGTGGCGAAGGGCGCGCTCGGGTACGAGGCCGCGGCGCGAGCGGCAGCGCTGGCGGCGACGCGGGGAGATGCGAACGCGGCGCGCGAGAGCGTCTCGCTGGCCAGGACGGCGCTCGGCGACGCGCCTGCGGCGCGGGTGCTGCAGGCGCGCATCGAGCTGGTCCTCGGCAGCCCTGAGAGCGCGCAGGCCGCGGCGAAGACGGCGCTCGCGCGAAGTCCGGCTGACGCCGGAGCGCTCTGCGCGCTGGCCCGCGCGCAGCTCGCGCAAGGCCAGCCGGGCGTCGCCCGGCTCTTCGCTGCGCGCGCCGTCCGCGCCGACGCGCTGGATCCCGAGCCCCTGCTGGTGACCGCGGAGATCGCGCGGGCCGCCGGCGATGCGGCGGGCGAGCTCGCCGCACTCGAGGCGGCGGCCGCGATCGACGCCGATTCCTCTCCGGTGCAGGTCGCGCGCGGAAGGGCGCTCTACGAGCGCGGCCAGGGCGACGCCGCGCTGGAAGCTCTTGGCAATGCCGTGGCGCTCGATCCTTCCTCGTTTGCCGCTGCGCTCGTCTACGGGCAGGCGCTCGCCGCCGCGAACCAGCCCGCGGCGGCCAAGCAGGCGCTCGCCCGTGCGGTGGAACTCGCGCCGCGGGCCGCCGATCCGCACTTCGAGCTCGCCCGGCTGAAGCTCGATGGCGACGGCGATGCCCAGGCCGCGCTCCAGGAGGCAAAACTTTTCCTCAGCCTGAGCACACAGCCGCCCCCGCCGGGCCACCCGATCCATGCCTTGGTGCAGCGCTGTGAGGAAGCGCTGAAGCAGCGTGCGCAGGCATCGGTCGTGCAAAAGCCGTGAGCGGGTATCGGCAGGAGGGGAAATGCTGAGAGGGATCATCCTGGCGGTCGCGGTGGCCGGTCTGGTCGGCGCCAGCACGACGTCCGCCGCCGAACCCGCCGGGCGGGCGCCTGCCGCGCAGCGCCCACGCCGCACCATCCTCCATTTCGGCGAAGAGGACATTCGCGGCGACATCACGCGGCCCGACGGCGAGCTGGTGCAGGCGCCGCGCAGGGTCACGGAGCCCAGCCTGCTCCGGGTGCGCCGTTCGTTCGTGGACCGAGCGCTCGCCGCGCCCCTGCAAGGCCGCTGAGCTTCCGGAGACCCGATGATTCCGATCGTCCTCAAAGTGTATGACGGCGGGAAGCTGAAGTGCTCGCGCGCCTTCCGCACGGAGCGCATCCGGCTGGGCAGCGCCGCCGCCGATCTGGTGCTCGAGTCCGCCAGCGTGGCGCCGACCCACGCGGTGATCGAGACCGGCGCGATGGGGGCCGTGCTCCGTGCCACCACCTCGGCGCCCGTGTACCTGAACGGACAGCCGATCCTCGCCGCGCC
>JBGQLA010000218.1:0-8868 GCA_041499865.1 Deltaproteobacteria bacterium
GATTCGGACGCGGGTGCGTGTCCCAAAGTCGTTGGACAGGTACCCGCTCTTCCGAGGAGAAGATTGGTGGAGGCGGCGGGAATCGAACCCGCGTCCGAAAGCACTCCCCTCTGCGGCAGCTACATGCTTGTCCCGCGATTTGTCGTCATCCGGCGGAACGAGCACGGGCCCCCTGCCCGCCGGACCATCTCCGAATGAATCTCGTCTTCCGCCGTCGGAGCGCCACGGAAGACCAGCCGACTTTTTTGACGGGACTGGCCGGCGCCATCGGCTGGGCTCCGGGGTCCCGCGTGCTTAAGCCGCTTTAGGCGGCCAGCGCGAGCTCAACGTTGTCGTTGGCGTTTGTTGCGTTGCCCGTTTTTTGAAGAGACACAGGCGGTCCCTGCATGCGCCGAAAGGTTCGTTGCCCTCGTCGAATCCGGTTCGCCCCCATGACGAGCCGTAGGCAGATAACATAACCGGCGAGCGCGGCGCGTCAAGCCGGCCTTACATGCGCCCGCCCGCTCCTACATCTGGCTTTCTTGCGCCCGCTGCTACCATGAATCGCATGGGGCAGCTCGACGAGGTTGTCATCCGGATCGCAGTTCGCACCTACGACTGGTACCTCGTGCACCGGAACACCTTCGATTTGCTGGGCCTCTTCCTCTCCGTGCTCGGTACGCTCTTCGCCGTCCTTTCCATCCGCGACGGCAAGAAGCTCACCGACGGCCTGCGCTCCGTGTTCGACCACCTGACCACCAAGGAGATCGGCGCATTCCCTGCCTACCTGTCGGAGGTCGATCGCATCATCGCCGAGGCCCGGGAGTCGGTCTTCATCGCCACCGACTTCCCCGGCCACGGCGCCTGGCGCGACCGCGGCCGCTACGGCAACTACGTGAAGATGATCGAGAACCGCAAGGCCGAGCGCATCCGCCGCGGCCATCCGCTCAGCGTCCAGGTGCTCTGCCTCGACGCCGAGGGACGCGAGCGCGCGCTCGAGGACCGCTACCCCGACTCGAAGTGGAAGGAGTACGTGAAGAAGGGTGGGTTCCAGCGGGCCCGCCGCCTCTACCAGGAGCTGGAGAACTGCAACGTCTCCGAGTCGCGCCCGCAGTTCCTGCAGGAGATGGCCGTCCGCCAGACGCGCGCGCTGGAGTCCGACCTGCGCTTCGCCGACCGCTGGGAGTACCGTGGGCTGATGCCCATGTACCTGTGGATCGTGGACAGCGAGAAGGCGGTGTTCGCCATCCCCAGCTTCGGCGACGGCACCACCGAGTACGGCTTCTACACCGAGGAAGCGGGCCTGGTTCAGGCGCTGATGTCCGTGTGGGCGCGGTACCTCGAGTCCGCCAAACAGGTCAGCTCGCAGCCCGTGCTGGTGAAATCCGGCTGACCAGCTTCTCGGTCTCTTCCCAGAGGCGCCGCGCCGCCGCGGGATCCAGCGCAGCGCGCGGAGCCGTCTTCTCGCGCTGGCGCACGAAGTACTTCCCGCTGACCTTCTCCAGCGACGGGTCCGACGCCGCCCAGATCTGCGTCCGCGCGCCCTTCTCCTCGCCGATCAGGAACGGCCGCGCCAGCCGGGTGAGCATTCCGTACCAGCCCGCGCCCTGCATGCCGAAGCCGCTCGCCACCGCCCCGGGGTGCACCGCGTTCGAGGTCACCCCGGTCCCTTCGAGGCGGCGGGCCAGCTCGAAGGCGAAGAGCAGGTTCATCAGCTTGGTGTTGCAGTACTGCCGGATGCTCAGATAGCCGCGCTCCATCTGCAGGTCGGAAAAGTCGAGCCGCGCGCCCCGCGCCGCTTCCGAGGAGACGCTCACCACCCGCGCCGGCGCGCTGGCGCGCAGCACGTCGAGCAGCGCGGTGGTGATAGTGAAGTACACTAGGTGATTGAGCGCGAACGTGCGCTCGAAGCCCTCGGCCGTGACCTGGCGGTCGCCGAACACCGCTCCGGCGTTGTTCACCAGCACGTGCAGCCGCTCGTAGCGCCGCCGGAACTCGTCCGCCGCCCGCCGCGCGTCCGCGACGAGCTGCAGGTCCGCGCGAATGGTGTCCGCGCCAATCTCCCGCTTGATCGCGTCGAGCCTTGCCGGGTCGCGGCCGATCACCACCACGGTGGCGCCGGCTCGCTTCAGCTCGCGGGCGGTGACCCGGCCGATCCCGGACGTCCCGCCGGTGATCAGCACCACCTTCCCGTTCATCCGCGGCTCCTGCGCGCCCGATCCATCTCCCGCTTCGCCTCTCGCTCCGCGATGGTGTCCCGCTTGTCCACGCCGGTCTTCCCCTTGCAGACGCCCAGCTCGACCTTCACGATGCCGTCCTTGAAGTACAGACTGAGCGGGATCAGCGAGTAGCCCGCCTTCTGCTGCTGCTCCTGGAGGCGGTCGATCTCACGCCGGTGCAGGAGCAGCTTGCGGGTGCGCTTCGGATCGTGATTCAGCAGCGGCCCGGCAGGCTTGTACGGCGGGATCTGCGCGTTGAGCAGCCAGAGCTGTCCGCTCTTGGGGATGGCGTACGCGTCGGAGAGCTGCGCGCTGTTGTCGCGCAGGCTCTTCACCTCGGTGCCGGTGAGGGCGATCCCGCACTCGAGCTTGCTCTCGACGTGGTACTCGAAGCGGGCCCGGCGGTTGGTTGTGATGACCTTGACGTGCTCCGCGCTCATCCTTGCTCGCAAAGGCGACTACGTGGGCGCCAAGCCACCTTCGGCGGCCGCCCCCATCGCTCCGTTGTCGATGAGGCGGGTCTTACCGAGGAACGCGGCGAGGAACAATCGGGAAGTGGGATCGGCCTTTCGCGGGCGCTGCAGCTCCACCGGATCGCGCAGCTCCGCATAGTCGATGCGCAGCCCGCACTCCGAGAGCGTCGACCGGGCGAGCTCTTCCAGCCGCTCCGGCTGCACCTCGCCGCCGGTGAAAGCGGCGCGCGCGGCCCCGAGCGCCTTCCAGAGCGCCGTCGCCTGCCCCCGCTCCTCGCGCGAGAGGTAGGCGTTGCGTGAGGAGAGCGCGAGGCCATCGCTCTCGCGCACGATCGGCCGGCCGATCACCTCCACCCCGAGGTTCAGGTCCGCGGCCATCCGGCGGATCACCGCGAGCTGCTGGAAATCCTTCTCTCCAAAGAAGGCGTAGTCCGCCCGGCTGAGCCCGAACAGCTTGGCGACCACCGTGCAGACCCCGCGGAAGTGGCCGGGCCGCTTCTCCCCTTCCATCGGCGCCGCGAGAAGGCCGGGCTCGACGCAGGTCTGGAACCCCGGCGGATACAGCTCCTCGGGACCGTGCGGAGCGAACACGAACGTCGCGCCCGCCTCCTCGCACTTGCGCAGGTCGCCGTCGATGTCGCGCGGGTACCGGGAGAGGTCCTCGCCCGGCCCGAACTGGGTGGGATTGACGAAGATGGTGACCGCCACCGTCGGCGCGCACTGCGCCGCCGCGCGGATCAGCGAGACGTGGCCCGCGTGCAGGTAGCCCATGGTGGGCACCAGCGCGAGCTCGCCGTCGCGGCGCGCTTCCTGGCAGACGCGCCGGAAGTCGTGCGCGGCGGCGATCACCCCGAGGCTCATTTGACGCTCGAGTAGAGCTGCAAGACCGGCGCGCCCTTCTCCGCGGAGAACGCGTGCTCCGGTCCCGGGAACGTACCGTGCTTCACCTCGTCGTTGTAGCGCGTGACCGCGTCGCGGATCAGCATGCCCAGGTCGAGGTACTTCTTCACGAACCGGGGAGAGAAGTCGGGGTTCATGCCGAGCAGGTCGTAGATCACCAGCACCTGGCCGTCGCAGCCCGCGCCGGCGCCGATGCCGATCACCGGGATGCTCAAGGACCGCGAGATCTCCGCCGAGAGCTCGGACGGCATCATCTCCAGGATCAGCGAGTAGCAGCCCGCCGCCTCCAGCGCTTTCGCGTCCTCGAGCAGCTTCTGCGCTTTCTCCTCCGACCGGCCCTGGACGACGTAGCCGCCTAGCTTGTGCACCGACTGCGGCGTGAGCCCGATGTGCCCCATCACCGGCACGCCGGCGCGGACGATGCGCTGGACGATGCCGGCGTACTCGGCGCCGCCCTCCAGCTTGATCGCCTCGACGCCTCCCTCGGCGACGAGCCGCATGGCGTTCTTCACCGCCTCGTCCTCGCTCGCCTGGTAGCTGCCGAACGGCAGGTCGCCGACGAGATGGGCCCGCTCCACCCCGCGGTGCACGGCGGCGCAGTGATAGACCATCTGGTCCATCGTCACCGGCAGGGTGGTGTCGTGCCCCTGGAAGACCATGCCCAGCGAGTCGCCGACCAGCAGGACGTCGGTGCCGGCGCGGTCGAGCAGGCGGGCGAAGGAGGCATCATAGGCCGTGAGCATGGTGATGCGCTCGCCGGCCTGCTTCATCTTGCGGAGCGTATTGATGGTGACCTTCTTCAAGGTTCACCTCCGTTCAGCGCGTTGTGGCCCCTCGCCGGCGCCCTTCGTCGTGGTGGCCCACCTCCGGAAAGGTTGAGCTCCCGACAGCCCGGCTCGAGGCAGATCGGTACTGCTACCGAAGGATATCATCCCCCGGCCGGCGTGCCAGTAGGAACTGCACCCACCCGCGCCGGAAGCGGAATCGCCGCGGCGGGACTCACACCTTGGTCCCGAGCGGCTGGTAGTAGTGCGTCCCCGCCCGGATGGAGCCGATGGCGCGGATCAGCTCCTCGAAGTCCTTCTCGCTCTCCACGAAGTCGATGTCGCTGGTGTTGATCACCAGAAGCGGCGTCTCGTCGTAGCGGTGGAAGAAGTCGTTGTAGGTGCGCGAGAGCTCCGCCAGGTACTCGGCGTCGAACTTGCGCTCGAACTCCCGCCCCCGCTTGCGGATGCGTCCGAGCAGCACCTCCAGCCGGGCCTGCAGGTAGATCACCAGGTCCGGCTTCATCACCCGGGGCCCGAGGTGCTCGTAGATGCGCTCGTAGAGCGCCAGCTCGTTCGGGTCCAGGGTGATGGAGGCGAAGATCCGGTCCTTGGCGAACAGGTAGTCGCTGGCCGTGACCTGCGAGAACAGCTCCTGCTGGAACAGATCCTGCTGCTGCTTGAAGCGGCTGAGGAGGAAGAAGAGCTGCGTCTGGAACGCGTACTTGTTGCGGTCCTGGTAGAAGCTGGCGAGGAACGGGTTCTCCTCGACGATCTCCAACACGCTGCGTGCGCCGAAGCGCTTGGCCAGCGCGCGCGTCAGCGCCGTCTTCCCGACGCCGATGGGCCCCTCCACCACGATGTACCGGTGCTTCAGCTCCACGGCGGCGCGCAGATCAGCACAGAACCCTGCCGGTTGCAGCATTGACTTTTCCAACGAATCCGATTTGCGCGCGCCCCGCACCGGCCGCATCCTGAGGGTCCCATGGACATGCACCGCATCGACAACCCGTACACCGGCGAGACGCTTGCCGAGCGTCCGCTGCTCGCTGCCGCGGAGGTCGAGGGGCTCGTCGCCCGGGCCTTCCGGGCGCACAAGGCGTGGGCGAAGACGCAGATCGCAGAGCGCGTCGCCCTCTGCGAGCGCTTCTGCCAGCAGTTCGAGAAAGAGGGCGAGCGCATCGCCCGCGAAGTGACGCAGCAGATGGGCAAGCCGCTTTCGCAAGCCCGCGGCGAGGTGAAGACCACCCTGCACCGCGCCCGGACCATGATGTCCTTGGCGGCGGATGCCTTGCGCGACGAGCCGCTCCCGCCGCTTCCCGGGTTCGACCGCTTCATCCGCCACGAGCCGGTCGGTGTGGTGCTCGACATCAGCGCCTGGAACTACCCGCTGCTGATCACCGTCAACGTGGTGGTGCCGGCGGTGCTCGCGGGCAACGCCGTGATCCTCAAGCACGCGAACCGCACCGCGCTCTGCGGCGAGGCGTTCGCCCGGGCCTTCGAGCGCTCCGGGGCGCCGGAGAACCTGGTCACCGCCATCGACGCGACCCACGAGACCTGCGCGCGGATCATCGCGCGGCCGGAGGTCGGGTACGTCAGCTTCACCGGCTCGGTGCGCGGCGGGCACGAGGTGTACCGGGAAGGCGCGAAGCGGTTCATCGACGTGGGCCTGGAGCTGGGAGGCAAGGACCCGGCGTACGTGGCCCCGGACGCGGACCTCGATCACGCGATCGCCAACCTGGTCGACGGCGCCTTCTACAACGCGGGCCAGAGCTGCTGCGGGATCGAGCGCATCTACGTCCACGCCTCGCTCTACGATCGGTTCGTGGAGGGCGCCTTGGCACAGGTTCGCAAGTACAAGCTGGGCGACCCGCTGGACGGCGCCACCAGCATGGGCCCGATGGCGCAGCCGGACGCGCCGGCCAAGCTGTCCGCGCAGGTGGAGGAAGCGCGCGCAAAGGGCGGCCGGGTCCTCTGCGGCGGAAGGCCGCTGCACGACGCGTCCGGCCGGGGTCGCTTCTTCGATCCCTGCCTGGTGATCGACGCGAATCACTCCATGCACGGCCTGATGGTGGAGGAGAGCTTCGGCCCCATCGTCGGCGTGCAGAAGGTGGCCGACGACGACGAGGCGGTGCGGCTGATGAACGACAGCCCCTACGGCCTCACGGCGGCGATCTGGACGCGCGACCAGGAGCGCGCGTTCCGCGTCGGGGCGCAGATCGAGACCGGCACCTTCTTCATGAACCGCTGCGACTACCTGGACCCGCTGCTGCCATGGACCGGGGTGAAGAACACCGGCAAGGGCATGTCGCTGTCGAAGTACGGCTTTTTGCCGCTGACCCGCCGCAAGTCGTTTCACCTGCGGACCCAGACCTGAAACCGGCGCGCGGCAGAGGCATCGCATGGGCATGCCGCTGGTCCGCATCGCCCTGCGCAAGGGCAAGAGCCCCGAGTTCCGTCGCGCATTGGCCGACTCGATCCACCGCGCGATGGTGGAGACGATCCAGATCCCCGAGCAGGACAGGTTCCAGGTGATCACGGAGCACGATGATTCGGGGCTGATCTACGACCCTTCCTACCTGGGCATCTCCCGCACCGACGGAGTGGTGCTCGTTCAGATCACCCTCACCGCCGGACGCACCCTGGAAGTCCGCAAGGCGCTGTTCGCCCGCATCGCCCAGCTCCTGCGCGAGTCGCCGGGGATCCGGCCGGAGGACGTCTTCGTCAACCTCGTCGAGGTGGCGAAGGAGAACTGGTCCTTCGGCAACGGCATCGCGCAGTACGCGACCTGAGCCACCCCAGGTCTGCCCAAATCGAGCGCTCGCCGCGGGGCGGCGCGCTCAAGTCTTCCAAAGCCCGAAGAAGTAGCCGAGGTACGCAAGGATTGCCGCTGCGACGAGCCCCGACGCAGCGAACGTCGCGTATCCTGACGTCGTCCGGGCGGCTGGGATCGCGACGAGATCGTTGGCGGCCATGACTGCGCCCGTGATCTGGAGGCCGAGCGCCACCACGTGAGCGATGGCGAATCCCCCGACCACGATGATCGCCCAGCCCAGATTGCCATCGCGCGGGGTCCAGCGGTGGGAGGTCACCGCAGCGACCCAGACGATACCCAGGAGTGTGATGACCAAAAGAAGCAACCGGCGGGCTGCGCGCATCGGGCCGAAGAATACGCCGACCTCGTGGAATGGGCACCGAAACTCGGCGATCAAGACGCAAATTTTGAAACTCGTATTGTGTCCCCGAATCAGCTGGTCATAGCGCGCGTTCGATGGAGGCGAACTCCTCGACGCTCAGCGTCTCGGCGCGGCGCTGGGGATCGATCCCGGCCTTCTCCAGGGCTTCGCGGGCGCCGGGCATCAGGCGGAGCGAGTTGCGCAGCGTCTTGCGGCGCTGCGAGAACGCAGCCTTCACCAGCGTGCGAAAACGCGGCTCGTCCCGGACCTCGGCGCGCGGCTTGTCGAAGAACTCGAGCACCAGCGCCGCGCTCTCCACCTCCGGCGGCGGCGTGAACGCATGCCGCGGGACCGAGAGCGCCAGCTTCGGGTCGGCGACGTGCTGCAGCAGTACGGAGAGCAGCCCGTAGTCGCGCCCGCCCGGCGGCGCCGCGATGCGGTGCGCCACCTCCCGCTGGAGGAGCAGCACGGCGCGGCGCACTGCCTCGCGCTGGTCCAGCAGGTGGAAGAGGATCGGCGAGCTGAGGTGGTACGGCAGGTTCCCGCACACCACCACCCGCTGGCCCGCGCGCTTCGCCACCGCGCGCAGGTCGAAGCTCTTCGCGTCCGCCTCCACGATCTCCACGTTCGGCAGCTCCCCGCGCAGGATCGGCGCCAGCTCCCGGTCGCGCTCGACCGCCACCACCTGCGCGCCGGTGGCCGCGAGCGCGCGCGTGAAGTGCCCGAGACCGGCGCCGAGCTCGACGATGCAGTCGCCGGGGCCCGCCCGGGCGAGGGCCGCCAGCGCGCGGAGCAGGCTCTCGTCGCCGAGGAAGTTCTGTCCCCACTCCTTCTTCGGGCGCAGCCCGTGCCGGCGCAGCAGCTCGGCGGGATTCACAACCGCCACCCCGGATCCGCCGACATCGCCGCGTCGGCCCGCTCGCCGCGGAGGAGCCGGTGCGCGCCGGCCATGGCGATCATCGCGCCGTTGTCCGTGCAGAGGCGCGGCTCGGGCAAGAACAGCGAGAGGCCCTCCGCCGCGCAGCGCTCCTTCGCCAGCGCCCGCAGCCGCGAGTTCGCCGCCACTCCCCCGCAGATCACCAGCGCGGGCAAGCGCGCGTGCCGGGCCGCGCGCACGGCGCGCATCGTGAGCGCGTCGCACACCGCCTCCTGGAACGAGGCGCAGAGATCGGAGAGCGCCTGGCCGGTGGGAACGCCGTGCTCGCGCACGTGCAGGAGCACCGCCGTCTTCAGCCCGCTGAAGGAAAAGTCGAACTCCGCGCGCGAGCGCCGCGAGAGCCCGCGGGGGAACTCGATCGCCCGCGGATCGCCGCCCCGCGCCAGGCGGTCGATGTGCGCGCCGCCCGGATACGGCAGC
>JBGQLA010000219.1:0-8821 GCA_041499865.1 Deltaproteobacteria bacterium
CGAAGGAGGCGTACGCGAAGCTGCTCGCGCACGTGCTGGAGCGGACGCTGGGCGAGCCGATGCCCAGCCGGGACGCGCTCGCGCGCGGCGAGTACCCGCGCTTCCCCACGGTGGCGGCGCTGAACGCCGCGTTCTACGGCGGGGCGCGGGGCTGAAGGGCAAGGGCGTCATCCGGCCGCGGATGAAGCACCCCGAGCGGAACGAGGGTACACTCGCGCCATGAGGATGCTCGCGCTGCTCCCCGCGCTGGCCCTGTTCTCCTGCCACACGGGGTCGTCGAACACGATCGCGGGAGCGTTGGTGACCTCCAGCGTCGCCCTGGCTGCGTCCGGCGCGAACCGCGCCGCCGGCGGCTGCTATGCGGTCTGCCAGCAAGGTGAACAGTGCAACGAGAAGACCGGCCTGTGCGAGGTGCTCCCCTGCCGCGGCCTCTGCGCGCCTGGACAGAGCTGCGAGGAAGGATTCTTCGGGGTGAAGTGCCTGGCAGGCACCGCGCTCTCCGTCTCCGCGAGCAAGCTCGAGCCGCCTCCTCCGCCGCCGGTGGACGAGAGTGCCGGGAAGAAGGCCCCTCCCGTGCCGGACGCCGCAAAGCCGTAGATGAAAGGACCGCTGCGCATTCCGGCGCGCGGCGACGGCCATGCGCTCGCCGCGGAGCTGTTCCTTCCCCGAGGCCCGCCCAGGGCCGCCGTCCTGATCGCCGGAGCGATGGCGGTGCGCGCGGCGTTCTACGCGCCGCTGGCGAGATACCTGGCGGAGCAGGGCGCCGCAGCGCTGATCTTCGACTACCGCGGGATCGGCGGATCGCGTCCGCCCGGTCCGCTGCGCCGGTTCCACGCCAGCTTCCACGACTGGGGCGAGCGCGACCTGGCGGGCTGCCTCGACTGGCTCGCGCGGCGCTTTCCCGGGCTCCCTCTCCTCTTCATCGGCCACAGCGCCGGAGCGCAGCTGATGGGCCTTGCGCCGGAGCCGCCCATCCGCGCGGCGCTCTTCGCCGCTGCGGGCACTGCGTACTGGAAGAGCTACCGGGGGAAGGCGCGCGCGATCCTGGCGTCGCTCTGGTACGCAGCCCTCCCCGTGACGCTCGCCGTCCTCGGGTACCTTCCGTTGAGCAAGGTCGGGCAGGGGGACGACGTGCCGGGAGGCGTCGCGCGCGAGTGGGCGCGGTGGGGCCGCGATCGGCGCTATGTGTACAGCTATGCGGAGGCGCGCGGCGGGCTCGGATACACGAGCTACGCGCAGCCCCTGCTCGCTCTCTCGATCGCGGACGACGCTTACGCTCCGCCCACCGCCCTGGCGCACCTGCTCTCCCTCTATCCGCGGGCGCGCAAGGAGGTGCGCACTCTCGAGCCCGCGGGGAAGCCGATCGGACACTTCGGATTCTTCCGCAGGCCGGATCTCTGGGAGGAACCCGTCCGCTGGCTGCTGGCGCACGCCGGACCTCTTTGAAGAACGGCGAACGAGTGCGCCCTGCCGCCGAATCGCCGGCTCCGCATCGGGCATCCGCCGGGACGTGGAGGCCAGACGGATGCAGGAGGAGGCGCGGGACAACGGGGGAAGCCGGCTGGAGCTCGCGGTTGTGGACGTTCTCTTCCTGCTCGCGATCTTCTGCGGGATCATGGCTCCCGCCGTGCTGCTGACGCGCCGGGCGCGGCCGGGCACCGCGTCCATGGGGCATTGAACGGAATGCGGATCGCGCACACGCTGGGCGACGAGGACCTCTACGCGATGTTGCTGCAGCAGGCGCTCTGGCGGCGCGATCGCTTTCGCGCCTGGTTCGAGCGCCTCCGCAAAGGTTCCTTCCTCCGCCACCTGCTGTTCAACGTGCCGCCGGGCGCCCTCCTCGGCTTGCTGCTCCATCCGCTCTGGGTGGGGTTGATCCACGGGCTTCGCCTGCGGCGCTTTCCGGCCGTCATCTATGTGGCGGCGGTGGCGCTGGCCGTGCTGCTGGCGACGATCCTGCAGCGCTTCATGGCTCCGCTCCGGCTGCGGCTCGCTGCGATCTACCGGTGGTCGGCGAAGCGGCGCATGCGCGCCGCGCGCGTGAAGTCGGTGCTCGGCGAGATCGAGGTGGCGATCGAGGAGGACGGGCTCTTGCGCGTCAACGCGGCCGGGAAGCTGAGGGTCCCCTGGTCGGAGGTGGTCGCCATTCTCGATTCCCCGGCCCTCTTCACCGTCGTCCTCGCCCGCCGGCGCGTGATCGGCGCGCCTCTCCGCGCCTTTCCCGAGGATGCCAGTGCACGGGCTTTCCGCGCAGAGGTGGAGCGCCGTTCCGGTAAAGGCGCCGTCTTCGTGCCCGACTCTCCCTGAGCCCGGGATGTCCGTCTGCGCACCGGGGGGCCGGGCGGACCCGGCCCCCAGGGCGGCGATCACTTGACGATGAGCGGCCGCATCATGTCGTGCTCTTCGTGCTCCAGGATGTGGCAGTGATGGACGTACTCGTGCCCGCCGGTGCGCGGGCTCTTCGGGTCGTCCATGACCGCCGGCAGCTTGGGCAGGTCGAACTTCATGATCACGCGGGTCACCTCGCCCGGGTTCATCCGCACCGTCTCCTTCCAGCCCTTCTCGTTGTCATCGGGAGGAGTGAGCCGGCCGCGGCGGCCCTGCAGGTCGGTGAACGAGCCGAACACGGGCAGGCCGTTGCTGACGTCGAAGATGCCGCGACCGACGACCTGGACGTTGACGAGGTGGAAGTGCCAGGGGTGCGTGTCGCCGGTGTTGTTGTACATGTCCCAGGCCTGCACCTCCCCCGCCGAGGGATTCTCCGTCACCTCGCTCGTGTAGTCCCTGCCGAAGGTGGTGAGGCCCTGGTTGTTCGTGAACTTCTTGTCCGTGCCCGCGCGCTGCAGCAGGCGCCCCAGGTCGTCGAAGTCCTCGTTCAGCGTCTTGTTGAGGATGGGAACGCCGGAGGGGACGACATACTGGCCCGTCGTCCGATCGAAGCGCGCGAGCAGAGGAAGCTGCTGCGGCGGGACCCCGGTGGTGCCGCCGTCAAAGTTCCTCGCCAGGGCCCCGTTCAGCGACTGGATGTTGGGAAGCCGCCCTGGGGCGCCGAGGCCGACCACGATCTTCAGGATCGTGCGGGTGTTGGGGCCGAATCCCGCTACCGTTGGCGGAGCGCCGCCGGACGGGGTCTGGTCCGCATCTCCGGTGAAGTAGTCGTTGCGTGAATCTCCGCCGGGGAACGGCGCCGGAGCGTCGTTGTAGAGGATGAACGACTTGCCCGCGAGACCGGTGAAGTCGATCAGCACGTCAGCGCGCTCCGCCGGAGCGAGGAGCAGGTTGAAGGGTCCGTCCGCGTTGGCCGTATTGGGGTCGGAAGGGTCCACCAGCGGGATGGGGGTCTTGTTGTCGTGCACAGCCACCGCGGGCAGGAAGCCTCCCTCGGTGCCCACCTGGTAGAGCGCCGGTCCGGGCTTCGTCGGATCCGGCTCGCCGGCGATGGCGCTCTCGCCGTAGAGGTTCAGGTGCCAGAAGCGGGCCTGGGAGCCGTTGAGCAGCCGGAACCGGAAGGTCTTGTCGGTGACGTTGACCACCGGATACGGCGCTCCATTGACGAGCGTCGTGTCCAAAAAGGCCTCGGCGACCACCGACGGATCGGGCAATCCCGCCACCGGCTTCATCGGCGACGGCACGCAGGCGCCGTAGTCCCAGCGCCCCTTCGGCCTGATGGCGCACCGCGGGCCCGGCCCGTTGTTGACCTCATACAGGTGCGGGTACCAGAGGTCCGCGACATCCCCCCAGCGCCAGGTCGGATCCTGGGCGAGGATGCGGTCCGATACGAAGCTCTTGTCCTGGATGACCAGAGGAATGCCGACCAGGTCGGGCAGGAACCCGTTGGACAAGAGCCAGGTCTCGAACGCGTCGGTGAGCACGAGGGCCGAGGCGATCCCCGAGTAGGCGTTGGTCCGGGTGATCCCCATCGCGTGGTCGTGGTACCAGAGCGTTCGCGCGCTCAGATCCATCGGGTAGTAGTAGGTGGCCGTGTCCGCCGCTGGATTGGTTCCTGGGACATTCATGAAGCTGTCGCCGTGCCTCCCCTTTGGCGTGAACCACTGGAAGGGCGTGCCGTCGCTGAACCAGGGAGTGAGGCCGCCATGGAGGTGCGTGGCGATCCGGTTCATGGGGAGGTCGCCGACCGTCTGCGTCGCCGACGCCATGACGGTCGGGTCGACGGGGACCAGCTCGTTGTTGGGCAGCTGGTTGGTGACGGAGAGGAGGATGGGCGTGCCGCGCGTGGCGACGATCACGCCTGCCAGGTACTGCTCGTCACCGGTCGCGACGTCCGAGTAACCCCAGAAATGTGTCCGGGCGGGCAGGTCGCGGTGGATGCGCTGCCCGAACTTGCCGACCGCCACGCTGTACATGTCGGTGGTCAGGCCCGCGAACTTCCCCGTAGTCTTGGTAGCGAGCGGGATGTAGTTGCCGATGTTGTTCGCCCCCGCCGGTCCCAATCCCGGCAGCGTGACGACGAACTTCCGGATGTTCGTCGGGCTCTGTGCGAACGGGAATGCTCTTCGTGAAAGGGCCAGGACTGCGCCCGCAGCCGTTCCTCGCGACAGCAGCTGTCGCCTCGTGATTGTCATGTGGGTCCCCTTGACGTGCGCGAACGAAACGCTCGTTCCCCGCAGGCGTGCGTGCCTGCATATCGCGCGCCCGGGCCCACATGTCCGGAATCGTCCGACATTCAAACAACATTGCGTAAATGGGGGCTTCTACGGATCCGAAGACTCTGCGGGGCTTCGGGAAGACTCCGCAAGCGCTTCGCCGACGGGGGTGACTCGACCGGCGTTGCCCCGCGCCGTAGGTTGGCGCCGTGAACGAGAGCTACTTCGAGCGGCTGCGCGCCCTGCGCATCGGGAGCCGCGAGCGGGCGGAGGAGATCGCCCGCGATCCCGACGCGTACTGGGCGCTGGCCGCGAAGACCGTTCTCTGGCGGCGCCCGTGGGAGCGGGTGTTCGAGCAGTCCCCGGAGCGCCCCTGGGAGTTCGCCTATTTCAGAGGCGGCCAGCTCAACGCCTGCGAGAACGCCGTCGACCGGCACGTCAAGGCAGGGCAGGGAGCGCGGCCTGCGCTCCTCTGGGAGAGCGATCCGGCGAACGCCGAAGGCGACTCGGCGGCGCGGCGCGTGCTCACCTTCGCCGAGCTGCTCGCGCGCGTGCAGGCCTGCGCGGCCGCGTACAAGCGGCTCGGGCTCAAGCGCGGCGACCGCATCGCGATCTATCTGCCCAACCTGCCGGAAACCAGCATCGCCATGCTGGCAGCGGCCCGCCTGGGCATCATCTACACCGCGGTGTTCCCCGGCCTGTCGGCGGAGGAGCTGCGCTACCGCATCGACGATCTCGGCGCGGCGCTGGTGATCACCAGCGACGTCGGCTACCGGCGCGGCGAGGAGCACGCGTACAAGGGCGAGATCGTCGACAAGGCGGTCAGCGGGTCCGGCGTGCGGCACGTGATCGTGGTCGATCGCAGCGGCCGGCGGGCGGCGCCGATGACCAAGGGACGCGACCTCTTCTGGGACGAGGTGGTGGCGGGAACCCACGAGGTGCCCTGCGAGGCGCTCGATGCCGAGCATCCGCTCTTCGTCCTCTACACCTCGGGGTCCACCGGGAAGCCGAAGGGCGCCGTGCACACCACCGGCGGGTACTGCGTGGGCCTGATCGCCACGATGCAGGCGGTCTTCCAGGCGGATCCCGGGCGCGACGTCCTCTTCACGTACGCGGACCCCGGGTGGATCACCGGGCAGTCGTACACGAACTACGCGCCCCTGCTCAGCGGGATCACCACCGTGCTCTACGAGGGCGTGCCCGACCACCCCAACCCGGACCGCTTCTTCCGCATCCTGGAGCGGCACCGGGTGACGCTCTTCAAGATCGGCGCGCCCGGGCTGCGGCTGGCGATGCGGTACGGCGCGGAGTGGCCGCGACGGTTCGATCTCTCCTCGCTGCGCTGCGTCTGCTCCTGCGCCGAGCCGCTCGATCCGGTGGTGCAGTCGTTCGTCGAGGCGGCCATCGGGCCGCTGGTGAACGCGTACTGGAAGACGGAGGACGGGGGCATCCACTTCGCGCCGCTCGCGGGCGTCTGGCCACAGCGGCCCGACGCCTCGAGCCGGCCGCTGCCCTGGACGCAGGCGAAGGTGATGGAGGCGGACGAGAACGGCAAGGGCATGCTGGTGACGCGCACGCACCCGTACATGATGCGGACGCTCTGGAACGACGCCGGGCGGTACGTCGAGACGTACTGGTCGCGCTTTCCCGGCTGGTTCCTCACCGGCGACTTCGCCATCCAGGAGAGCGACGGCTACGTGCGGGTGCCCGGCCGCAGCGACGACGTGATCAAGATCTCCGGACACCGGCTGGGGACGCGCGAGGTCGAGGAGTGCCTGATCCGCCACCCCTCCGTCGCGGAGGCGATCGCCATCGGCATCCCCAACGCGCAGGACCCGAACACCGACACGGTGGTCGCGCTGGTGGTCACCCGGCCCGAGGTGCGGCCCTCGCTCTCGCTCGACGCGGAGCTGGTGCGGGCCGTGCGCGAGGGCAAGGGTGCGATGGTGCGGCTGGAGGAGATCTTCTACAGCCGGGCGATCCCCCGGACGAAGTCGGGCAAGAACCTGCGCCGGGTGCTCAAGCTGATCGCGCAGGCCTCTCGCGAGCAGCTGCGCGCATGGGCGGAGCGCCGCGAGCTGCCCGCGGTAGGCAACCTCTCAACGCTCGAGAACTGGGACTCGATCCTCGCCGTGGTGGACGCGGTGGCCGAGCGGCGCGAGATCGCTGCCCGCGAGGAGGTGAAGCACGGGTCGCCCGCCGACGTCGACGCGAGCTGGTACGCGGCGCCGGCGGAGACGCTGGCCATCGGCGCGCCGTTCCGGCCGGGACTCGATCCGCTGCCTGCGCGGCAGCGCGCCTGGGCGGTGGTGAAGGATCGCTTCGGGCGGCCCGCGCATGCGGAGCCGAAGTCCGCGCTGCGCCAGCTCACCGTCCCGGTGCCGCCGGTCGGCCCCAACGAGGCGCTGGGGTACGTGCTCTGCGCCGGCCTGACCTACAACACGCTGTTCGCCGCGCGCGGCGTGCCGGTGTCCGTGTTCGAGATGCACGACCGCGACCTGCACGTGCCCGGCAGCGGCGCCGTCGTGCTGGTGGCGGCGCTGGGTTCGGAGACCGCGCGCGAAGGGCGGCTGAAGATCGGCGAGCTGCGCGTCCTCTACCCGGGTGTGTCGGATCTGCTCTCGCCCCGCGCAGGCGAGGACCCGATGCACGCCGATTTCCGGATCCAGGGATACGAGACCCCGGACGGATCGTTCGCCCAGTTCGTCCGCTGCCAGGCGCCCCAGCTCCTCCTGCACTCCGAGCGGCTGACGCTGCCCGAGGGCTCCTCGTTCATGCTGGACCTTACGACCGTCTACAAGGCGGTGCTCGACGTCGCCCGCGTGCAGGAGGGCGAGCGGGCGTTCATCGAGGGCGCGGCGGGGGGCACCGGGCTGTATGCCGTCGCCTGCGCGGCGCTGCGCGGCGCGCGCGCGACCGGGCTCGTCTCGACGCGGGAAAAAGGCGAGCTGGTGGTGCGCAGCGGCGGGCATGCGTTCGTCAATCGAAAGGACCCGGCGCTGAAAGGGGCCTTCACGCCCGTGCCGATGGACGCGGCCGCGCGCGCCGGGTGGGTGGCCGCCGGGGCGCCGTTCCAGGACGAGGTGCGGGAGAAGAACGGCGGGGCGCCAATCGACGTGGTGGTCTCCTCGGTGGGGCGCGATCTCTTCGGGCGCATGGTGGACCTGCTCGGTCCGGGCGGGCGGCTGGTGTTCTACGGCGCCACCAGCGGGTACACGCTGGCGTTCCTCGGCAAGCCGGGGGCCGCGCCCGCGAAGGAGATGTTCCGGCGCGCCGGGCTGCGGCCGAACCACGGCGTGCTCGTCTACGCCGGCGGCGAGGCCGCGGACGATCCCGTCGCCGCCGACGCCATCGAGGCGGCCCTGCGGGCCGGCGCGCGGGTGGTGGCCGTGACCCGCAAGGACGCGCAGGCGGCGCGCATCCAGGAGAGGCATCGGGTCTACGGCGCCGTCAGCATCGAGACCCTCGCCCGCAGCCCCGGGTTCCGCTGGCCCGCGACGATGCCGGACAGCGAGCAGGACCCGGACGGGTTCCGCGAGTACCAGGACTACACGCTCAAGCCGTTCGGCCAGGCCATCGGGAGGATCCTGGCGACGGCGGACAATCCGCGAGGGTATCCGGATCTGGTGGTCGAGCGCGCGGGGCAGGACACGCTGGGCGTCAGCGCCTTTCTCGCGCGCCCGTTCACCGGCGCGATCGTGTTCCTCGAACCCGGCGAAGGGCAGCGCTTCTCCTTCTATGCGCCGAACGTCTGGATGCACCAGAAGCGGATCCTCTTCCCTGCTTTCTCCATCCTCGGCAGCCACCTGTCCAACGCGCACCAGGCGGAGCAGGTGGTGCGGCTGATCGACGGCGGCGCGCTGCGCGTCCATGCGCCGGCGCTGCACGGCTGGGACGAGACGGCCGAGGCGCACCAGGCGATGCACGAGAACCGGCACTCGGGGACGCTCGCCATGCGCGTCGGCGCCACCCGGGCTCTCGACGGCGCGCACAGCGCGCGGCAAGTGTACGAGGCTTGGGGATCGCGCTTCTTCGACGGGAAGTCCGTGCGGGTGCGGTTCGATCCGGTGGGATCAGATCTCGTCGCGCTGGTCACCATCGATTCGCCGCCCGCGAACGCGCTCGGCCGCGCCACGCTGGAGGACCTGGAGCGCGCGGTGGAGGCGCTGGAGCGCGAGCCGCGGCTGCGCGCCGCGGTGCTCACGGGCGCCGGGACG
>JBGQLA010000220.1:0-8806 GCA_041499865.1 Deltaproteobacteria bacterium
GCCCTCCGCCTCATCGCCGGGTCCCCGTGAGACGCGCTCCATGACGCGTCGCGTCCCGCCCCGGGACGAGTTGAAGAACGAGACTCCGACGACTTCTGTATCGTTCTCCAAGACGCCGGCGGGGTGCATGGCGAGGCGCCGACACTACACAAACCGCCGGGATGTCTACTGCCGGTGGACCGTGTACCCGGAATGGCTTTGCGACGCGTCGGCGCACTGGCCACGCACCCCACCGGCTAATTGCGCGCGTCATGCCGCGGCGTTTTTCAACTTCTCCGCGCTCCGTGTTCCTTGCCTGGCCCAGTCCGAGAATGCCGTTCAGCCCGAATCACCTCTGGCCCAGTCTCACAAGAGACGGGCATTCCCCTCACTTGACCTTGAGCGTGCCAGTCATCTCCGGATGCAGCGTGCACTTGTAAGGCCACGTCCCGCGCTTCGTCGCTTTCCAGCGGAACGACGTCCCCGGAGGAAGATCCTTCGACCAGAAGAGATGCTTGTCCTGTCGTACGTTGTGTGGGACCACGTCGACGTTCTTCCACTCGACCGTATCGCCGCGGGCCACTACGAGCGTCTTCGGGTCCCAGGCGACCCCGCGCGCGACGATCAGGTGCGTCTTCGCCTCGGCGGCGCCGATCCAGAGCAGCGCCAGCGCCGCCGCGCTGAAGCGAAGCGACCTCACTTCGAGAGCGAATCGGCCAGCGACGACGCGTGGTCGAGATGCTGCGCAACCACCGCCCGAACGCTCTGCAGCAGCGATTTCAGCTCGGCATTCTGCGCGTTGGGGATCAGCTTCTCGTCGAGGGCGCTCAACACTTCCTGGTGGTAGGCCACCTCGTGCTCGGCATACGCGCGATCGAACTCCTTTCCCTTCATCGACTTGAGGTTGTCCAGGTTGTCCTTGCCGCCCTGGGTGATCGCCCGCGACGTGTCGTTCTCTTCCGGCGTGACGCCCAGCTTCTTCACCAGCGCCGCCGCCTGCTTGTTGGCGGAGCCGTGGTCGCGGATCATGTCGTTGGCGAACTTCTTCACCTGGGCGTTCTTCGTCTTCCTCTTCGCCGCGCGACCCGCCTCGATGTCGACCTGGTTCGCCGCCACCGCGATGGCCGCGATCTGCGCGTCGTTGAGCTGCCCGCCGCCCGTGCTCGCGGTCTCCGGCGTGCCCACTGTGCCGGCATCCGGTGTTCCCGGTGTCTCGCTCACCGCTCCGGTCGAGGTGCCGCCGTCCATTGCGGAAGCAGCCCCGGAGCGGGCGCCGCTCGCTGCATCGCGCGCCGCATCCGCCGCCGTGGTCGCCGCGCCGGACGCTGCGCTGGACGCCGCCCCGTAGGCCGCCGCGCCCGCGTCGGCGATGCCGTGCGCCGCGGATTCCGCACCCGATGCGACATTGCCGGCCGCGGTTCCGGCGCCCTGGCCGATGTCGTGCGCCATGCTTCCCGCCGCGCCGCCGTCCATCCCCATCATCCCGCCGCCGTCCATCCCCATCATCCCGCCATCGGCGCCCATCATCATCCCGCCGTCGCCCATCATCCCGCCGCCGGCGCCCATCATCATCCCGCCGTCCGCGTCGGACCCGCTCGATGCGGCGCCGCTCGCGCTGGACGTCTTGCACCCTGCATTCACCGCCAGCGCGAACGCGGCGCAGATCGCCGCGCGCGTCAGGTCGCGAAAGAGAACCGTGGAGCGCATGTGTGTGTACCTCGCCAAGCGAGAATCGCCTGCGGGGCCGCTCTAGCAGGCGCTTCTGGCGTCGAGTGCTCCGCGCGCCGCCTCTGTTCACCAAGCGAACCTGCACGCTGTGGTACCTTGGCTGCCGGGATGCGCGAAGAACCGCTCGACGAACGCCCCACCGCCTCCTCCGCTGCCGGCGACGACGCGCGCTTCGACCTCACGCTGCGCCCGCGCAACTTCGCCGAGGTGGTCGGACAGCGCGCCCTGATCGACAACCTCAAGGTCTTCGTCAAAGCAGCCGCCGCGCGCAAGGAGCCCCTCGACCACGTCCTCTTCTGCGGCCCGCCCGGCCTGGGCAAGACCTCGCTCGCGCACGTGATCGCCAACGAGCTGGGCGCGCAGATCCACGTCACCTCCGGCCCCGCGCTGGAGCGCAAGGGCGACCTGGCGGGAATCTTGACGAATCTCGCCGACAATGACGTTCTGTTCATCGACGAGATCCACCGGATGAACCCGGCCATCGAGGAGAACCTCTACCCGGCGATGGAGAGCTTCACCTTCGACATCGTGATCGGGGACGGCGCCGGCGCAAGGGCGCTGAAGCTGCCGCTGAAGAGGTTCACGCTGATCGGCGCCACCACCCGCACCGGGCTGCTGACGGGGCCCTTGCGCGACCGATTCGGGATCGTCAGCCGCCTCGATTACTACCCGGCCGACGACCTTCAGGAGATCGTCCGCCGCTCCGCGGAGAAGCTCTCCGTGCGCCTGGAGGAAGGCGGCGCCCGCGAGATCGCCCGCAGATCGCGGGGCACGCCGCGGATCGCGAACCGCCTGCTGCGGCGCGTGCGCGACTTCGCCGAGGTGGAGGGGGACGGCCGGGTGAGCAAAGGGGTCGCCGATCGCGCCCTGTTGCGCCTGGAGGTGGACGCGGCGGGGCTCGACGCGATGGATCGCAAGATCCTCGTCTCGCTGATCGACAAGTTCGGGGGAGGTCCGGTGGGGCTCGAGACCCTGGCCACCTCCGCGGGCGAGCGCTCCGACACGCTGGAAGACGTCTACGAGCCGTATCTGCTGATGGAAGGTTATCTCGCGCGCACGCCGCGCGGCCGCGTCGCCACCCAGCGCGCGTTCGAGCACCTGGGCAGGAAAGCCCCGGCGGGCCTGCAGGGATCGCTGCTCTGATGTCCTCCGCGCTCGACAAGCGCTCCTTCGCGCAGGACTTCTTCTTCGAGCTGATGCGCGACTCGCAGCGGGTGCGCGGCGTCTACCTCGCCGAGCGCGAGCGCTGGGTGCGGAGCCTGGAGATCAGCGGGCGCGAGGAGATCCTCTTCGAGCTGGAGATGCTGCTCCGGGGCATCGACCGCTTCTTCAACCTCCGCAACCTCTTCGGCGACGCCCAGCCCGCCGCGGAGCGCGACTGGCGCGAGGAGCTGAAGGCGACGCGCGATGCGGTGCACCGCAGCGTGCATCTCGCCCACAAGCTGATCGAGCAGCAGAAGGAGCAGGCGCTGCTCTTCCGCGATTTCGTCAAGGGCTCCCTCTCCGACGACCGGGTGCGCGCGAAGATGGGCGCGGAGATGCGCGAGCAGCGGACGCCGGAGGAGTCGCTGTTCCTGCTTCGCACCGGCCTGGTGGCGCACCAGGGCATCCTCGATCACCTGCTGCGCGTCGAGTCGGCGCCGCAGTCCCTCTTCCTCGACGTGGGCCGCGCGCTGCAGCACGAGCTCTTCGTCTCCCGCTACTTCTGCCCGCCGGCGGCGCTGGAGTTCCGCGCCGAGTACGACCGCATCGGATCCGTGCTCCTGCTGGAAGCGCTGCGGCTGCTCGACGACGAGAAGAAGCGCAAGGCGTTCGCGCTCGGGCTGCTGGCCTCGTTCCGCGCGCTGCGATCGCTCCGCTACGTCCCTTCGCCGCCGGTCCCGCACACCCGGCGCGTGCTGGTCGTGCTGGCGCTGGTGCGCAGCGAGCTGCAGGCGCTGGTGGCGTACCTGGAAACGGATCTCCCCCGGATGTTCCCGGACGGGCCCGCGGCGGCGGCGGGAAGGGCCGCGGCGCAGAAGATCCGCGACGTGCTGGCCGAGGTCCCGCCGCTTCTGGCGCAGCCGCTCACCGACCGGGCGCAGCTCGACTTCCAGCGCGACAAGCTGGTCGAGGCGACGAAGGAATGCGTCGGTATCCTCGCCAACGCGCTCGATCCCGCGATGGGGCACTACGCGCTCTTCGAGGACGATGCGGCCCGCACCGACCAGAGCGAACGGCTCCGCAAGGACCTCTGGGTGTTCCGCGAGATGTGCCGCTACACCGCCGCAGCCCTGGAGCAGCCCGCCGCCACTCCGGACGAGGCCGAGCCGCTGCGGCGGTACGCCACCGAGTTCCGCGACGTGGGCTACCAGCTCTTGCGCCACTCCGACCGGGAGCTCTTCGACCGGTTCCTCGACCTTCTCGAGGGGTGGTCGGGCCGCCGCGGCGAAAGCACGCAGATCCGGATCGCGCGGTTGCGCGACGATTGCCAGCGCTTTGCGGAGATTCTCGAGCGGGCTTTGGACCTGGTTTCCCGCCGCACGGAGCTGCAAAAGATACCGATTGACGAGGCAATGTACCGGGAAGCGCTTGCCAAAGTGGAGAAGGGACGGTAAGGGAGGCCCCTGTTTATCCTGCACTGCGACATGGGTGTCGTAGTGCCACAGGAGCTGAACCACCGCCCGCGCCTGACGGGCACGTGACCGCGCGCGCCATCCCCGCAGAGTCACTACATTTAGATGCTGCTGGGCCTCCCCCGGCACGGTTGTTGCTGAATCGCAGTTGCTTCTGCACCTTCCGGAGGAGCGCGCAAGGCATGGATCTCCATCCGTTTCGCCAGAGAACGTTCAAGCAGCGCGCGGCGATGTCCGGTGTCGGCCTTCACTCTGGCGAGCGCGTCCGGCTCACGTTGGCGCCGGCCTCCATCGACAGCGGCATCGTCTTCACCAGCCGCGGCGTGGAGATCCCGGCGCTCTCGGAGTTCGTGGTCGACACGAACCTGAACACCTCGCTCGGGCGCGGGCCGGTCCGCATCGGCACCGTCGAACACCTCCTGGCGGCGCTCTCCGGCTGCGGGATCGACAACGCGCGCATCGAGGTGGAAGGGCCGGAGATCCCCATCGCCGACGGCAGCTCGGAGCCTTTCGTCGCCTTGGTCCGCGAAGCCGGGATCCACGAGCAGCGCGCTCCACGCCGGTACCTGATGGTCCGCAAGGCGGTGAGCGTCAGCGAGGACGGCAAGCTCGCGCGCCTCTCGCCCGCGCGCGGCAGGTTCGCGGTCCACTACACCATCGACTTCCACCACCCGCTGATCTCCGACCAGAGCTACCGCCTGGAGCTCAACGAGAAGTCGTTCCAGAAAGACATCGCCCGGGCCCGGACCTTCGGGTTCAAGCGCGACGTCGAGCACCTCCACCGCGCCGGGCTGGCCCGGGGCGGCTCGCTGGAGAACGCGGTGGTGGTCGACGACTTCAACATCCTCAACCCCGAAGGGCTGCGCTATCCGGACGAGTTCGTCCGGCACAAGATCCTGGATGCGCTCGGCGATCTCTCGCTGATCGGCATGCCGGTGATCGGGCAGCTCACGGCGGTGAAGTCGGGCCACGCGCTCAACCAGCAGCTGGTGCGCAAGGTCCTGGCCGAGGCCGACGCCTGCGAGGTGGTGCAGCCGCGCGCCGAGGACGAGCTGCACGCCCTTCAAGAGAGCCTGCTGCCGGTCATGGGCCTGGAAGAGCAGGTCGCCTGATCTCCCACCTTGTCCGACGTTGATCCGGGCGGCTTCGCGCGTTCTACTCCGCGCATCGCCGCCGAGGCATTGGCGTCGAGCGGGGGGGCCCGTTGGAGGAGCAATCGACGCTGGACGTGTGCGAGAGCGCGCGCACGCTCGAGGCGCTGCGCGCGTCCGAAGAGCGGTACCGCCTGCTGTTCGACGCCAGCCCCCTGCCGATGTGGGTCTACGACCAGGAGACGCTGCGCTTCCTGGCGGTGAACCAGGCGGCCGTCGACCATTACGGGTACAGCCGCGAGCGGTTCGCCGACATGACCATTGCCGGAGTGGGGCCCGAGCACGAGCTGGCCCTGCGCGAGGGGCGGCTCCCCGACGGCCAGAGCGAATCGGATGCGCCCAGCATCTGGCGCCACCACAAGGCGACCGGCGAGTCGATGGACGTGGAGATCACCTCGCACGCGCTGCTGTTCGCCGGACGGCAGGCGAGGCTGGTGATCGCGAACGACGTCACCGAGCGCCTCCGGGCCGAGCAGAAGCTGTGGCGCGCGGCGTTCTACGATGCGCTCACCGGGCTCCCCAACCGCGCGCTGTTCATGGAGCGGCTCGGGCACGCCCAGGCGCGGGCGCGGGGGAGGTCCGGAGGCGCGTTCGCCGTGCTCTTCCTCGACCTCGACCGGTTCAAGCTGGTGAACGACTCGATGGGCCATCGGGCCGGCGATCAGCTCCTGGTGGCGATCGCGGGGCGGCTGGAGCGGATCCGCCGGGCCGGCGACACGGTGGCCCGGCTGGGCGGCGACGAGTTCGCGGTGCTGGTGGAAGGAGTGGACGACGCCGCCTCGGCGGGGAGGGTGGCGGACCGGGTGCACCGCGAGCTCGCGCAGCCCTTCGAGATCGCCGGGCAGGAGGTGTTCACCGGCGCGTCCATCGGGATCTCGCTCGGAGGAGTGGCCGACCAGCGACCCGAGGACCTGCTGCGCGACGCCGACACCGCCATGTACCGGGCCAAGGCGAACGGGATCGCCAAGCACGCGGTGTTCGACATCACCATGCACGACCACGCGGTGGCGGTGCTCCAGCTGGAAAACGACCTGCGCCGCGCCGTGGATCGCGGCGAGCTGCGGGTGCGCTACCAGCCCGTCGTCGCCCTGCAGTCCGGCCGGATCGCCGGTTTCGAGGCGCTGGTGCGCTGGCAGCACCGCCAGCGCGGGCTGGTGCCTCCCCTGGAGTTCATCCCGGTGGCGGAGGAGACCGGCGTCATCGGCGTGGTCGGGCGCTGGGTGCTGGCAGAAGCCTGCCGGCAGATGCGCAGCTTGCAGCGGCTGCGGCCGCGCTGGCCGGGCCTGTCGCTGGCGGTGAACGTCAGCGGCCGGCAGATCCTCCAGCCCGATCTGGTACAGCAGGTCGGCGAGGTGCTCCACGGCACGGGGTTCGATCCGCGCCTGCTCCGCCTGGAGCTGACCGAGAGCGCGCTGGTGCAGAACGAAGCGGCGGCGGGGCGGTGCCTGCACGGGCTGCGGCAGCTCGGGCTCAAGCTGGCGATCGACGACTTCGGGACCGGCTACTCCTCGCTCTCCTACCTGCACCGGATGCCCATCGACGTCCTCAAGATCGATGCCTCGTTCGTGCAGTCGATGGGGAGCGACGAGAAGAACCGCCGGATCGTGGAGACCATCCTCGCCCTGGGCAAGAACCTGGGCGTGGAGGTGGTCGCCGAGGGAGTGGAGACGGCGCAGCAGGCCCAGGTGCTGAACCGGCTGGGTTGCGAATACGTGCAGGGCCACCTCTTCAGCGCCGCCGTCGATGCCGATGCCGCCGCCCGCCTGGTGGAGAGCGACGCGCCGTTCACGCCTGCGGCGAAGCTGCTGGCCTGAACGCCGCTCGGACGATCCCCGGCAGCTCGCGCCGCCGCCGCACCAGGAGCACGGCCGCGAGCGCGGCGTACGCGGCGGCGAACCCGATCCGCACCTCGGGCTGCGGAAAGGGGAACTGCAGGAGGAAGAGCAGGAGCAGGACCAGCGATTCCCAGAGCTGCAGGCGGAGATCCGCCAGCACCGCGAATCCGAGCACGGTCTGCGCGGCGGTGAGGATGAACTCCTCCGTCTGCCGCGCGTCTAGGACGATCCCGCCGCTGCCGCCCCCGCCGATGGCGTAGGCGATGGGGAGGCTGCCGACCAGCAGCGTCCATTGGTTCACCTTCGCCGCCAAAAGCGTGCCCAGCGCGGTGTCCTGGTGGCCGCGCAGCGCCAGGACCGCCGCCACCAGCATCTCCGGCGACTCGGAGGAGAGCGGAGCGAGCCATTGCACGAGGAGGAACTCGTCGATCCCCAGCTCGCGGCCGCCCTCCACCAGCGCCTGCGCGAACGGCGCGGAGGCGGCGATCACGAAGGCGGTGGCGGCGAGCATCAGGGCGGCGATGGCGGTCCGCCGGCGGGCGCGGGGAAGGTCGCCGATCTGCCTGGAGACGCCGATCAGCTCCGGCTCCTCGCGCTCCCCCTGCGCGGCGCGCCAGAGATAGGCGGCGAAGATCGCCAGCAGCACCACCGAGTCGTACCAGGCGATCCGCCGGGTGAACGGAACGACCAGCGAGTAGATGCTCGCCGCGGCGAGAAAGCCCAGCTCCACCCGCCGCCCGGGGCGGAGCACGATTCCGCTTTGCCGCTCGCCGCGCCCGCGGGCGCCGATGACGAAGAGGAGGACCACGAACGGCCACCCCAGCCCGAGCAGGAGCCGGTTGCTGCCGGTCATGTTCGCGGCCGCGTAGTGCGCGTTCTGGGGGATGTGTCCCGCGCTCCAGGCGAAGAAGAGGTCGACGGCGTATTCGGGCAGCACCGCGATCACCGCCAGCAGCGCGGTGGCGAGGCTGCCGGAGATGTCGTGGTGCGCCGCTTCCGCGGCCCACACCAGGAGGAAGGCGCAGGCCACCACCGCGGAACCGAAGACGAGGATGGCCGGGCCGGGGCGGAGGTGCGCGCCCGAGAGGCGAAGGATCAAGGCGGGCAGCGCCACCAGGACCGCGACCACGACCTTGCCCACCCGCGCCTTGAATCAGCGCGGGGCCGCGCTGTCAATCGAATCAGGGCGGAGGGACCGAGGAGCCGAGTGCGGCCTTGCGGTGCTCCTTCAGCATGCAGCGATCCATCACCACCACCAGCCCGGCATCTTTCGCCCGCTGCGCCGCTGCCTCGTCGATGCAGCCTTCCTGCATCCACACGGCGGGCACGCGAAGCCGGATCGCCTCGTCGAGGTGGGCGCCGAGGTAGGAGCTGCGGCGGAAATGGTCCACCACGTCGACCGCGAAAGGCACGTCGGAGAGCCGCGCGTAGACCTTCTCGCCCAGGATCTCGCCTCCGCCGGGCCGCACCGGGACGATGCGGTAGCCGTTGGCCTGGA
>JBGQLA010000221.1:0-8800 GCA_041499865.1 Deltaproteobacteria bacterium
GAGCCGAAGCACGCCGACCGGCTCGTTCACACCGTCTCCGGCTCCGCCGTGCGCTTCCCCCACGCGTCGCAGCAGGTCGCGAATCCGCACAAGGCGTAGAGGAACCAGCTGGTGGAGTACCCCGAGAACATCTGGCACACGAGGTACCCGATCAACGCGGCGAGCACCGCCCGGGCTTCACCTCCCAGCTCGCCATGCCTCACCCTCCACGCGGACCAGAGACAGATGCCGATGAATCCCGCGAGGCCGAAGAGACCCACCAGGCCGAGGTCCGCCAGCACCTCCAGCACCAGGTTGTGCGCCACGTACCGGTGACCGAAGAGCCGGTCCGAATCCATCGGCGCGTACTGGCTCCACGCCTCGAGGAACGCGCTCTCCCCCACGCCCAGGACCGGGTTTTCCCGGAACGCGCGTCCGGCCACCTGCCACGCTTGCAGGCGTCCCTCGATGGAGAGGTCCTCCGCGCCGAGCGTGGAAGTCTCGTTGCGCTCCCAGAAGCTCGCCGGCGCGAAGATCATCGTGCCCGCAGCAGCGACCATCACCAGCATCGAGGCGATCGCCTTCCGCTTCGAGAGCAGCGCGAAGAGCAGCACCGCCACCGCCAGGCCCAGGGAGCCGCCGCGCGAGTGCGTGGCGATGATGCCGGCGACGCAGGCCACGCTGCCCAGCGCGCCGGCGATGCGCAGCGCCATGCCGTGGCCGCGCCCGCTGGTGAGGAAGAGCAGGATGGGAAGCGCGCCGACCAGGGCCATGGCGTCGTGATTCGGGTCGGCCATCACGCCGAGCCAGCGGCCGCGGAAGCCTTCCACCAGCAGCTCGTCGTGGATGTAGTTGTTGAAGGTGCCCCACCCCGGCGCGATCGCCGCGATCGCGTACAGCGCGAGCGCGATGCGCACCCGGCGCGGCGTATTGATGGCGTTCGCCACCGCGATGAAGAACAGCAGGTGCTTCGCCACCTCGAGGGCGCCGGCCGCCGACGACTGCGGCGCGATCGACCACATCGGCGAGAGCACCGCCGTCCCCACGTAGACGGCGAGGAGCGCCGTCCGCCACCCCAACCACAGCGGCTGGTTGGTGAGCACCCGGCGCACGAGCAACGCCGCGAGCCCCACCACCGAGAGGATGGCGGCGTGGTGCACCGGTTCCAGGACCGGGAACCACTGCGCCGGCGAGATGTAGAGCTGGGCGGCGAACAGCGCGGTCGCGAAGAAGGCGAGTTGCGCGGCCTTCTCCGCCTGCCACCTGCGCGCCGCGACCTCGGGAACGGCTTGCCATGTAGCGGTCTGCACGCGAGCCAAACTATGCATCGCCCGCTTGCCGCGCTGCCCCCCGGGAGCGTCCGGTAGGAGACACCTCCAACCGAAGGGCAAGGCGCCTCAGCGACCGAGAAGGGGCCACTCGCGGCAGCGCCTCTTGCCGGGGGCCAGCCAATCCGGAGAGCACCTGCCCCGTCTTTCCTTCCACGTCCGAAAGGGCGCCGTGCCGGCCGATCACCGACGATTCGGCGGCAGGCCGTGCTTCCGAGGGGATCGCACTGCTGTGCTCTGCGCAGCAGCTCAGGTGCCGACGGGTAGGAATGCGTCCCCGCAAGTCCCCGCTGACCCGACAAGCACCCCGCTCGGCGCATGGAGCAGCACACCGGCTGTGCAATAAGCGGCACGGCCTCTCAGTTCGGCATCCGGAACGGACAGCACCCGCCGTTCCGGGAAGCAGCCAACCAAGGAGGCCTCATTTTGAAAACGCTCCCCCTGCTCGTCGCTTTGCTCGCCGCCGGTTCCGCATCCGCCGCCCAGGTCTGGGTCGCGCCGGCCGCACAGAAGGTCCGCCCGAACGTCCAGCCCCCGGCGGGTTCCACCGCGGCCGCGAAGCTCGCCGCCGCGAAGAACGAGTTCGAGTCTTTCCAGGTGGTGATCACCGGCCAGGCTTCCGGCGTCTCGATGAGCCTGGACGCGCTGAAGGACGGCGCGGGCCACTCCATCTCCGGGCGCGACGTGGTCCTCTACCGCGAGGCGCTGATCAACGTCTCCCAGCAGACGGGCGGCGACGGCGCCGCGGGCGTCTGGCCGGACGCGCTGGTGCCGGACGTGGACCCGATCGCGGGCGAGAAGCGCAACGCCTTTCCCTTCGACGTGCCGGCGAACGAGAGCCGCGCGGTGCTGGTGGACATCCACGCCCCGCAGGGCACGCCGGCGGGCAAGTACACCGGCACGCTGCACGTCAGCGGCGGCGTCACCCAGGACGTCCCCGTCGAGTTGACGGTGTGGGACTTCGACGTGCCCTCCACCTCCACGCTGCGCACCGCTTTCGGGATGGCCTGGAACGGCCCCTGCGCCGGCCACGGGGACGCGAGCTGCGGCGGCGGCGACAACGACCTGAAGCTGCGCGCGCGCTACGTGCAGGCCGCGCTCGACAACCACGTCAGCATCCACCAGCCGTTCTTCACCTCGACGGTGGACGCCTCGGGGAACGAGAACTGGGGCAGCTTCGATCAGTACGTCGGCCCGTTCCTCGACGGCACCGCGGACACCCGCCTGAAGGGCGCGAAGCTGAGCTCGGTGAGCGTCAACGGCGCCACCAAGGCCGCCGTGGTCGGCGCCTGGTCGAGGCACTTCAAGGCGAAGGGCTGGAACGAGACCAAGCTGTTCGACTACGTCTGCGATGAGCCGCCCCTCACCTGCCAGTGGTCGGACATCCCCGGCCGCGTCGCCGAAGTCCACGCCGGCGACCCCGCCATGCCCACGCTGGTGACCACCACCACCTGGGACGCGCAGAGCCACGGCGTCAGCGGCATCGATCTCTTCGTCCCGGTGGTCAACTTCGTCGAAGGCAAGGCGGGCACCACGCTGGCCGGCACACAGCGCGCGAAGTTCGGCGCCGACACCTGGTGGTACCAGAGCTGCATGTCGTTCGGCTGCAGCGGCGTCGGCGGCGGCATGGATGGATCCGCCGAGACCGGCTGGCCCACGTACGCGATCGACTCGGACGCGACGCGAAACCGCGCGATGGAGTGGCTGTCGTTCACCTACGACATGACGGGCGAGCTCTACTACGAGACCACCAACGCGTTCTTCGACGGCGATCCCTGGGTGAACCAGACCGCCTTCGGCGGAACCGGCGACGGCACCCTCTTCTACCCGGGAACGCCGGCGAAGATCGGCGGGCAGACGGAGATCCCGGTGGAGTCGCTGCGCCTGAAGGAAATCCGCGACGGCATGGAGGACTACGAACTGCTCAATCTGGCGAAGAAGCTCGGGCTGGGCGAGCAGGCGAAGGCGATCGCGGCGGGCGTCTTCCCGAAGACTTTCCAGGCCACCACAAGCCCCGCCGCCGTGGACAACGCGCGCGCCGAGCTGGCCGGGCTGATCCTGCACGCGCTCGGCAAGGACCTGCAGCAGAGCGGCGATCCGGCGGCCGGCGCGCAGCAGCCGCAGGTCGCGGGCGTCGCGCAGACCGGCGGGGGCTGCTCGAGCACGGGGATGCAGTCGCTCTGGCTCGCGGTCCCGGTGCTCGCGCTGTTCGCGCTGCGCCGCCGCCGCGCGTAGGTCTGTGCTCGGCGTTTTTCGAGGGCTTGCGGCTCGCACGGGCCGCAAGCCCTGTTCGTTTGTGGGACGCGCTTTCCCGCAGCAGCGCCATCTTCGATGCATCTCTCCCTCGACAGCGCGCTGGCATGGAGTTCGCTCTACAGGCACGGCGAAAGGAGCAACGCCATGCAGGACCTCCGAGACTGGTTCTTCCCCGTGTCGCTCTTCACCGCCTGGACGATCACCACCGCGTACACGCTCTCGCTCGTCGCCGGGGCGTGGATCGCCTGAGGCAGGCGCAAATTTCGAAATACGTATTGTGTCCCCGAATCAGGCGAATCAGGCGGCCCGGCGGTGGGGGGCGGCCTTGTGCAGCAGGGCCGAGAGGCGGCTGCCGACCTCGGGCCAGAGGTAGCCGCCGTCGAGGACGCGGTCACGGCCGGCTTCTCCCATTGCGGCGCGGCGCGACGGATCTTCGAGCAGCGCGGCGATGGCAGCAGCCAGCGCTTCCGCATCGGCGGGGGGAACGCAGACTCCGGCGTCGCCCAGGATCTCCGGGACCGCGCCGACCTGCGTACCCACGCAGGGGACCTTGCAGAGCATCGCGTCGAGGAAGGCGATCCCGAACGGCTCCCGCAGCGTCGGAAGGACGAAGACCGTCGCCAGGGAGAAGAGGCGCTCCACCGCTTCGAAGGGAACGATTCCGAGATTCGTCACCCCTGGAGCGCTCTCGATCGGTTCGGTCGGTCCGACGAGCAGCAGGCGAAGGTCCGGGCGCGTCTTGCGCAGGATGGCGAAGGCCTTGAGCAGCACCGGACCGCCTTTGCGGCGCCAGCCGTGCTTGCCCACGAACACCAGTGTGCGCCCGTCGTCGTCGCGCTGCGGCTCCGACTTCGGGACGATGTTCGCGCCCGCCCCGACCACCTCGATGCGCGCCGGCGGCACGCCGTAGTCCTCGATCAGCGAGTCGCGCACCAGCCGGGAGAAGGTGCCGATCGCTTCCGCCCGGTGATACGCGTCGCGCTCGCGCTCGAGCCAGGCCTTGCCGAACTCGATGTGCGGGCCGATGTACGCTTCCGGGACCGGCGGCTGGCGTTCCGCGAGCAGGCAGGTGTTGTCGAGCAGGAGCACGTACGGGAACCGCGACGGCTGCCCGGGAGCGAACAGCGCTCCGTTTTGCAGGACGACGTCGGGAGGATGGGCCAGCGCGTCCAGCAGCGCGCCCGCGCTCCGGGTGTGCTGGTCGTACGCGTACACCGTGTTCCACCGGTGGTGCATCAGCTGCGGGCCATGCCGCAGCGCGCTCGCAGCCAGCGAGAGCAGCACCCGCGGCGTGGGACGCGGCAAGCGGGTGCGCGGAGCGCGCAGCGCGAGGACCCCGGTGGGATCGACGGGGACGATCCGGTGTCCCAGCGCCGTCAGCGCGCGGGCCACGTTCGGCGTCACGCCGCTCTGGTTGCCATAGTTGACGTACGCGACTTCCATCACGCAGCCTCCCGTATCGAGAGCAACTCTGCCCTTCTCGCCGGGATCCAGGTGCGGACCGGAGGCAGCACGCCGAGAGCGCGCAGCAGCGCGAGATAGACGATGGCGAAGACCAGTCCGGCGACGCAGAGCTGGATTAGCAGCGGCCCTCCGGCGAAGTGCAGCGCCAGCGCTCCCGGGCCGGAAGCGACGGCGGCGGCCGCAGCCTGGATCCAGAGCTCCCGGGGCAAGGCCCCGAAGATGGTGGTCCCGAACAGGCGCGACGCCTGGTACAGGAAGATCATCCGGCAGGTTTCCTCGGCGCAGATCCATCCGCCGAGCGCGCCGATCGGTCCGAACAGGCGCAATCCCGCCCAGACCAGGGGCACCGTGAGGACCACCTTCAGCACGCTGACCCGGAACATGAAGTTGTTCTGCGCGCGGGCGCGCATCACTCCGTCGAGCGGCAGCGCCGCCATGGGGATGGAAACGATCGCCAGGCGGAAGATGGGAACGGCGCCCAGGTAACGGTCCGTGAAGAAGAACTGGATCAGCGTGGGCGCGACGATCCCCAGGAGCGCCATGCTGGGGATGAACACGAACGAGAGCTTTGCCACCGCTTCCCGGAACAGGGCCAGCGCGCCGGCGTTGTCGTGGCGGGCGTCGTGCTCGGCGATCCCCAGCTGCAGGATCTCCGAGACCGGCGAGTAGAGCATGTCGACGATCGGGAGCTGGAAGCAGCCCACGCTGTACACCGCGAAGGCCGCGGCGGTGACGCTCGCGCTCACCAGGTAGCTGTGGAACTGCTGCTGCGGGATCACCAGCGCGAACGCGGCGCCGAAGGGAAGCGCGTACGCCAGCTGCCGGCGCAGCTCCGGGCGCGAGATCCGCAGGCCGCGCCCCAGCGCGATCCAGCAGGCCACCGCTTTGACGGACGTGGCGATCACCACGCCCGCAAAAGCGCCTGCCACGGTCTGCGTGGCGAGCGCGCCGGCGAGCATGCAGACCGTATAGAAGACCTCGGAGGCAACGCGGACGACGGCGCTCGCCTTGATTCGCCCCTCCGCCATCCAGGCGAGGTCGAAGGAGGACGCCGCGAGCTTGAACGCCGTGAACGCCGCCACCAGCGGGATCACCTGCGCGAGCTCCGGGTTGTGGAACGCCGAGGCGGCGAGCGGTCCGAAGACGAGCAGCAGCACGCCGGCGAGCGCTCCCAGCAGGGTGGTGAGCAGGAGAGCGTGCGATTCCCAGAGCCGCTTCTTCTCCGGCTCGCGGGGGACGAAGTAGACCAGGCTCTGGTTCAGCCCCAGGGGAAGGACGAGGCACAGGGTATTCGAGAGCAACCACGCCTGCTTGAACGTCCCGTAGCTGGCCGGGAGCAGCACGCGCGCCAGCACCAGCGGGATGGCGAACGTAAAGGCTGCGACCCCGAGGCGCGCGAGCATCAGTGGCCCCGCGCGCCGCAGGATGGAACCCGGCGGCATCTCGTGCATCCCCCCTCCAGTGCAAACAGGATGTGCAGCCGCCAGGTAGCGCACAAGCTCTCTTGACGCGCCGCAGTATGAGCTAAGATGCCGACCATGAAGACGAAATCTGATCTGCTCAAGGACGCGCGGTCGCACGTGTCGGAGGTGACTCCGCTGGAGCTGTCGCGGCAGTCACCCAGGCCCGCCATCGTCGACGTCCGGGAGAAGCAGGAGACCGACGCCGGAGTGCTCCCCGGCGCCAAGCAGGTTCCCCGGGGATTTCTCGAGCTGCGCATCGAGGAAGCGGTGCCCGACCGCAACGCGGACGTGGTCCTCTACTGTGCCGGGGGCACGCGCTCGCTGCTGGCGGCGAAGACGCTCCAGGACATGGGGTATACGAAGGTCCGCAGCATGGCCGGCGGGTTCTCGGCATGGAAGGACGCCGGCCTGCCGGTGGACGTTCCCGTCAAGCTCACGGAGGCGCAGCGCGCGCGGTACAGCCGGCACCTCCTCATCCCGGAGGTCGGCGAGGCCGGGCAGGCGAAGCTGCTCAAGTCCAAGGTCCTGCTGATCGGCGCGGGCGGGCTGGGCTCGCCGACCGCGCTCTACCTCGCCGCCGCGGGCGTGGGGCGTCTGGGGATCATCGACGACGACGTGGTGGACGCGTCGAACCTGCAACGGCAGATCCTCCACACCACCGACCGGGTGGGGATGGCGAAGACCGAATCGGCGAAGAAGACGCTGCAGGCGCTCAACCCCGACGTGGCGGTGGACGAGCACCGGCTGCGGCTGCAGCGCGACAACGCGCTCGAGCTGTTCTCCAAGTACGACCTGGTGGTGGACGGCTCCGACAACTTCGGGACGCGCTACCTGGTGAACGACGCGTGTGTGCTCCTGGAGAAGCCCAACGTGCACGGGTCGATCTTCCGCTTCGACGGGCAGGCGACCACCTTCGTGCCGGGCGGTGGCCGGCCCTGCTACCGCTGCCTCTTCCCCGAGCCCCCTCCGCCGGAGCTGGCGCCGTCGTGCCAGGAAGCCGGCGTGCTCGGGGTGCTGCCGGGGATCATCGGGATGATCCAGGCGGTGGAGGCGGTGAAGCTGCTGCTCGGGAAGGGAGAGCCCCTGATCGGGAGGCTGCTCCTGTACGACGCGCTGGAGCAGAAGTTCCGCGAGGTGAAGTACGCGCGCGATCCGGCCTGCCCGGCGTGCGGGGACAACCCCATGCGGGAGCTGCTGCCGGAGTACACCGAGGCGAGCTGCGCGATCGCGCCGCGACGCCAGTAGGAAGCGGCCTGTTCCGGCGTGCCGGAACGCACTGGACCCCCAGCCGCCTTCGGCGGCCGGAAGTTACCCGAACGACTTCTCCTGCTTCTCCTGCTCTTCCTTGCACCGGATGCACATGGTGGTCACCGGCCGGGCCTCCAGGCGCTTCAGCGAAATCTCTTCCTCGCAGATCTCGCAGATGCCGAAGGTCCCGTTCTCGATCCGGGCCAGCGCGTCGTCGATCTTCTTCAGGAGGAACTTCTCCCGGTCGCGCAGCCGGAACACCATGCTCTGGGTGTACTCCGACGAAGCGAGATCGATCTCGTCGGGCAGATCGTCGGTGTCGAAGGCCGCCTCCTCGCTGAGCGTCTTGCGCGCGCTCATGAGCAGACTCTTCTTCGATTCCTCGAGGATCTTCTTGAAGCGCTTCAAGTCCTTCTGGTTCAAGGTGCTGCCCCCGCGCAACGCTGCTGCCCGGCTCGTTGCCATCGTTTGATCGCTCCGGTGAAGGACCGGCAAAAAAGAGGCGGAATACTAGGAACCCGTTAGGGTCCCGTCAAGGCGAACCGTACTATGGGAGACAGCAAGCTCGATCGCGAGTTCCTGCGCAGCATCCTCACCCTGGCTGCGCGGCCGGCGGTGGACCACCTGTTGCTGGTGTCCGACATCCCGCTCTCCAAGGACGAACTGCGCGGGCGCCCGATCAAGAAGAAGATCATCTACGCCGTCAGCGAGGAGCAGATGGCGCAGACCCTCCGCAAACAGGGGTACAGGTGCGTCACCGTCCCTCCTTACGACTACTCGCGCATCGAGAAGGTGAAAGTGGCGCTGGTCGCCGCCGTCACCGCCGATGCGCTCCGCGATGGCGAGGACGTGCTCTGCCTCACCGGCCGCACCGGGTCCCGCCTGCCGGACACCGTGGTGCGGCTGCAGATCGGGCGTGGATTCGAGGAGAAGGCCTCCATCGACACGCAGGGGCTCGGAGACGAGTTCAGCCCGCAGGTGGTGGAAGCCCTGGTGGCGCTGGCGATGGCCATCGGGCACGAGGGCTTCGAGGGGCATCCCATCGGCACCATCTTCGTCCTC